>JAYSYE010000408.1:0-12978 GCA_043716635.1 Deltaproteobacteria bacterium | reverse complement strand
AGGCGAAGGCCAAGCTCGCACCGAAGGCCCGGTCGAAGCTCGCGCCGAGGGGCAAGCCCGCATCGACCCCGAGGGCTCGCGCCGCAACGAAGCCCGCGAAGCCCGCGAAGCCCCCTGCCGCGACCCGCGCACGCGGTCGCTGACGCTACCGGCGAGTCCGTCGTCGACACGGACCTGCCCGCGCGCGCCCGCATCGCCCGAGGTGCGCTGCGGCCACGGGTGAGCGCGCGCGCTACGACTTCGACGGCTTGGTCGGCGACGCGGGCTTGGTCGTCGACACTGGCTGCGCAGCCGAGGCGATCTCCGCCTGGTCGACCGCGGCACCGTCGTCGGCAGGCTCCTCCCAGTTGGGCGACGCCTTCGCCGGGTCGTTCGTGTACTCGGTCTTCGGAGTCTGGGCCTTGCTGTCGCCAGCGGCCTTGGAGGATGCCGAGGACGCCGTCGTCGCGACGGCCTTCGGCGTGGTCTTGGGATCGGTGGACATGAGGCGCTCCTTGTCGACTTGGTCACTGGTCTGCCGGAGGAGCGCCTGCGCCGCACCGGAGGTGGGCGCGACGACCGCCGCAGGCTCACCGTTCTTCAAGAGTCGGGCCGCCAGGATGCCGGCGGCCGTGAAGGTGGCGAGCGAGGCCCACTGCGCGAACGTGAGGCCGGCGTGGAGCGGGTCGGTGCTCGTCGGGCGGAGGAACTCGAGGAAGAATCGGACCGGCGCGTACAGCAGTGCGGCGAGCGCGATCAGGAAGCCAGCCGGCATCCGCTGCTTCGGGCGGAACGCGAGCCAGAGAATCAGCGCGTTCACGGGGATCAGGTAGAGCAGCTCGATGAGCCCGAGGTTCCACGCGAGGATCGGCCCGGTGCCGGGCTGGTGCAGCGCGAGGTTCCGAACCACCTCGGTGTCGAACGAGCGCGGGTACCACATCGCGAAGCTCGCGTACCAGGCATTGGGATCGACGGCGGCGCCGATGTGATCGCTCACGACCGTGCAGCCGATGCGACCGATCGAGAACGCCGGCAGGAGCCCCACGATCGTGACATCGGCCATGAGCCGCGGCTTCAGGCGCTTCCACCACACGAAGATCGCGAACCCGAGCGCGCCGCCGACGAAGCCGCCGTACGACGAGATGCCATCCCAGATCCGCAGCAGCCCGGGCCACTTCTGCGGCGGCCAGATCGCCCACTCGCTCAGCCCACCGATCTTGCCCGGCTCGTACATGATCACGTCGAGCACGTGCGCGCCGATGAACCCCGAGATCGTGACCCAGCCGAGCAGGCTGCGGATGAGATCGTCGGACAGCCCGTGCCACTCCGCGGAGCGCCGCAGGATCCACGCCCCGATCAGCACGCCCGTCGCCACGATGATGCCGAACGACTGCAGCGGGAGCGGGCCGAGCTTGAGCTCCCCCATGTGGACGAAGGGGAAACCCGTCGTCGCCGCGGTGGTCGCGGACGAGAGCGCCAGGACAAGGCCGTACATGCGCGTCACGTATATCATTGCGACCGGCCCTCTGCCCGGCTCCGCCCCGCGGTCCGCCGGGCACTCCGCCGCTGGTCTGCCCCGCGCTGCGCGCGTCGAGCTATGCTCCCCGGGTGACCTGGGAACCGTTCGTGCTCGCGCTCGTCCTCGGGCTCGTGGTCTCGGCCGGGCTGTACTTCGCGTACCTGTGGCCCTCCGTCGAGCCGCTCGACGAGCCGGATCCCGCAGCGATGGACCCGGCCACCCCGCCGCCGCCGCACGCCGCCGCCGCGGACCGGACCCCATGAGGCATCACGCAGCGGTCGTCGCAGCACTGGTGCTGACCTGCGCGACGCTCGGCCATGCCACGCCGCCCGCACCCGCACGGCGCGCGGGCACCGTCGTACGCATCGAGCACCGCGAGCCCGCCACGCCGCCGTCGCGTGGCCCCGCGTTCGCGCCGGTGACGATCGAGCTGTTCTTCCAGCCCGCCCCTCGCCTCGCCGCGGCGCTGCCGACGTACCGCGCCCTCGAGCGCCTCGCCGCCGCCCATCGCACCCGCGTGCGCCTCGTCTACCGCGTGATCAAGCGCCCCTCGAACGGCCAGCTCGCGATCGCCGCCCTCGAGGCGCAGGCCCAGGGGCACTTCTTCGATCTCATGGACGAGCTCCACCTCCAGCGCACGCCGACGAGCCTCACGCGCGAGCAGGTGCTCGACCTCGCGACGAAGGTCGGCATGGACGCCCGGCGCGTCGACGCCGCCATCTCCGAGGGGCGGTACGCCGATGCATTTGCAGAGAGCGAGCACCGGCTGCAGCGCCTGCTGAACGGGTCGCTGCCGGGCGTGCTGTTCAACAGCCAGCCCGCAAGCGACCGCGACCTCGAGCACGAGCTGAGCGCCGCCTACGCTCGCGCGCAGGACCTCCTCGACGAGGGCGTGCCCCTCCCCGAGCTCGCGGCTGCGTTCGATGCACGCGCTCGCCGCGCCGAGGCGCCGTATGTCGCTCGCCCGCCCTCGCGCGAGGACCCGGACGACCGCGCGACCGACGAGGCCGCCGAGCCGCCGCTCGCCTCCCCCGCGCTGGACCTGACGGGGCTGCCGTCGTACGGGCCAGCCGCGGAGCCCGCCGAGGGGACGATCCCTGTCGTGCTGCTGTGCCTGCCGAGCGACACCTCGTGCAACGACTCGATGCGCGCGCTTCGTAATCTGCAACAGAGCTACGCGAGCGAGGTCCGGATCCTGTGGGCGCCATGGTTCGACGTCGCGCAGGACGACGCGACCGAGCTGATCCTGCTCGCGGATGCAGCGCTGTGCGCCGAACGGGTCGGCTCGTCGCCGAAGGAGCTATCCGCGTCCGCGGGCTGGACGTGGGTCACGCGGTTCTACGAGCTGGCGCGACGAGGGCCCGCGAAGGACGTGGCGGTCGAGGATCTCATCGATGCGGTCGATCGCGACCTCGGGATCGTCTCCGCGGAGATGTCTGCCTGTCGCGCCAGCCACGCCAACACGGCGCTCGAGTGGGTGACTGCCGCACGCCGCGCGGGTGTCCGCCACGCACCCGCGCTCGTGATCGGCGGGCGCATCTACGAGGGCCTCACGAACGGCACGGTGATCGACGCGCTGGTGAAGGCCGAGCTGGCACCGGGTATGCTAGGCGAAGCAGCTCCGGATTTCCGCGGGCACCTTTGACGAGGTAGCCCCCGCGCTCTACGCTGTACGGGCATGGATTTGACGTTCGCGGCCGCCACCGATATCGGTCGGCAGCGCACGCACAACGAGGATAACTTCCTCATCGACAAGAAGCTCCGGCTCTTCTTGGTCGCCGATGGCATGGGCGGACATGCCGCGGGCGAGGTGGCGTCGTCCATCACGGTCCACGAGATCCGTGACGCGGTCTACACGCGACGCGATCTGCTCGAGCGCTACCGCGTCGACCACCCCGGCGTGCAGGCGTACGAGATCTTGCAGGTGCTCGAGCACGCGATCCAGGCCGCCTGCAGCGCGGTGCATGCGCGGGCGCAGGTCGAGCAGGAGAAGCGCGGCATGGGGACGACCGCGACGGTGCTGCTCGTCGCGGGCACGGGCGATCAGCTGCGCGGCTTCATCGCGCACGTCGGCGACAGCCGCGTGTACCTCGCGCGCCAGAACCAGTGCCACGTGCTGACCGAGGACCACTCGCTGATGAACGAGCTCGTGCGCCGCGGCAAGCTGAACCGCGAGCAGATCGAGAGCTCGCCGTACAAGCAGTACAAGAACGCGGTGACCCGCGCGGTGGGCGTCTACTCGAGCGTCGAGGTCGACACGTTCGATTTCGACATCCTGCCCGGCGATCGCTTCCTGCTGTGCTCGGACGGGATGTACGCCTACGTCGACGAGGCCGAGCTACCGAAGCAGCTCGCGGCCGGCGAGGTCAAGGAGGTGCCCCGCGCGCTCATCGATGCGGCGAACAAGGGCGGCGGGCACGACAACATCACGGCCGTGGTGATCCGGGTCGGCGAGTCGGGTGCCGCGATCGCGACCGACCCCCGTGCGACCGACATCTCGCTGAAGCTCGAGGTGCTGAAGGGCATGCAGATGTTCCGCTACCTCTCCTACAAGGAGCTGGTGCGCGTCACGAATGTCACGGAGGTCGCGGAGCCGGCGCGGGGGAGCGTGATCTTCAGCCAGGGCCAGGCGGGGGACGCGATGTACGTGGTGCTGTCGGGCACCGTGAAGCTCGCGAAGGGCGGCGTGACCGTCGCGGAGCTCGCGCGCGGCCATCACTTCGGCGAGATGTCGCTCGTCGATCGCTCCGTACGCTCGCTGTCGGCGACGGCGGGCAGCGGCGACGAGGCGACGCGACTCGTGGTGATCCGGCGCAAGGACTTCTACGAGATCATCAAGCGCGAGCCCGCCCTCGCGACGAAGATGCTCTGGAGCTTCGTGCAGGTGCTCGGGCAGCGCCTGCGCAAGACCACGAGCGACCTGTCGGATGCGCTGCACGGCGATCGCCACGGTCAGGAGACCGAGGCGGAGAACCTCTTTCAAGACTAGGACTCGACCATGCGCAACCCATTCTCCGTCGAAGACGTTCGCGATCCGACTGGCGGCGATGTCGAGGCGTTCGCGGCCGCGCTGAAGCGCGCGCCTGATCCCGGGACCGACGAGAATGCCCTGGCGTGGGTCACGACGGCGACGGCGGACGAGGGGCTCGCCGGCGCGTGGGCCAGCCGCTGGCGCAGCGGCGCGGAGGCCTGGCACCAGGGCGTGGCCACGCTGTATGCGGACGGCGACCGAGTGTTCATCCTCTACCGCGACATGGGCACGTACCTCATCGAGGCGGAGCGCCGCGGGGATCAGCTCGTGGGTCGGTACCAGAACATGCAGCGCGCGGCTGACACGTCGCCGTGGGTCGGCGTGATCGTCGATGCCTACCGGATCGATGGCTACTGGGAGCGCGGGCGCTGGGATCTGCGCCGCTGCAGCCCCGACGAGCGCCCCGAGCCGATCGTGGCCGCGCTGGTCACCGAGGCGCGCCAGCTTCCACCCGCCGAGCTGCGCGAGCTGCTCGTGTTCGCGCGCTACCTGCGCTGGCGCGGCGACGGCGGCGGTCCCGACAAGCCGTAGGGCGCCGAACCACGATCCGCATCCGGCTCTTCAGTCTGAGGTCGCCGCTGCCAGCTGCGCGCCCATCTGGGCGACGACTGCGGCCAGCGCCTTGGCGGGACGGATCATCACCTTGAACTCGGCGATGAGCCCTTCGGAATTCCAGCGGATGATGTCGACGCCGTTGACGTCGAGCTCGCCGAGCTTGAGCTCGAACTCGAGAACGGCGGTGTGCTCCGCGTGCCACGTGCCCGTGTAGCGGAACGTGTCGTTGTTGAGCACGGCCATCGCCGCGTGCAGGTACTTGCGAACGACAGCCTTGCCCCGCTGCGGCGCGTGCAGGGCGGGCGACAGGAACACGACATCCTCGGCCAGCATGTCGTCGATGGCGTGGTGCTCCTTCGCGGCCACGGTCCGGTGCCACCGGTCGATCGGATTCGTCGGAGTCATCGGAGTCATCGGACTCGTCGGATTCGCGGCCGCATCCTCGCCACCGCTCACGGACACTGCCCGTCGGACTTCACGCCGACGCCGGCCGTCGCCGCCGCGCAGCCGTTGCTGTACTCCTTGCCGTCGCAGCCGCAGACCGGCTGGTAGAGCTCGGCGCAGACTTCGGGCCGCACCATGCAGTGTCCGGGATGATCGGCGGCGCCGCACTGGGCGCCCGGCTGGTAGTTGCAGAACTCGTTGGCCGCGCAGGCGGCGACCCCGCGCGTGCCGCAGATGGCACCCTCGCCCCCGGGCGCCGGGCTCGTGCCGGGGTCGGTCGGCACGACGACGGGCGATGCGGTGTTCGACGGTGCGGGAGCATGCCCGCCGCACGCGGCAAGGCTGGTCATCACGACGACCTGGATCCACTTCGACATGCGCGGACGCTACCAGACGCTGATGGCGATCAGACCCGCCGCTACCGCATCGATGGTGGCGCCTGCACGAGCTCGATCAGCACGCCCTCGCCACCGCGCGGCGACGCGTCGTTGCCTTTCGGATGGATGAAGCACACGTCGTGGCCCGCGGCGCCCTTGCGGATGCCGCCGGGCGTGAAGCGGACGCCCTGCTCCGTCAGCCACGCCACGGCCGCCGCGAGGTCGTCGACCCACAGCCCGATGTGATTCAGCGCGGGCTCGTGCACCTTGGGGCTCTTCGCCGCATCGATCGGCTGCATCAGATCGATCTCGACGCCCGCGATCGCGAGGATGTCCTCGTCGACGTTCTCGCGCTCGCTGCGATACGTGCCCGTCATCGGCACGCCGAGGAGATCGACCCACAGCGCGCGCAGCGCCTGCTTGTCCGGCGCGCCCATCGCGATCTGCTGGACGCCGAGGACCGTGAACGGTCGGCTCACTTCGCGCCCCGCACGTCGGCGAGCGTGCGCAGCCCCGGCCGCGGCGCGTTGACGAGGATCGCCATGTTCCCCGACGGATGCTGGTTGTCGCGCATCAGCTGGTGGCATGCGCCGGTCTCGGCAAAGGCGAACGTCCGCGACAGGCACGGGTCGACCTTGCCCGCGATCACGAGGTCGTTCACGCCGCGTGCTTGATCGTCATTCGCGAAGTGCGAGCCCTGGAGCCGCTTCTGCCGCATCCAGTGGTAGCGGAGGTCGAGCGTCGCGTTGTAGCCGGTGGTGCCGGCGCAGATCACGACCATCCCGCCCGTCTCGCACATGAAGCACGACGTCGGCAGCGTGGTCTCGCCCGGGTGCTCGAACACGATCGCGGGGTTCTGCTTCTCGCCGAGCGCGGCCCAGAACGCCGCTCCAAACGCGCGGGCGCCCTTCAGCCAGAGGCTGTACTCGATGTCATCGGACCAGCGCGGGAGCTTGCCCCAGTGGTCGAACTTGCGGCGATCGATCACCCCGACGGCCCCGAGCCGCGTGCAGAACTCGGTCTTCGAGTCGCCCGAGACCACCGCGACCGGACGCCCGCCCGCGGCGCGCGCGATCTGGATCGCCATCGAGCCGAGCCCGCCGGCACCGCCCCAGATCAGCACCGGATCGCCCGGATGAACCGTGTTGGGAGCCCAGCCCTGGAGCATCCGGTACGCCGTGGCCGCGACGAGCATGTAGCAGGCCGCCTGCTCCCACGTCAGGTGCGCGGGCTTGGGCAGGCACTGGTGGTCCTGCACGCGCGCGTACTGCGCGAAGCTGCCCCAGTTCGACTCGTAGCCCCAGATCCGCTGGGTCGGCGCGAACATCGGATCCTTGCCGCTCGTGACGAACGGATCGTCGTGATCCCACATGCCGCAGTGCACGACCACGTCGTCGCCGATGCGCACATTCGTGACGGCCGCGCCGACGGCCCACACGACGCCGCTCGCGTCGCTGCCGCCGACGTGGAACGGCTCCGGCTCGCCGCGCTTCTGGCGCGTCTTGATGACATCCACGGGGATGCCCATCGCGGCCCAGACGTTGTTGTAGTTGACGCCCGCCGCCATGACGTACACGAGGACGTCGTGGTCACCGAGCGCCGGCACGGGCAGCGCCTCCTCGCGGAACGCCTGCACCGGCTCGCCGTAGCGCTCCGGGCGGATGACCTGAGCGAGCATCGCGGCGGGCACGGTCCCGAGGTCGGGAACATCACCGAGCGGCAGCGGATCGGACACCGGAACGGCGGTCACGCCTCGACGGTACATCGACCGGTGGGAGGGGATCGCGCGCTGCGTCAATTCTCGCGCAGCTCTTATGAGAGCTCCGGAGGTGAAGACCGCCGAGGGTCGAGACGACTACCGCCCGGCAGGAGCGGCCGCGGGGGCGGCGGGCACGTTGCCGAGCTGACCGGTCAACATGCAGTTCCCGAACTCGCGCATGCTGCTCGCGCCCGTCGCGCAGCCGACGACCTTGCTGAGGCCGTTGCCGACGTCGCGCGTGGTCTGGCTGAGGTCCGCCTTGACGTCGAGCTTGGCGTCGACGCCGACGCCCACTCCGCCGGAGACGGTGTCGAGGTCGAGAGAATCGATGGTGGTGAAGGCAGTGGCAGTGACAGTGGCAATGGCAGTGATCGACATGATGCGGGCTCCTGGTGCTCGGGGTGGGTCGGCGCGGGGTTGGCTACCCGGAGACCTATTTCCACGATGCGTGCCACTGCCCGTGTGCGGGCCCGTGTGTGGATCGACGCGCAGAAACGAGCACTTGCGAGTGTCGGTGCGCGTCGTCTCGCCTCGGGCTGCGTCCCCCGGGTCTCGAGCGCGTCGCCCGCGCGAGACGGTCGATGCGGGCCGCGGCTCAGTCCGCGTTGTCGGGCTCGATGAACGACCACTTCACCGCCGGGTAGCGCTGCTCGAGCCGCTGCTCGAACGAGTTGATGATCTCGACGAGCCGGTCGGTCTCGATCCCGGAGCGAAACTGGAGCTTCATCGCGACGAGGACTTCTCCCGGGCCCTGCTGCACCGCCAGTATGCGGATGAGCTTGTCGATGTCCGGATCCTCGTCCACGAGCTGCTGCGTGATCGCCACGAGCTCGGTGTCCGCGGTCTCGCCGATGAGGAGGCTCTTGATCTCCCTGGCCAGGAAGATCGCGACGCCGACGAGCACGACGCCGATCATGAGCGACCCGAACGCGTCGTAGCGGCCGTCCTGCGTGTAGTGCGCGAGCGTGACCGCGGCGAGCGCGAACACGAGCCCGATCACGGCCGCGCTGTTCTCTCCGAACACGACGATGAGGTCGCTGTCCTTCGTCTCGCGCAGGTAGCGAAAGAAGCCAACCTTGCCGCGGCGCGCGTTCATCGCCTTGATGTTGCCGAGGCACGACCAGCCCTCGAGCACGAGCGAGATCGCGAGGATGATGACCGCGACGCCGATCGCACCGGGCTTCTCGGGATGATTCAGCTTGTGAACGCCCTCGTAGATCGAGAACATGCCGCCGCCGGTGAACAGCAGCAGCGCGACGATGAACGAGTAGAAGTACATCGCCCGCCCGTAGCCGAGCGGATGGTTCGCGTCGGCCGGCCGTCGGCTCTGCCGGATGCCGACCAGCAGCAGGATCTGATTCCCGCAATCGGCGAACGAATGCAGCGTCTCGGCGAGCATCGCGCCCGACCCGGTGAGCGCAGCGGCGACACCTTTGGACACCGCGATGATCGTGTTGACGACGAGCGACTTGACGACCTCGCCGGTCGAGCCAGCCACTTATTTGATGGCCTTCGACAGCGTCTTGAACTCGTCGCTGCCAGCCTTGCCGAGCAGATCGAACACGACGACTTCCGTCGAGGTGGGCACGCCGCCCACCCGCGTCGCGAGGTTCATGCCGATGCGCCAGTTTGCCTTCGTCCGGCTACAGACGGCATCGGACACCACGTAGACCTCGGGGCCGCCGGCGACGAGGTCACGCACGGTCTGGTAGACGCACACGTGAGTCTCCATGCCGCACACGATCCACTGATCGCGCGTGGCCTCGCTCGACACCCCGACGAAGCCGCGCGCCTTCGTGCGCTCCGGCGCCGGCAGGGCGGAGAACGACGAGAAGGCGGGCGCGGCCGCCGCCGAGAACTCGATCTTGTCGAAGCGGTGGACGCTCGCGCCGGCGGCCGTAGCAGCGGCGAGCGCGGTCTCGATCGCGGCGACCGTCGAGCCGAGCCCCTTCGGATACTGCTGCGAGACCACGATCGGGAGCCCCAGCGTCGCCGCGGCCTGGATGAGGATCGCCGAGTTCTTGATCACCTGCTCCGCGACCCCTGCGGGCATCGCCGGGATCAGCTTCTCCTGGATGTCGACGACGAGGAGCACCGCGCGGGTGCGAGACACGGACTGGACGGGAGCGGTCATGACTTGTCTCCAAGAATGGCGAGCGCATCCACGAGGCGCTGCTTGCGTGACTGTTCATCAATGAGGCGACCGCGCTGCTCCGCGATCACGTCCTCGGGCGCACGCGCGATGAAGTCGGCGTTGCCGAGCTTCTTCTCGAGCGTGGAGATCTCCTTGTCCGCCTTCGCGATGTCCTTCGCGATGCGGCCCTGCTCCTTCGCCGGCTCGATGAGCCCGGTGAGCGGCATGTACATCGTGATCTCCGGCGAGACCACGGACATCGCGACCACGGCGCCCGCGACGGCGGCCGGGGTCGCATCCGTCATGCGCAGCTTCACCTTGCCGATGCGCTCGATCACGCCGCGCAGGCTCTCGAGCAGCGCGCGCGCCTTCGGGGTCACGACGAGATCGACCTCGACGGACTGTGCCGGCGGCAAGCCATAGGTCTGGCGCAGCATGCGGCCGTGGACGACGACATCCTGGAGCTGCTGCATGTCTGCCTCGGCGGCGGCATCGATCCACGCCGCGTCGCTGCGCGGGAACACGGTGATCATGAGCGAGCCCGGGAGCTGCGGCGGCTTCGGCAGCTTCTGCCAGATCTCCTCCGTCACGAACGGGGCGAACGGATGCAGCAGGCGCATCGTGGTCTCGAGCGCGGTCGCGAGCACACCCTGCACCACGTGCCGGCGCGCGGCCTTGACCGGATCTTGCTCGAGCTCGTCGCCCTGGTGCAAGTGCGGCTTCGCCAGCTCGATGTACCAGTCGCAGAGCTCGCCCCAGACGAAGTGGTAGATCGCGTTCGCGGCGTCGGAGAACCGGTAGCCCTCGAGCGCGCCGTCGACCTGCCCGGCCACGGCCTGCAAGCGCGAGAGGATCCAGCGCTCGGGCATGCCGAGCGACGCGCGGCCGGCGGGCGTCAGGAGCTGCGCCTCGAAGCGCTCCGCGTCGTAGCCATCGAGGTTCATCAGCGCGAACCGCGACGCGTTCCACAGCTTGTTGATGAAGTTACGGAAGCCCTCGACGCGCTCGACGGAGAGCCGGATCCGGCCGGGGTTGTTCAGCGCGGCGAGCGCGAACCGGAGGGCGTCCGCGCCCATCGCGGGGATGCCCTTGCCGAAGTGCTTGCGTACGGCCTTCTTCAGCAGCTCGGGATCGACGGGCGGCTTGTCGGTGTCGATGCGCTCGATCAGCTGCTCGAGGGTGGCGCCGTTGATCACGTCGAGCGGATCGATGACGTTGCCCTTCGTCTTGCTCATCTTGTCGCCGTTCTCGTCGGTGACGATGGCGGTGAGGTAGACGGTGCGAAACGGGACCTTCCCGGTGAAGTGCAGCCCGAACATCATCATGCGGGCGACCCAGAAGAAGATGATGTCGGGTCCCGTGACGAGCGTGTTGTTCGGATAGAACGCCTGCAGCTCGCGCGACTTGTCGGGCCAGCCGAGCGTCGAGAACGGCCACAGCGCCGACGAGAACCAGGTGTCGAGGATGTCCTCGTCCTGAACCAGCGGCTGTCCGGTCTCCGGACAGATGCCGCCGTGGGGCACGTCGCGCGACACGTAGATCTTGCCGTTCGGCGAGTACCAGGCGGGGATGCGGTGGCCCCACCACAGCTGCCGCGAGATGCACCAGTCGCGGATGTTGGTCATCCAGTGCATGAACGTCTTCGTGTGGAGCTCGGGCAGGAACTTCGTCTTGCCCGCCTCGACCGCCGCGACCGCCTTCTCGGCGAGCGGCGCGGCCTTCACGAACCACTGCTCCATGAGCATGGGCTCGATCACGGCCCCCGAGCGCTGGCTGCGGCCGCGGGGGACCTTGTGAGCCTTGATCTCGCCGAGGAATTCACCCGCCTCGAGATCGGCGACGACCGCCTTGCGCGCCTCGTCGACGGTCATGCCGATGTACTTCTCGGGCGCGGGCGCGCTGATGCGGCCGGTGAAGTCGATGACCTGGATGATGGGGAGTCCGGCCCGGAGCCCGACCTCGTAGTCGTTCGGGTCGTGGGCGGGCGTGACCTTGACCGCGCCGGAGCCGAACTCGGGATCGGGCCACTCGTCGGCGACGATCGGGATGGTGCGGCCCGTGAGCGGCAGGTGCACGTGCTTGCCGATCAGGTGCTGATAGCGGACGTCGCTCGGGTGGACGGCGACGGCGGTGTCACCGAGCAGGGTCTCGGGGCGCGTGGTCGCGACGGTGATGTGACCCGACCCGTCGACGAGCGGATAGTTGATCGACCACAGCGACCCCGCCTCCTCGACGGTGTCGACCTCGAGATCGGACACGACGGTCTCGCTCGCGGGATCCCAGTTGATCATCCGCTTCGCCCGGAAGATCAGCCCTTCCTCGTAGAGGCGCACGAACGCCTCGTTGACGGCGCGGTTGGACTTCTCGTCCATCGTGAAGCGCTCGCGCTGCCAGTCGAGCGAGAAGCCCATCAGCTTCTCCTGCTCGCTGATCCGGCTGCCGCTCTTCTCCTTCCATGCCCATGCACGGCGCATGAACTCGTCGCGGCCGAGATCCTGGCGCGTCCGCTGCTCGCGGCGCTTCAGGTCCTTCTCGAGGAGGACGTGCACGGCGATGGACGCGTGGTCCGTGCCCGGCATCCACATCGCGTTGAAGCCCTGCATGCGCTTCCAGCGGATCAGGATGTCCTGCAGCGTCGAGCCGAGGGCATGCCCCATGTGGAGCGAGCCCGTCACGTTCGGTGGCGGGAGCGTGATGGCAAAGGGAACGGTCGGGCTCGCCTCGTTGGCGTGGAAGAACCCGTTCTCGTTCCAGAATCGGATCCAGCGCGGCTCGACGTCCGAGGGATCGTACTGCTTCGGTAGCGCCGACGACGTGGTCACGGCGCGGACGCTATCACGCGCGCGTGTCCGCGCGCAGGCGTCAGCTCGGTCGCTTGGAAGCGGTGAGCGTCGAGAGATTCTCGCGGATGATGTGCTCCGCGAGCTCGGGCACGATCTCCCACACGATGCGCTCCACGACCTCGGTCGAGAGCTTCAGCAGTGCGACGAGCTCCGGGCTACCGGCTTCGAGACCCGAGGCCTCCGCCAGGCGGGTCGCCATCTTCTGGAGCGTGCGCTCGACAAGGGCAGAGCGCTTCGTCGGGATACCACTGATCATGGGAGCTCGATTCGTGCCACTCACCGCGAGGGCAGGCGCGGCCGAAGCCGAGGACGGTGCGGAGGTCGGAGCCGAAGCCGG
>JAYSYE010000407.1:0-4317 GCA_043716635.1 Deltaproteobacteria bacterium | reverse complement strand
CCGAGTACGACCAGCTCGTCGCCGACGGCAAGGTCACCGCGGTGATCATGTTCGGCGAGATCGACGACGGCCCGATCACGGACTCCGAGACCGGGATGCAGAGCTTCAAGCGCTACGGCACGTGGCTCACGGGCGCAGGATTCGCCAGGGTCACCGCGCCACTCGGCGAGCGCTATGCGAAGACGGTCCACGGCAATCGCGTCGAGATCGACCTCTACTCGCCGCGCGAATTCTCGGGCCTCGGCGACTACGGCCACTTCGCGAACTTCCAGAAGGCGATCAGCGATCACGAGATCGTCGTGTGGGACGGCCACTCGATGCTCGGCGCGAGCGACTTCTGGTCGCGCCCGACGTACCCGAGCACCTACCAGATCTTCCTCTACGGCGGCTGCCTCGGCTACGAGTACTACGTGCAGCCGATCCTCGCCGGCAAGGGCGGCACCTGGGACAAGCTCGACATCATGTCGTCGGTCGTCGAGGTCTCCGCGACCGCGAACGAGTTCGCAGGCCCCGCGATCGCGAAGCTCGTCTGGGCGCTCGACCACAACTACAAGGCGTCGTGGCGGCAGATCCTGACCCAGGTCCGCACCAACGTCGGCGACTCGACGTTCGGCGTCTCGGGCGTCCGGGCGAACAAGTTCCATCCGTAGGCTCGCAGGCGCGGGAACGCGACGCGTGCCGGGCGTAAGCTCGCGCGCATGGCAAGCAAGGTCATCGTCATCACGGGCGCGTCGTCGGGTATCGGCGCCGCCCTCGCCCCCGTTCTGGTCCAGCGCGGACATCGCGTGGTGCTCGCGGCGCGGCGGCACGAGGAGCTCGATGCGGTCGCGGCGCCGCTCGGCGACCGGGCAATGGCCATCGTCACCGACGTGACGAAGCGCGCCGACAACGAGCGGCTGCGTGACGGAGCACTCGCGAGGTTCGGGCAGATCGACACCTGGATCGCGAACGCGGGCCGCGGCATCACGAAGCTGCCGTCGCAGCTCACCGACGACGAGATCGACGAGATGATCCTCGTCAACGTGAAGTCGGTGCTGTACGGCTTCCAGTCCGTGCTCCCGCACATGAAGGAGCGCAAGTCCGGCCACCTCATCGCCGTATCCTCGATGCTCGGCAAGCTCGCGATGGCGCCGTTCCGCAGCATCTACAGCGCCTCGAAGGCGGCCGTGAACTCCCTCGTCGCGAGTCTCCGCGGCGAGCTGCGCGCCGAGTTCCCCGGCATCATGGCGAGCTCGTTCATGCCCGGCGTCGTCGCGACGCCGTTCGGCTCGAACGCGCTGCACGGCGGCGTGGACTCGCGAGTGATCCCGAACGCACAGCCGGTGGAGGAGGTCGCCGTGGCGATCGCGGATCTCGTCGCGACGCCGCGCCCGGAGGCGTACTCGCGCGCCGGCATGCTGCAGATGGCGGCGCAGTACTACGCGGCGGAAGATCTCACCGACGTCGAGAGCAAGCCGCCGTTCGCCGTTCCGCAGCGATAGGCGCAGCGATAGGCGCAGGGCTCGGACCGGCCGGTTCCCAGATCACGCCTCGCGGTGCCGCGCGCCCGCGAAGGCGTGTTCGAGCAGCGCGAACAGCGACTGGTAGTGACGCTCCGCAGCAGCCTCGTCGTAGGTCGGCGCGTCGGAGAGCGCCCAGCCGTGGCGCGCCGGGTACGTCTCGATCGTGTGATCGACGCCGGCCGCGGTCAGCGCGTCATCGAGCCGGACCCGCATGTCATCGGGAAACGACGCGTCCTCGATCGCGCCGGCGACGTAGACGCGCGCCGCGATGCTCGGCGCGAGCAGGTGCGGGCTGTCCGGTGCGTCGGTCGCGAGGAGCCCCCCGTGATACGAGGCGGCCGCGATGATGCGATCCGGAAAGGTGCCGGCCGCGATCAGTGACATCGTCCCGCCCAGGCAGTAGCCCGTGGTCGCGACCTGCGGCTGCGCAACATCGGGAGCCGCCGCGAGGTAGTCGAGGAAGCACCGCGTATCCGACATCGTCTTCGCGGGGGACACGTGTGGGAAGAACGTCTCGAGCAGCACCTTGCGCTGCTCGGGATCGCTGAAGACGGTCTTCGCGTTCATCGGCGCGTACGGTCCCGCGCGATAGAACAGATCCGGCAGCAAGGCGAGGTAGCCGTGGTTCGCGATCCGCTCCGCCACCTCGAGCATGGCGGGGCGAATGCCGACCCCATCCATGAACACGAGGACCGCGGGCCACGGGCCGGTCCCGGCCGGGCGGAACACGTGGGCCGGGCACGTCCCGTCCGGGGTCGCGATCTCGATCTGGGTACGACTCATCGCGAGAGCCTAACCGCAGGGCTCGCCTGAGATGATCCCGGATCGCCAAGCATCTCGCGCGAGGCCGAGGCGCGCGCGGAGCCCGGTACCGGGCGTACCGGGCGAGCACCTGCGGTTAGACCTCGGGATGGATCGTGGCGCGCGTCGCGACCGCGGAACGCGACTAGAACGTGCCCTTCGGCGGCGGGATGATGTTGATCTGGGGGATGCCCTGCGAGACGCCCTTCGCCTGCAGCGTGAACGTCGAGAGCGTCTTGTCGCAGTCGAGGTCGCCGATGGCGTACGCGATGACGTCCTGACCGTCCGTCGGCACGTACTCGTAGATGTACTGGCTCGGCTCGGCGAGGCGATACTCGAGCTCCTGCCAGCCCGCGTCGGAGCCGAATGCATCGGGGACGGCCTGGCACTTGTTGTTGACCGTGGTCCCCGGCGTCGCGGCGGTTCCGCCCGAACCGCCGCAGCAGCTACCGTCCGTGACGGCGGCGGGGAGCGCGGCGCCGGCCGTAGTCGGGAACGACGACACGTCGGCGAACGCGCGCTTGAGGTTCTTGCCGATGTTGTTGAGCTGGATGCTCGCCTCGGTCGATTTGCTGCGCTTGATGTAGTCGATGAACGCCGGGATCGCGACGGCGGCGAGAATGCCGATGATCGCGACCACGATCATGAGCTCGATCAGCGTGAAGCCCCGCTGCAGCTTCTTGATCCGGCTGGTCATGGTGCTGGCGTATCCTTTGGCCGAGCCAGGAGCAACCTCCGTGCCGGGCCCGAGCGAGCACGTGATGCTCCGGGGGCAGTCGTGGTGACAATCTTTGTCACCCACCGGGCCGATTTTCGGCCCGACTCTCGCTCGAGTGCGCTCCGGAGCCGGGAACTACAGCTGGCAGCTGCCGCCGAGACACGCGGTGAAGCAGCACGGCTGCGTCGCGCTGCATGCGCCGCCGAGGGGTGAGCATGCGTTCGACGGAGGCGCGCACCGGCCGTCGTTGCACGTGCCGTTGTTACAGCAGTCGGCGTCGGTCGAGCAGCTGCCGCCCTGGGCGATGCACGTGTCGGCGCACCGGAACACGTTGTTCGCGTCCTGCACGCAGACGTTCGAGCAGCACTGGTCGCAGGCACCGCAGAGGCTCCCCCCGGGCTTGCAGGCGGCGATGCCCAGGCACCGCGGAATCCCGGAAACGGTGTTCTTGCACCCGTTCCGGCCGCCGGAGCAGCAGTTCTGCGATGCCCCGCTCCCGCCGCACACCTCGCCATCCTCGAGGCAGGGGGTGTCCTTCTGACACCGCCGCACACCGCTCGAGTCGGGCAGGCAGTCCCCCGAGCAGCAGTCACCGTTCGAATCACACACCTCGTTCAGCGGCCGGCAGCCGCACAGGTACTGGCACTGGCCCGTACCGAGGCCGGAGTCGACGCAGGCGTTCGAGCAACACGAACCGAAGCCCGAGCACGGGTTGCCGACGGTGAGACAGGCCCCGAGGATCGTGCACCGCCCGCCCACGCACGAGTCGTTGCAGCAATCCGCGTTGACCGTGCACTGGTCACCGTCGGTGCGGCAGGCGCTGAGGAACGAGCAGCGACCACCCGCGCATACCCCGGAGCAGCACCCGCCGCTCGACGTGCAGGTCTCGCCGAGCGTGCCGCATGCACCGCCGAGCGTCTGGCACTTGCCTGCGCTGCACCGATCGGTGCAGCACTCGAGGTCGTTCATGCACGTGCCCGCGATCGGGTCACAGACGCCGGCGGTCGAGCACATGGCGGTCGTGGGATCGCAGAACAGCGAGCAGCAATCGCTCGCGCTGTTACACGTGGTGCCGACGGTGGCGCAGGTGTTCGCCTGGACGCAGAGCTTGGCGCCGCTGATCTGCTGCTCGCACCGTCCGGTGCAGCACTCGGCCGACGCGACGCAGGGCGAGTTCACGCCATTGCAGCTGTCCTGCGTGCCGAACGCGCAGCGGTTCGCGGTGCACGTACCGGAGCAGCACTGGGTGTCCGCCGTGCACGGATCGTTGTAGTGCTTGAAGTTCTCGTCGACCAC
>JAYSYE010000406.1:0-12994 GCA_043716635.1 Deltaproteobacteria bacterium | reverse complement strand
GTCGGCCGCGACGTCCACTCGATCGGCGCGCGCACCGGCGCGGTCTCCGAGACCGTCACCCGCTGCGGGCCACGGACCGCGAGCACCGCGATCGCGGCCGCGGCGACGAGCGAGCTCACCGCCGTGATGCTCCACGGCACCCACCGGCGGGGGCCCCGCGCCCGCTCGCGCCGCTCGGCGAGTGACACCACGCGCGCGCCGTCGCCGATCGCGCTTCGCAGCACGTCATCGACGAGCGAGCGAGTCGCGCTTGCCGCCAGCTCCATCCGCCCGTGCGTGGCGCGGATCAACGTCGCGGCCTCGAGCAGCTCGCGATCGTCGGCGGACATCGCCGCCGACGTCGTGCCCGCGGTCCCCGCGATCGCCTGTTCGACGAGGTCCCCGAACGCGCGCGCCTCCGCGACCTCCGCCGCCGTGGGCTCGGCGTCGGGGCCACCTGCCCCCTCGGGCAGCACGGGTCCGCCTGCTGGCTCGGGCCGCTCGGATCCCACGAGCATGTCGTCTGTCATCTTCATCAGGATGCTGGCTCCTGGGCTCCGAATTGCTTCCGAAAGGCGCGCACCGCGCGGTGCAGGAGTACGTCGAACGTGCCGATCGTGATGCCCAGACGCTGCGCGCACTCCTCGCGCGGCAGCTCCTGCACCAAGCGTAGCTCGATCGCGGTCCGATAGCGCTCGCCAAGCTCGCCCAGCGTGGCCGTGATCTGGTCGCGGTGGGCGCGGCGCTCCTCGTCCGCCATGAGCTGGGCGTCGGCGTGCGTGGTCGGGTCGGACATGGCCGAAACCTCGTGCACGAGCGCGTCCGCCAGGCGCCGCGAGCGCTTCGACTGGCGATGCGCGTCGAACACCTTGTTGATCGCGATCTGCCGTAGCCAGGGGTAGATGGACTTCCCCTGCCACGTGAACTTGCCGATCTTCTCGACGGCGGTCGCGAGCGTGTCGCGCAGGACATCCTCGGCCGACGTCCCCGCGACGTGGAACGCTCCCAGGCGCGGCAGGATCACCGTGCCATACAACGGGCGGGCGTAGCGTTCGAGGATGGGGCGCATGGCGTCGAGATTTCCGCCCTGGGCCTCTTCGATCAGACGTTGCTCGACGGCGAGCTCTTGGTCCTGATCACCAGCTGGGTCTGAGGCCACGGACACCCATGTAACGGCAGTCGTGGCCGCAGCTTACACAGGCTCCGCGGGCGCCGGGCCTCGCGGACCGTCGTAGCTGACCGAGACCAGCTCGAGCCCAGCGGCGGGAGCGGTCTTCCCTGCGAGCGTCCGGTCCCGTGACGCAAGGATCTCCGCTACTTGGCTCGGGCTGCGGCTCCCCTCCCCGACCTCTGCGAGCGTCCCCGCGAGGATCCGCACCATGTTCCGCAGGAATGCGTTGCCCCGCACGTCGATCGTCACGAGCGGGCCCACGGCCGCGATCGCGATGCTCTCGATGCGGCGGGTGGTGGTCTTGGCGCTGCACCCGGTGGCGCGAAACGCCGCGAAGTCGTGCTCCCCGGTCAGGTGGGTCGCCGCCTCACGCATCCGCTCGAGATCGACCGGCTCGGGGTGGTGCCAGGTGCGATAGCGCAGCAGCGGCGAGCGCGGGCCGCGCACGAGCAGCGAGTAGCGGTAGTGCTTGCCCGTCGCGGAGAACCGCGGATGGAAGTCGGCGGGCACCTCGGCAGCGTCCGTCACCTCGATCGATCCGGGCATCAGCGCGCTCGCCCCGCGGCGAATGCCGTGCAACGAGATCGGCCGCTCGGTGCGGAAGCTCGCGACCTGCCCGCGCGCGTGGACGCCGGAGTCCGTGCGGGACGCGCCCGTGACCCGGACCTCGTGCGTCAGGATCTTCGCGAGGGCCTCCTCGAGGTGCTGCTGCACCGTGGGCTGTCCGCGCTGCCGCTGCCAGCCGCAGAGATCCGTGCCGTCGTACTCGACGATCAGGCGGATGTGGCGCACGCGCCTTTCTATCAGAACGCTGTCAGGACGGCGTTCAGAAGGTGGCGCCGAACCCGAAGGTGAGCGCGTGCTGGGCGCGTCGCCGATCCGACGGGTCCGCGCTGCTCCGGTCGACCAGCGCGCCGTCGTACCGCACGAAGAGGCTGTAGGCGGACCACGGCACGAGGTGATAGCGCAGCGTCAACGCAGCCGCCGGCCCCACGCCGTCCGCGACATGCAGGCCGAGGCCGACCGACGCCTCGGCGCGCTGATCGATCATGCGCGTGACCTGTGCGAGCAGCGTACCCTCGGCCCCATCGCCGCCGGCGCGGCCGAGCACGTACCAGAGCGTGCCCTCGATCCCAGCGCGGGTGCGCGCGCCGTACTCGATGCGTCCGCCGAGCGCGAGGTGGCCTGCGGTGTCGGGGCCCACGAGCGAGAGCCCCGCGCCGAGCGACAGCCCGATGCGCAGCGCGCGCCGGGTGCGGAAGCTACGTGCGCCCGTCACGCTGTCGATCGCGACCGCCGAGGCCTCCGGCGTCGCCCGATCGAGCGACTCCGGGCGTGGCGCGGCTTCATCCTCGTCGGCGCCGTCGGCGCCGGCGGCGCCGGCGGCCGCAGCGGTCCCGGTATCAGCCCCGAACGTGGACTCGCTGGCGCCCTCGGCTGCGGATTGCGACGGGGCGGCGGCGGCGGGCGGCGCATCCGCCGGGCTCACCGTCGCCGGACGCTCCGCGCGGGGTGCGGTCGTGGCACCGGTCGGCCCGGTCGCGGTGGTCGCATCGGTCACTCGGGTCGGGCGCGTCGGGCCCGTCGGGTGCGTCGACGGATCCTGCTCCTCGCGGGCATCGCGCGACGCGTCCGTCGCCACGTCGACCGTGGTCTCCTGCTTCACGGCCTGCCACTTCATCCCGGCGGGCACCGCCACGGGGACGGTCACGCTGTGCTTCACCCCACCCTGCACCACGACCTCGGTACCGATCGCGACCATCGACGTGTACGGCGAGACGAGCCCGTAGCGCAGCGCGTGCGCGGTGATCGCCGCCTCGGTCGCGCGCCCGCCGATCAGCTCGTCGAGCCGCGCACGCGCCCACCGCCGACCCAGGGGCCCGAGCGCGACCGTGGTGCCCTCCGGAGGCACGCCGACGGGCACGGCATCGAAGGCGAACAGATCGCCGCGCACGCGCGCGTTCGCAGCGCCGGCGTGGGCCACGCGCGCGAGCACGATCGTCGCCTGACCGGCGCCGAGCCGCGGTAGCGCACCGGGCACGAGATCGCGCGCCGCGAGCGTGCCCCACGTGACCGCGAGTGGCGCGGGCGGAGCGCTCGCATCGGCGAGCACCTGGGCGGCGAGCTGCCCGACATCGTCGCCGGGGACCGCGAACCGGAGCGTGCCGCCCGTGAGGCCGGCGATCTGCGCGAGCAGCCCCCGCGCGGGCGCCGGCCCGACACCGATCACGTGCACGGGCACACCCAGCCGGCGCGCGGCGGCGAGGACGGCGGCGTCGTCCGCGACGAGGCCGCTCGAGACGAGGAGGATCGGTCCGGCCGCCGGTGCCGCGGCGCGCAGGGTCCGCGACAGGTCGAGCGCGCCGGGCTGCGTGGTCCACGCCGCCTCGAGGGCTCGAGCGATCGTCCCCGCCGATGCGGCCGCGAGCTGGTCGCTGCCGATCACGGCGACGCGGTCGCTCGCCGGAGTGGCCGCGAGCAGCGCGCGCACGAGGGGGTGCGCCACGGCCTCGGCGTCACCGCGGGATGCGGCGCTGCGGTCGAGGAGCAGGGTCCACGTCATCGCCTTGTGCGGGAGCCTGACCGCGCCGAGCTCGGGGGCGGTGACGAGCACGGCCGCGAACGCTGCGTCGCCCCCCGGCGCGCCCGCGGGCTCGCTCTCGACCCACCCCGCCGCGTCCGTCGTCGCGTGCCAGCGCAGGATCGCGTCGTGATCGCTGTGCGGATCGGTGAGGGTGGTCGTCGCGCCCGTCGTCGCGATCTCGTGCGTCGGGCTCGCGATCGCGGTGACCGGCTCCCCGAACGTGACCGCGATCGTCGTCGGGCCGCCACCGCCTGGCGAGGTCTGCGGCGTCACGCGCGACGCGTCGGGCGCGCGATCGGTATCGGGCGCGCTGCCCATGCCCGTCGTCGGCCGCGCCGTCGCGATGCCCGGCACGAATCGCGGCGCCACCACGAGCGGCACCGCGAGCTCCCACGTGCCGCTCCGGTACCAGGCGAGCGTGTCGTAGCGCAGCGTCACCTCGACGGTGCCCGCGGCCGGAATCGCGGCGACGGTCTGCGTGAAGATGTCGGGCCGCTCCTGATCGAGCAGCGCGGCTCCGACCCCGGCCTGCACGGCCTGCTCGTAGCGAGCCCGGGCCGCGGCCCGCCGCTCGACCGCCGCATGGATCGTGCGGTCGCCGACCTCGATCGCCATCGCCGAGACCGCCGCATCGGCGGGCAGCGGGAAGATGTACGTGCCCTCGGTCGCGTGCGCGGTCCGGTTCGTGAAGCGCTGCACGACCACCACCTCGACGAGCGGGCCGTGGACGCTCACGGTCATCCGGCTGTCGAGCATGGGCAGCGCGCTGCCCTGCGGCGTGTAGAGCCCCGCGACGCCGGGCAGCCTGGTGGCGCGGGCCGACCGACCGCTCACGGCCACCATCACGGCGGCCAGGACGAGTGCGCGCATGGGCCCGGGAACGTTAACGCACGACGTGCACCGAGGATCTGCGCCGTACGGGGCACCCTGCCCCGGCGCGCGCATTTTCCCGCTCACAGTGGAAATTCCTGCGGCAGGAGCGCTGTATTGGGCGCGCATGGATGCGATCGCGATCGAAGCGTTGACCAAGACCTACGGGCGGATCCGGGCCCTGGCGGGGGTGAGCTTCACCGTTGCCGCCGGGGAGGTGATCGGCCTCCTGGGCCCCAATGGCGCGGGCAAGACCACGCTGATGAAGATCCTCACCGGCTATCTCGAGCCCGACACGGGGGACGTGCGCGTGCACGGCGTCGACGTGGTGGCGAACCCGATCGCGGCGCAGCGTCGGATCGGGTACCTGCCCGAGAGCGCGCCGCTGTACCGCGAGATGCTCGTGCAGGAGTACCTGGAGATGATGGCGGCGATGCGCGGGGTCCCCCCCGAGCGGCGGCGCGCGCGCATGATCGATGCGATCCAGGCGACGGGCCTGCAGGATCGCGTGACGCAACCGATCGCGACGCTGTCGAAGGGCTACCGGCAGCGCGTGGGCATCGCGCAGGCGATCATCCACGAGCCCGACATCCTCATCCTCGACGAGCCGACGACCGGGCTCGATCCCGCGCAGATCGTGGAGATCCGCGATCTCATCAAGCGGCTCGCGGAGAAGACGACGGTGCTGCTGTCGACGCACATCCTGTCCGAGGTGGAGGCCACCGCGGATCGGGTGCTCGTGATCATGCAGGGCGAGCTCCGCGCCGACGCGAAGCTCGCGGATCTGCGCAACGCGAACGCCGCCGTGATCGCGATCGAGACGGGCGCGGCAGGCGTGGCGGAGGCTCTCAAAGGCGTGCCCGGTGTCACCGGCGTCGAGCAACTCGATACGGCGGGCGAGCTGATGCGCTGGCGCGTGACATCGACGTCGACCGACGACCTGTGCGTGGCGCTGTTCGACGCGGTGCGCACGAAGCCCTGGAAGGTCGGCGAGCTGCGACCCGAGCCGAAGACGCTGGAGAAGGTGTTTCGTGATCTCGCGGCGGCGCCCGCTGCGCCCGCTGCGAGCGCGGTCGGGACGAAGGGAGCCACGTCGTGATCTGGACCGTCGCCAAGAAAGAGCTGCGCGGCTACTTCAACTCCGCGGTCGCCGTCACCTACCTCGCCGCGTTCCTCGCGGTCGCGATGTACGTGTTCTTCTTCCGCGAGAAGTTCTTCGCGCGCGGGATCGCCGATCTGCGGCCGCTCTTCGAATGGATGCCGCGGCTCCTCATCATCATCGTGTCCGCGCTGTCGATGCGCATGTGGGCGGACGAGCGGCGCGCGGGCACGCTCGAGGTGCTGCTGACGCTCCCGGTGCAGCGCTACAAGCTGGTGCTCGGCAAGTTCGTGGCCGGCATGCTGCTGATCGCCCTGGCCCTCGCGCTCACGCTCGGGTTGCCGCTCACGATCGCGCACCTGGGCCACCTCGATCACGGCCCGGTCATCGGCGGGTATCTCGCGGCGCTGCTGCTGTCGGCGGCGTACCTCGCGATCGGGATGTGCGTGTCGGCCGCGACGGACAACCAGATCGTCGCTTTCGTCGGCACGGCCTTTTTGTGCGCGATCGCCTACGCGATCGGCGACTTCGGCGGGAGCCTGGGGAGGGCGCTCGGCACCGGCGCGCGGTTCGAGAGCGTCGCACGCGGCGTGCTCGACCTGCGCGACCTCGCGTACTACGCGGCGATCGTCGCGATCGGCGTGGCGGTCAACGTGCTGCTGCTGCAGCGGTTGACGTGGGGTACCGGGCCAGCGGCCGCGCCCCGCCGACGGGCCACGGTGCTCGCCGTCGTGCTCGTGGCCGCCAACGCGATCGCGCTCGTGGCGTGGCTCGCACCGGTGCGCCGCGCACGCATCGATCTCACGCGCGACGGCACGTACTCGCTCTCCGCATCGACGCAGAAGATCGTCGGGGGACTCGACGAGCGCATGCTGATCCGCGGGTACTTCTCCGAGCACACGCACCCGAAGCTCGCGCCCCTGATCCCGCAGATCCGCGATCTACTCGAGGAGTACCGGATCGCAGGCCACGGCAAGGTGCGTGTCGAGATCATCGACCCGACGGATTCCGACGACGCGAAGCGCGACGCGAAGGAGCGGTTCGGGATCGACCCGACGCCGCTGCAGTTCGCCACGCAGACCGAGCAGTCGGTCGTGAACGCGTACTTCGGGATCGCGATCGAGTACGGCGACCAGCACGCGGTGCTCGGGCTCGACGATCTGATCCAGGTCCGGCCCGCGGGCGAGGACGTCGAGATCACGTTGAAGAACCTCGAGTACCAGCTCACGAAGACGATCAAGAAGTCGGTCGCGGAGTTCTCGAGCGTCGATTCGCTGTTCGCGGCGTCGCCGGGACCGATCACCCTGACCGCATACATCACGCCGGGCACGCTCCCCGACAACTACAAGGACGCGCCGGCGAAGCTCGCGAAGGTCGTCGCCAAGCTGGTGAAGCAGTCGGGCGGCAAGCTCAAGTTCACGCAGGTCGAGCCGAAATCCGAGGAGGAGGGCAAGGTGCTGTACGAGAAGTACGGCCTGCGCCCGTACCAGGATCTCGTGTCCGGTGGCGTCTACTACTTTCACTTCCTGCTGCAGATGGGCGACCGCATCGTCCGCATCACGCCGCCGCAGGAGCTGGGCGAGGCCGAGCTCGAGAAGGTCCTCACCGACGGGCTGAAGCGCGCGGCCCCCGGCTTCACGCGCGTGGTCGGACTGTGGACGCCGCCCGCCAGCGCCCCCAATCCGATGATGGGCCAGCAGCAGGAGGCCCCGCCCCCGCAGCAGTTCGAGACGCTCAAGCGCGCGCTCGGAGGCAACTACGAGGTGCGCGATGTGAACCTCGCGCAGGCGGTGCCCGACGATGTCGAGGCGATGGTGCTCGCGGGCCCGTCGGGTCTCGATGGCCCGTCCGCAGACCACGTCGACCAGTTCCTGATGCGCGGCGGCGCCCTCGTGGTGCTCGACGGCCGGTACCGACTGGCGCCGATGCAGGGCCTCGGCGTGGAGAAGGTCACCACGGGGCTCGAGGGAATGCTGAAGGCGTGGGGCATCACGGTCGCCGACGAGATGGTGATGGACGAGAAGAGCGATGCCTTCCCGATCCCGCAGAACCGGGACCTCGGCAACGGCATGACGATCCGCGAGATCTCGAAGCTGCCGTACCCGTTCTTCGTCGCGATCGATGGCGATCAGGTGTCGTCCGATAGCCCGATCACGGCGGGGCTCGCGGGGTCGGTGATGCACTGGGGCTCGCCGATCACGGCCGACGCGAAGGTCGGCACCGATGCGCACCAGGTCACGACGCTGCTGAGCTCGTCGGACGCGTCGTGGACCACCTCGCTGCTCACGATCGAGCCGGACCTCAAGCAGTACCCGGTCACGGGGTTCCCGTCGCCCGGCCCCGATCAGAAGCGGGGTGCGCGCGTGATGGCCGTCGCCGTGACAGGTGGCTTCGCGACGGGGACGGTCGCGCCGCCGAAACCGGCCGCAGGTTCGAAGCCGGCGCCCGATGCAGGGCCACGGAGGATCGAGCACTCGCCACCGGACGCGCGCGTGGTGGTGTTCGGATCGTCGGCGTTCGTGTCCGACGATCTGCTCGGGCTCGCTCGCCAGCTCGAGTCGACGCTCGCCGAGGGCAACGTCGAGCTCGTGCACAACGCGGTCGACTGGGCGCTCGCGGATACGGACCTGCTCGGGATCCGGTCGCACAACGCGGCGGCCTCGGCCCTGACGGTGCCGCCGGCATCGCGCGGCAAGTGGGAGATCATCAACATCGTGATCGCGCTCGCGGGCCTCGGGCTCGTGGTGCTGATCGCGTACGCGCGGAGGCGGTCGGTGAAGCCGATCATCGTGCCCGCGACTGCGAAGGGAGCCTGAGATGCTGTCGCGCGTACACCAGGTGTTGATCGGTCTGCTCGTGGTGCAGATCCTGCTCGTGATCGTGATGCGGCTGCACGGCGGGGATGCCGCGCCGCAGAAGGACGCGGTGATGCTGGCCGGCTTCGATGCCGGTGCCGTCACGCGCGTGCAGGTGTTCGCGCCGGGCGACGCCGGGTCCGGGGGACCGGCGACGAAGCCCAGCGTCGATCTCGTGAAGACCGGCACGAGCTGGGTGGTCGCCTCGGCGTGGAACTATCCCGTCGACGGGACGAAGGTCACCGATGCGCTCGGTCCCCTCGGGAAGATGGCGGCGGGCGAGCCGATCGCGACGCAGGCGAGCCGCCACGCGCAGCTCAAGGTCGCGGATGGCGAGTACGAGCGGAAGCTCGTGATCACGGCCGGGGGCAAGGACACCGTCGTGTACATCGGCGCGCCCGCCGGCTCGCGGCGGACGGCGGTGCGGCTCGGGACGGACGCGCGCGTGTTCGCGGCGTCGGGGATCACGTCGTACACGTGGGGAGCGGAGGCGCGCGCGTGGGTGGATACGCACTACGTCGATGTCGCGAGGACGGACGTGACGCGGCTGGAGATCACGCATGACGCGACGGTGGTGACGCTCGAGGCGTCGACGCCGGGCGGCTCGGGCTCCGGCTCGGGCTCGGCGCCGGCCGTGCCGCCGCCACCGGTGTGGGGCGCCGCGATCGCGGGGGCGCCGGTGGTCCCAGGTCCCGACGAGATGATCGATGCAGCCGGGATCGAGCAGCTCGTGGCGGACGTGACCTCGCTCGCGCTCACCGCACCCGCCGATCCGAAGCGCGACGTCAGCAAGCCGACCGCGACGATCACGATCGAGCACAAGGCGGCGGGCGCGGTGCCTGCCGGGACCGACATCCTCGACGTGGTAGCCGACGGCGAGAGCTACTACGTGCACCGGCGCGGCGATGCGCGCGCGGCGCTCGTGGAGAAGTCGAAGCTCGAGAAGCTCGTCACGCTGACGCGCGCGCAGCTCGTGAAGAAGGTGCCGCCGGCCGCGGGCTCGGGCGCGGGCTCGGGCCTCCCGCCCGGCATGGGCGGCATGGAAGGCCTGCCGCCCGGCATGGAGGGCATGGAAGGTCTCCCGCCCGGCATGGAGCTCCCGCCCGGCATGCGTCAGTAGCGGTTGCCGGCGCCGCTGGCTCTGTTACCGGCGCAGCTCGCGACGCTCCCAGCGCGCCTTGGCCTTGTCGCGCTCGCCCTCGCGGGTGCGGGGCTCGCCGCGCTCCGGCAGCGCGGGTCGGGTTCACCATCCCGCTCACCTTGCGCACGTACTGGATGGAGGCCGCGCGCACCTCCTCCGGCGAGGTGGGCGGCGCGAAGTGATGGAGGATCCGGATGTTGCGGCACATCGAGACGACGCTGGCACCAGCTCCGACGACGGGATGGTCGTCTCACGATTGCTCCATCGATTTGATCATGTGATTCCGAGATGAACCGACTCGGAGCTGTGCTTGCGCTCGTCTCGACAGTCGGGTGCGGCAACGACCGGCGAATCATGACCACGGGCGTCGGACCGGCGCCCCTGCGCCGACTGACGATCTGCGTGCGCGGCCAGCTTATGGGCCAGAGGTTCGAGGATGCTGAAGACCCACTTTGGCTTCGACGTCGATTCGCGGCGCGTCCCGCAGATCCCGGAGTGGAGCGAGTGATCACCCACGTTTCCGGGTTCGGACTACATCGATGTTTCGACCTGCGCAGCGTGGGACTGAGACGCGGTGTCGCCGACGCAACTCTCCGCCTATTCCACTGGCGGCGAGTACCAGCGCGCGAGCATCGCAGAGAAATCGGCGGCGTCGAGCGCATTGACGAGGTCGAGGGCAGCGTTCGCGCTGTGGTCCGCGCCGAGCGCGCTTGACTCCTCCGCCGTGATCGGCACGGCGCGGAGCACGTCGATGTCGCCGCCGGCCGCGGCGAGCGGCGCGATGAACTCCGAGAGCAACACGTGGTCCCAGCCCAGCCAGCCGCCGGGTGCATCGACGAGCGACCGGCCCGGATAAACCGCACGCCCCCCGTTCAGAGCGATCAGATGCAGCGCGCGCCCGATGCGCGTGAACGTCGACAGCAGTTCGTCATCGAAGTGACTGGTCCAGGTCATCAGCTCGAAGCGCGCCACGCTGCCCTCGGCTGTCGTCTCGAGTCGCCTGCCACGCAACCCGTCGCTGACGACGAAGACGCAGCGCTCCAACTTGTCGGCGATCACGCGGCGGAGCACGCGGATCGTGAACGCGGGGATCGGGCCGTCGGGGGCGACGTCCAGCGCCGCGACCTGATCGATGCGGGTGCACCCGCGCGTGCGGATCGCTCGTGCGAAGATCGTCATCAGTGGGTTCGTCGCCAGCGGACCGAGGTCCGGCTCCCATGCGACCGCATGCTTCAAGAACCCGACGGATTCGAGGTGTTCGCGGATGAGGACCATCCGCTTGCCGACGAGAAACACGCGCTCTGGCTTGCCCGCCACCGCGAACGCGCGGCCGAGCGCTGCATGGATCGCGACCGCATCCACAGGCTCGTCGACCACGACACCGGTGACGCCACTCGCCGCCGCCAACTCGGCCACCGCCACGCGCACAGCGTCCGCGTTCTCCGGTCCGAGGACGAGCGCGATGAACAGTCCGTCGCGTTCCGCGCGGGGCCCACGGGTGAAGTCGGCGTTCGGCTCGACGTAGGCAGCCGTCACCACATCGAGCACGTCCCTTTCGTCGAGCGCGAGGCTTCCGATTCGCTCGACGAACGCCGTAACGGTTGGCGCATCTGCCACGTATATCCGCGCCAACAGGCGACTCCATGAGCCGCCGTCGTATTCGCCCAGCAAGCCGATGCGCTGCAGAGCGTCGAACACGACGCGGGTCGGCCACTGCACCAGACCATCCGCTGCAAGCCCACTCGGCGGCTCCACGCCTCGAAGCTACAACACGCTCGTCGTCGAGGGCAATCCATCGCGCCGGCAGCGATGCTGCCGGTATTTGGCGAGGAATGGCGATCTGCTGCTGATTGCAGCCGACGGCCGAGTGCGCGCGCTCGGTCACGACGAGTGGAATCGCTGCGAGGTCGTGCCGCAGGGACACCTCGCCGCCCCCCGATGCTGTGGAACGTCCATAGTTTATCACGATAGGATGGCTTGATGGATGGCCAGCTCGGCACGATCGTCGACCTCAATATTCACGATGCGATGGGGTGGATCGAGCTCGATGGCGGAGGGCGCGTCCGGTTCGGCGGCACCTCTCTCGCCGGCTTCGCGACCAACCCGGGTCCAGGCACCCGGGTGCTCGTGCAGGGAACCACATCGGGCTACCAGGACGTGATCAAGGCCGTGCGGGTGGTGCCCGCCGAGCCGCCCGCGGCCGCAGCGATGGTCGCCGCTACCGCCATCGCCAGTTCCGAGGTTGCGTGGCCCGACTTCGTGCGCGCGCACCCGCGGTGGTGCGATGCCGTCGAGGCGAGCCTGCCGTTCCCTCAGGACATCGCGCCGCTCGCGCTCACCGCGCATCCACTGTGGTCGCCGTGGATCGACGAGCTCGCGCGGAGCCCGGTATGTGTGGGGCTGCGGATCCCGGACTACCAGCATCGAGATCCGATCGAGCCGACCCCGGCGGACTCGTTCGCTCACGGCCGGGTCGCGTTCCTCGACGAGCCGACCTGGCCGTGCTGCCGGCGCTGCGCAGCGCCGCTCGAGCTCTGTATCCAGCTCGGGCCACCGCTGCTCGCGGCGTGGGGGCTCGGCGAGCGCGGCATCGTCGCGCTGGTTTGCTTCGAGTGTGTCTATGCGCACGGCACCGATCAGCGCATCGGCCACGTCGCGTTCACCACCGGGCGCGTACGCGTCGAGCACCCCGTGCCGGCCGATCCCGGCGCGTCCATGGTCCAGTCGCAGCGAGTCACCGCCGCGCCACCTGCCCGGCTACCAGCGTTCAGCTCGTGGCTGCGCTACCGCGCGACGGTCCGGCCCGACACCGCGGCGGCGAGGCTGCTCGGGGCCCAGGCAGTCACGATCCGCGGCCCGTTCCCGCCCGACCTCGACCCCGACGACCTCGACGGTCTCGACGGCGACATGGTCGACGAGATGTTCGACGAGTGGATCGGGGGCTGCCTCCCGCGCGGAACCTGGGGCGGGGGGAGGATGGGCGGTGTGCCGAGCTGGGACCAGCGCGACCGGACCCCGCACTGTACGACCGACCCGCAACACGGCGAAGCCCGCCAGCTGTTCGAGTACGACGGCGGTCAGTTCCTCGACGGCGCGCTCCACGTGTTTATGTGCCGCGAGCCGGGCTGCGAGCAGCTCGCGTTCGTGGCCGAGCTCTGATGCTCGCGCGCTTCCTCGCGAACCAACCGCAGGCGATGCGGCGCGACGTCGTGCGGTTGTTTCGTCCAGACCTGCTTCCCCAGATGGCCCCCTGGGGCCCCAGCTGGCGGGCGCTATGCGAAGAGCTCGCCCTGCC
>JAYSYE010000405.1:0-4335 GCA_043716635.1 Deltaproteobacteria bacterium | reverse complement strand
GCAGCGTGATGGTGCCGGTCGGTGTGCTCGGCGGCGGCACGGGGGCATCGGCGAGCTCGCGCTGCACGTGCAGCTCCCACGAGTAGGGGAGTGCGCGGAACGCCGCGAGCTCGGCCGGCAGCCGGGCTCCGTCGTACAGGAACACGCCGTGCTCCTTGTCCCACCGCGCTCCGGTCGCGGTCGCGACGCCACGCATCGCGAACGGCACATCGATCACGTGCGGATTCACGCGCGCCAGATACCACGCGGTGAGCGTGGACGCGGGGGGGTGGTGCGGCCCTCGGCCCGACCACTCGATCTCCACAGTTCCGTGTGCAGCTGGGTCCGCGCACCCCGGCGCCCGGCGAACGTCTCCCCGGCGAACGTCTCCCCGGCCGATCCCAGGGGTCGAGGCAGCATCAGCGACCGCGCGAAGTGGACAGTCGTGCGAGGACTGCGCTCGCAACCGGAGCAGTCGCCGAGCGCGGCGGGCTCGACGTCGCGACGCCGTTCCGCCCTTGGACGCGACGTCAGCCGGGAACGACCAACACGCTGATGTCGCCGCCGCGCCGCCAGCCTTCGCGTGTCAGCCACAGCTTCGGCGCGGCGAGCTGCACGCGTCCGAATCCGTCGTCGCGCACGAACTGCCGCGTACCGCGGAGCTCCTTCCAGCCGAGGAACTCCGCGCCGCTCGAGTACGGATCGACCTCTTCCATGATCTCGTGATGAGCCGGGCGATGGTGCAGCCAGTTCGTCAGCACGTACTGGAGCGCGTTGCGCATCTGGGTGGGCTTCGTGATCGCCTTCGCGTGGTAGCGGTCCGCGAACACGGGCCCCCGCCGGCCCAGCTTCGCGTTCAGTGACTTCGCGACCGAGATGGAGAACGCGCGCACGCCGTTCGCGAGCTCGGCCTGCGAGTCCGCCTCGACGATGAGATGGATGTGGTTGCTCTGAATGCTGAAGTGCACGAGCCGGAACCCGCTGCGCGCGAGCACGACGCGGGCACCAATGCGCACCGCTTGATACGCATCCATCCGCCGGAGATTCCTGGCCGCCGGCAGCGTTCGCAGCGTCACATGAAGGGCGCGAACCTTCACGAACGGCTCGCGCTTCACGTGCGAAGCCGGCGGCTTCACGCCCTTCGGCCACTTCTTCTTCGGCCGCCCTGCACCGGGAGCCCGCGTCCCAGGTGCGCGGACCTCCAGCTCCAGCTGCCGTTCGCGCCTCGCCATCACGTCCCACACGATGCTCGCTAATATGGCTGATGTATACCAGTAAATGATGTTCATGTGGATAAAAGGTGCGTCTCGAGGCGGCGACGCCGGAACGCCGGGGGTCTAGAACGCCGCCTGATCCCTATGCCGCGCGCAAGCTCGCGGTTTGTGTGGCCTGGAGGATCTTGAAGCAGAGTCGAAGCTGCGCGCTCGAATCAGCAGTGACCGGATCAACCGGCACGAGGCGAGCCCGGTCTCGAACCATCGGACGACGCGGTCGACTGTGACGCGTGGCGTTGACGCGGGCGCTGCAGGCCCATGCCTCGCGAGGCGATCCCATGCCTGGGAGTCCCGGCGTGGCGCTTCGGTGGAGGCCCGCCGGCTCGCCGCGGCGGCTGCGCAGTCGGGCTGGCATGAACGCGCGCGTTGGCGATGTCGCGAGGGCGAGAGCCTCTGTGATCGGAGGATTTCGAAGGTGATGGCAGAGGAGGACGGAGCTTGCAGCAGCTTCACCTCCTTTGAGGCGCTGGGTTCGAAGTTCGCGCTGAACTCGGGTGCTTTCACGGGGTCCAGCGCCAGCCGGAACAGCCCCATGGGGGGCTGCGCCGCGGCTTGCGTGCGGGGCATCCCGCACGGAATCACGGCATCGCTGACAGGTGTGCGACGGTGAGAGGCCGGGCCCAGGCCGCCACGTTCGCGGGCGTCAGTAGCAGCCGTGCTGCAGCGGGTGTTCGAGACACGAGCTCAGCGTCGGATCGAAGTCACCCACGCGGTCCGGGTCGGGCTGTCGGTGGTCGCAGCGCACCCACCCGAGCGCCAGCGCGACGGCGAACCACAGAGGGTTCACGGGCAGCCGCGCGCCAGCGGGTTGGTCAGGCAATCCGATGGATCGATGCCCGCCGGACGCCCGGGGTGCGCGCGCGCGGCCCGCGTGGCCTCGATGCGTGCGTCGAGCTCGCTCGTCTCGGTGCGAAGCGCGTGGAGCTTCGCGTTCACAGCGGCACGGTCGGCCTCCGACTGCGCGTTCGCGAGCGCGTCCACCGCGGCATCGACGCGGGCGTCGAGGTCAGCCCTCGACGCTTCCAGCCGCGCGATCTCCTCCTGCGCCGCCTGCGCCGCTCGCTGCGCCTCCGCTGCCCGAGCCCGCGCTCGGTCCGCAAGCACCCGGTTGGCGTCGGACCGGGCCCTGGCCTGTTCCGCCTCCCGGACGATCTCCGCGGCGCGCACCGCATCGCCGTTGCACCCCGTGCCCGCGAGCGCGAGCGCGAGCGCGAACCTCAGCCCGGTCACGGCTTCATCCGATCATCGTACTGCGGAACTGGCAGGAGCGACCACGAACCGATTGCCGACCGTCGAGGTCATCGCCGACGCGATCCGCGCCGGGATACCAGGATCAAGAGCAGTCCGACGCCCGCCAGGATCGCGCCGCGAATGGCCCAGGGGCGCCGGTCGAGCATGAAGCTCGACTTCGGCCAGTGGATGTATCCGAGACCCTGGCCGACCCACAGGAGGCCCACCAGCATCGCCACCACACCGATCACCAGCAGCAGGGACTTCATGCGCCATCCTAGTCTGCATCGTGGTCTGCATCCGACCAGGCGGTGAATAAGTGTCCTGCACGGTACGTTGGTACGGCTTGTCGCGCGCGTCGAGGTTTCGTGGTGCTGGTGGTGGCGTCCTCGCAACGCTGGGCGCCCTCGCGGTGATGACGAGCAGTGCCGCGGCGACGCCGGCCGCCGGCGGGAGCCGGCTCGCCAGCGAAGGGCTCGCCCGGGATGCGGCGACGATCCTCAAGATCGTCACGGCCAAGCACGAGCCCAGGACGTGGCCCGTGCGCGTCACGATCCTCGGCTGGACCGCGGATCACGGCGCGGTCTACCGGACCCTGGTCTGCGATCCGGACGAGCTCGGTGGCCGGGGATCCTGGTGCGATCTGGACACGTGCATCGCCAGGCCCAGCGCCGGGACCCGAGCCCCCGAGCCCGTGTGCGAGACCGACGCGACCTTTTCGCTCAGCGCACCCGGCGCGACACCGACGGCTCGCGCGATCATCCGGACCGGGCTTGCCAACGCGGCGACCTTCGGCGTGATCGCACGCGGCACCAAGCTTCCCCCGCTGGCGGTGACGCTCACGGTCGCGGACCAGTCATTGAGCCTCGTCGTGCCCGCGTTTGGCACGGCGCCCGTGCTCCTCTCCGCGGCGACGGTCGATGACGATTCGGGGACCGAGAAGCATGGCGTGGATCGCGTCATCACGGCCCAGGCGAGTCAGTCTCCCGACCTGGCGTGCATCGTCAGCGTCGGGATGGCGAGCTACTTCGGGCGCTACGAGTCGGTGGCGGGCTACTATCCCGTGCCGTTCGCCGCCGTCGTCTGCCGCGCCGGCACCTGACGCGTCCCGTCGGCGGCCTCAACGCTAGCCCAGCCACAGCCTCACGAGGCCGATCGCGCCCGATCCGATCAGCACGGCCATGGCGACGCGCGGAAAGATCTTCAGCGCGCGGTGCTCGCGCGGCAGCTTGGCGACCAGACGGCCGAGCACGCTGAACCACACCGACGAGCCGGCGCCGACGCCGAGCGCCAGCGCTAGCGCCTCCGACGGCGTGGCTCGCGGCCAGACCGCCGCGGCGACCGCGACCCACGCGGCGAGCGCTCCCGGGTTGGGCAACGTGAGGGAGACCCCGATCCCGAGCGATCGCCACACGCTGCCATCCTGCTGGACCGCGGCGGGCCGGCGGCGCCGTCGCCACACGAGCACCGCGTAGCCGACGATCAACGCGCCCGCGAGGATCGCGAAGCCGCGCGTGATCTCGGGGCGCGCGATCACCAGCTGCCCGACGCCCACGAACGCGAGCGCGGCCTGCAGCATGTCGGCGATCGCGCCGCCGAGCCCGAGCCCCAGCGCGACGCGCGGCCGCGCGGCGAGGGCCGCTTCCACGATCGCCATGTTGATGACGCCGAGTGGCAGTCCCGTGAACACGCCGAGCCCGACGCCGAGCGCGACGGCCGCGAGCAGGCTCACGGAGCGCCGGGACCGCGCGAGGCGCGCGATCGGGTCATGGGCAGCTTCCGCTGGGGACGCGACGGCGCGCGAGCCGGCAAGGTGCCGTAGGGTAACGTGTTCACGCTGTCATGCCCAAGG
>JAYSYE010000404.1:0-4354 GCA_043716635.1 Deltaproteobacteria bacterium | reverse complement strand
CCGCCGTCACGCAGGCGATGCGCGAGCTGGGTCGCGACGCGCGCAACCTCGCGCTCACTCCGCGCGCCGAGCTGCTGCTCTACCTGACGCGCGAGGTGCAGCTCGCGGAGGAGGCGACGCGCCCGGCGCTCCGCCGCGCCGATGTCGTGATCGCCGATCGCTACATGTACACGGCGGAGACCCTCGCGGTGGCGGGACGCGCGATGTTGCAGGACGAGGTCACGGCGCTGGTCACGGCGGCCGCGAACGGGCTATGGCCCGAGCTCGTCGTGCTCGTCGACGTGGACCGGCACGTGGCGCGCGCGCGGCGACGCGTGTCGAAGCTGCTGACGCCCGACGCGAAGCCACCGTCGCGCAAGGGCCTCGCGGGCACGGCGCTCCAGCACCGGTTGCGCGACGGCTACCGAGCGCTGGCGGCGCGGGACCCCGAGCGCTGGCTGGTGGTCGACAACACCGAGGTTGATCTCCAGCAGATGGCGGTCGCGCTCGCGGACATGATCGATGCCGGGAGAGCGGACGGCGTGCCCGCGGCGCTCGGACGCATGGTTCATCCGCCGACACCGGTGGCGCTGCGCGGGGACGACCTCGAGCGGGCACGCACCGCGCTGCTGGCCTGGATCGATCGGCGCTCGACGCGGGAGCCGGCGCTCGCCGCGTATTTCCTCGGCGGGCTCGGCGGTCCCGGGCTCGACGAGCGCCGACGCGCGCTCGCCCCGCGGGCGCCGGCCGTCGTGGCAGATGGCCTGCGCTGGCTACACGACGCGGCGGCATGGCAGCTCCGCCACGAGCTCGCCACGCTGGCACCCGAGCAGGTCGCTCGCTCGCTTGCGGGCCCGGCGGCCGCCCATGCCGATGCCCCCGCGCTGCTGGAGACGCTGCTGACGCTCGCCCCCGCCGGGGTCTCCAGCGCGCTCGTGGGCCGCGACGATGAGCCGGCATGGGCGCTGCGGGCGCGGTTGCCGGCAGACCTCGCCGCGCGCTCGCTCTGCGGCGTCCCCGGCGAGCGCGCCGAGGCGATGCGTGACCGCTGGCTCGCAGGGCGGGGTGGCCTCGAGGGCATCGAGGACGTCGCGACCGCGGCTCTCGCGTGCAAGGCGGTCGAGAGCGTCGGAGATGACCGCGCGTGGGCGATCCGCAGGCGGCTCCGCGACGTGGCGCCGGTGGCCGCGCTGGACTCGACCTACCTGCTCGAGGACGATCGATCGTGGAAGTGGCGCGAGCGCGCGATCGAGCGAGCCCCCAAGATCGTCATGCGCACCATCGGCCTGAGTCTCGACCCACGTGCGTGGGCGTTGCGCGAGCGCGTGATCGGGCACTGCGAAGAGACGCTCGACTCGCTGGTCGGCCTCGATACCGCGCCCGCATGGAAGCTTCGCGAGGCGGCACGCGACCACTGGCCGGCGTCGGCGGTGAAGAGTCTCGGGGCGCTCGGCGCCACGGAGCGCGGCCGGCGGTTCGTGGCGAGCGCGCTCGCACACGCGCCCCACGATGTGGCGCTCTGGCGGCACGCGTTGATCGTGACCGGGGGTGGAAGCGAGCCGACCCAGTGGTGACCGTGGCGTCGACCCGGCGGTCGCACATCGATCCGCAGGATCTTCCCGCGGTGCAGCGCGCCACGCTGCGGCGGATCTTCCGGTACCTGGGGCCGTACCGCGGGCGAACCGTGCTCGTGATGCTCGCCATCCTCGTCGGCTCGCTGCTCGGGCTCGTGCCGCCGCTGTGCATCCGCAGGATCGTCGACCACGCCATCCCGCACCGCGATCGCGTCGAGCTGATCGAGCTGTTCCTGCTGATGATCACGGGGCCGCTCGTCGCCGGGCTCCTCGGGGTCGTGCAGCGCTACCTCGCCGCGTACATCGGCGAGCACGTGGTGCGCGACCTCCGCGTGCAGGTGTTCAAGCACGTGCAGCGCCAGTCGCTGAGCTACTTCATGCGCGCCAAGCCGGGTGAGGTGGTGTCGCGGGTGCTCAACGACGTCCAGGGCGTGGGGCAGATGCTGCAGGACAACCTGATCAAGGTGCTGCAGAACACGATCGTCGTCTCGACGGCGATCGTCGCCATCGTGTGGCTCGACTGGCGACTGGCGATCATGGCGGTCGCGCTGCTCCCCGTGTTCATCCTGCCGACGCGACGGGTGGGACAGCGACGCAAGGCGCTCAAGCGCCAGGCGCAGGGGGCGCTCGCGGAGGTCACCGGGGTCCTGCTCGAGACGCTCTCGGTCTCGGGGGCGCTGCTCGTCAAGGTCTCGGGCTCCGAGGCCCACGAGGCGGGGCGCCTCGAGACGAAGGCGACGTCTCTGATGGACGTCTCGCTCCGCCACAACCTCGTGGGCCGCTGGTTCCAGATGCTGATGAAGTTCCTCGAGGACCTGGGTCCGGCGCTGGTGTACGCGCTCGGGGGCTGGTTCGTGATCAGCGGCGACATGGCGCTCGGGACGGTGGTCGCATTCGTCGCGCTCCTCCGGCGGCTATACTCGCCCGCCTCGGATCTCGCCACGGTCCATGTCGATGTCGTGACGTCGTACGCGTACTTCGACCGGATCTTCAGCGTCCTCGACCTCGAGCCGACGATCCAGGATGCCCCCGATGCACAGCCGCTCGTCGACGTTCGCGGCCACATCCGGTTCGAGGGCGTGACGTTCGCGTACGACGCCGACGGCACCACGCTCCACGACGTGAACCTCGACATTCGCCCGGGCCAGGTCGTCGCGCTCGTCGGGCCCTCGGGCGCGGGGAAGAGCACGCTGGTCGCGCTGATCTCGCGGCTCTACGATCCATCGGGTGGCCGCGTCACGATCGACGGCCACGACCTCCGCACGCTCCAGCTCGCATCGCTGCGCGCGCAGATCGCGGTGGTCTCCCAGGAGACGTTCCTGTTCCACGCGACGATCCTCGACAATCTGCGCTACGGACGTCCCGAGGCGACGCAGGCCGAGGTCGAGGCAGCGGCGCGGTCGGCGCAGATCCACCACGTCATCGCCGGGCTCCCGGCGGGATACCAGACGATCGTGGGGGATCGCGGCTATCGCCTGTCGGGCGGCGAGCGGCAGCGGATCGCGATCGCGCGCGCGCTGCTCAAGGATCCGCGGATCCTCGTCCTCGACGAGGCCACCAGCGCGCTCGACAGCCACAACGAGCTGCTGATCCAGGCTGCCCTCGAGCCCCTGTTCGCCAACCGCACGAGCCTGGTGATCGCGCACCGGCTGTCGACGATCCGCAAGGCCAGCCAGATCATCGTGCTCGAGCATGGCGCGATCGTCGAGCAGGGCACCCACGACGAGCTGATCGCACGGGGCGGGCGCTACGTGACCCTGCTCCGCCAGCAGGAGTCTGCGGCCGCCGGTGCGAGCCTCGACTCGACGGGCGCACTCGAACGGGCATCGGCCCCGGAGCCGGTCGCGTAGGCTGTCGGCTCGATGCCTGGCGCCGACGAGCTCGACGAGACCACGTTCCCCGCCCCCTCGCTCGCGGTGGTCGAGGGCGCTTCCTGCTGCTCGAGGCGGGGCACCTGATGCAGAACCTGGCGCTCGCGGCGGGCTCCTGCGGGCTCACGACGGTGCCGCTCGGCGGGTTCTTCGAGCGCGCGATCGCGCGGCGGCTGATGCTGCCGCGGGCCGACCTCGTGCTGTACGTCGGCGCTCTCGGCGCCTGAGCCCGGTGCCCTCGCGTACGATAGGGCGATGCGACGACTCCTCCTGGGTGCAGCGGCCGTGCTCGCGACGATGGTCCACGTGCAGGCGGCGTCCGCCGATCACGGTCGTCACGGCCCTACGAGCCGCGACGAGGGCACGAGCTATCTGGAGCTCGCCCCCGGGCTCGTGGTGCCGCTGGCGGACAGCGAATACACGGCGGGTACGAACGACAGCTTCAAGCTGGGAGCGCGACTCGGCCTCGCGCTTGCCGCGCACGTGGCGTTCGAGTTCACGGGCGACTGGACGCGCCTGAACGAGGCGCCCCGCAATCTGGTCGACGTGAAGGCGACGCGCTACCGCATCCTCGCGGGTATCCGCACCGAGGGCCGCGTCGGCCGGCGCGCGCATGTCTTCGGCCGGATCGCGGTCGGCTCGGACATCGTCCATGCGAACGTGCGGACGCAGGGTTCGATCGTCGGCGCCCGCTTCGAGCTCGACGAGACCGACCTCGGAGTCGCACTCGAGTTTGGCACCGGCGTCGTCGTGGAGCTGACACCCGCGCTCGCCGTCGGCGCCCAGCTCGCGCTGCCGATCGGCCTGCACTACAACGCCGATGACCCCGAGGACAGCGGGGACCTCGACCTGGAGTACAAGGCCGTCGACCTCGACGCGCTCGCGGCGATCCAGCTGCGGTTCTGACGCGCGCGCGAGGGCGCGAGGGGC
>JAYSYE010000403.1:0-4357 GCA_043716635.1 Deltaproteobacteria bacterium | reverse complement strand
TCTCGATCAGCATGGACCAGGCGGACAAGGATCGCCTCGACAAGCTCGTCGAGCGCTTCGCGTACGTGAACGCGTCGGGCGGCATGCAGGGCTACCAGCAGCTCGCCCAGGCCGAGATGATGATGGGTGCAGCCGAGGGGATGAAGAAGGGCGGCGATGGTGGCGGCGCGTTCCAGGGCGCCGGCATTGGCCTCGGCTTCGCGATGGCGAACCAGGTCGGCGGGGCGATGGGCAACGCGAACGCGCAGTCTGGACAGCGCGCCCCGGAGAGCCGCGAGCAGATCATGGCGACGCTCAAGCAGCTCGGCGAGTTGAAGGCGGCCGGCATCCTGACCGAGGCCGAGTTCGACGCGAAGAAGAAGGACCTGCTCGCGAAGCTGTGATGGCCGCCGTCCCTTCGACGAAGCCCGCGACGACGCCCGAGGCCAAGCCAGCAGCGGGCCCGCGCCTCGATAACCGGGCGTACTACGACGACTTCGCGGGCTGGTACGAGCGCGAGCGTCACCTGCCCTATCACCGGATGCTCGACGATCTGGAGGTCGAGCTCGTGGCCCGCTACGGGACCGGGAAGGACGTGCTCGAGGTCGGCTGCGGCACCGGGCTCATCCTCGAGCGCGCGACGCAGTTCGCCCGCACCGCGTCGGGGATCGACCTCTCCGGCGGCATGCTCGCCCACGCCGCGCGCCGCGGGCTCGCGGTCGCACAGGCGTCCGCGACCGAGCTCCCGATCGCGACCGCGTCCGTCGATGTCGCGTACTCGTTCAAGGTGCTCGCCCACATCCCCGACATCACCGGCGTGATGCGCGAGCTGGCGCGCGTGGTGCGTCCCGGCGGGTGGGTGCTCGCCGAGTTCTACAATTCCCGCTCGCTGCGCCGGCTCGTGAAGGCCGTGAAGCCGCCGTCCGCCGTCTCCGCGGACACCAACGACGAGCACGTGTTCACGCGCTACGACGACGCGAAGGCGATCCGGAGCTACCTGCCGCCGGAGCTCGACTGGGTCACGACGCGCGGCATCCGCGTGATCACGCCGGTCGCCAAGGTCCTCGAGGTGCCGGTGCTCGGACGCGCGGTGCGCTGGGCGGAGCACCGCCTCGCGGACCTGCCGGTCGCGCGCGATGTCGGCGGCTTCCTGGTCGCCTGCTGCCAGCGCCGCTGATCTCGGGTCGTGACCTGACCGAGACCCGAGCTCGAGGCGATCGCTCGGCGCCATGGCCCTGACGTGGTTCCGGGATGCCGGCTGTGGTCGGTAGACTGGTTCGGCCTCGGTTCGGCCCACGACCCGGAGCGGGGGCCAAGATGAGCGTTGGACGGGAAGCTCGCTTGCCGCACGCGCACGCATGCAACGGGCGAATCGTCCCTGAAGTCGCCGGCTCTGCACGGACGACCAGGCATCGAGTCGGCGTGCAATGCGCGGGTGCGCGACGGCTGACGTGGTCGCAAGCGGTCGTGACGAATGCGGCGGGCGGTGCCCTCGGGTGGAATGAAGCACATCTCGCAGTCCCGGACGCCGTGCACGGAGGTGAACGCCGAGGTGAACGCCGAGGTGAACGCGGAAGTGAACGCCGAGGCCTGCCGCTGCCTCCGCCGCTGCCTTGACCTAGAAAACTCTTCGCTCACCGAGGCTCGGATGCCCGCGCGTGCGCCAACGTGCGCGTCCACGCCAGCTCGACTGCGCAGCCAATGCGGCGAGCCGGCGAGCCTGCATCGAGGCACCGCGCCGGGACTCTCAGGCGTGGGATCTCCGGCGCGGAGGTGGGTCTGGATCGCTCCATGAGCGGAATTGGGCTGTTCCGCCAGGCGCCGCGCCTCGTGATGCCACCCGGGAGCCGCGCTACCTCCGAGCCAATCGGCCTCTGAGAGGCACGGGATCGCGTCGAGCGGCATGCGCCCGCTTCAACGCCACCGGTCACGGTCGACCGCATCGTCCGTTCGTTCGAGACCGGACTCGCGCCGCGCCGGTTCCTTCGGTCACTGCATCCGAGCGAGCGGCTACGACCGTGCTTCGAAATCCTGCAGGCCACACAAATCGCGAGCTTGCGCGCGGCGTAGGGATCAGGCGGCGTTCCAGACCCGACCATGATCTGTCCCCCGGGATCTCCATAGGCTCTGATTCCGCGTGAACTGCGCTTACCTATAAACATACGCCATAATTGTGAGTACGGTGACAGGATGAAGGCGAGGCGCAGCAGGCAGCTCGAGCTCCAGGTCCGCGCGTCGGGCACGCGGGCTCCAGGGGCCGGCCGGCCGAAGAAGCACTGGCCGAAGGGCGTGAAGGCGCCGGCCTCGCACGTGAAGCGGGAGCCATTCGTGAAGGGGCGCGCCCTCCACGTGACCCTGCGAACGTTGCCGGTGGCGAAGAACCTCCGGCGGAGGGACGCGTACCGGGCGGTGCGCATCGGCGCGCGCGTCGTGCTCGCGCGCAGCGGGTTCCGGCTCGTTCACTTCAGCATCCAGAGCAACCACATTCACCTCATCGTCGAGGCCGAGTCGCGGGTCGAGCTCTCGAACGGCGTGCGCGCATTCTCGATCTCGGTCGCGAAGTCACTGAACGCGAAGCTCGGCCGGCGCGGGCCCGTGTTTGCGGACCGGTATCACGCACGCGCGATCGCGAAGCCGACCCAGATGCGCAACGCGATCCAGTACGTGCTCACGAACTGGCTGCACCATCGCCCGAGCCACTACGAGCGCGTGGAGGAGGTCGACCCGTACTCGAGTGGCGCCGACTTCCTCGGCTGGAAGGAGCTCGGCGGCACGCGGCGGTTCGTCCGCGACGACGGGTTCGATCGCGTACCGCTCGCAACCCCGATGTTGTGGCTCACGTGCGAGGGCTGGAAGCTCGGCGGCGACATCAGCGTGTTCACCGTTCCGGGCTGATGGCTCGACCTGGAAGTCAGGAGTCGCGGCATTGGAGTGGCGCCGCTCGACCCTGCGCGCGCGAGCGGCCCGGTGACGAGCCGTTGCGCTGGCGGTTCGAGGGCACCGCGACCACGCGGCCCCATGCGAGTGCACGGACTCACCCCCGACGGGGGTTGGAGCAACTGCCCGCGCAACCGACCGGGCGCATCCTGATCGAGGCAGCGCGTCGAGTGACTGGCATTGGACTCTGATGATTGCTCACATTCTGTTGGTGCCGATGGAACACCGATCCGCGGAACCATGGATGGTGCCGTGCGGTGGACCCGCGGTCGCATGTCACCCCGGCGGACGCCGGGGCCAGAGAGAATGCCTGGGCCCCGCCGTTCGCCGGGGTCGCCGGGGTGACCGTGAGGGGCCACGCTCGATGGACCTGGCAGCGCGCCGGGACGTGACCACTCCCAGCGCCGAGACCGAGTCGTCGAGCTGGCGGAGCTCCGCCCACGCCGCGATCACCAGCATTGGACTCAGGCCCGGGCGTCCACGCGTTGCGTGATTCCAGACCGGCACGAGGGGTCCCGACGAGCTCCGCCCGTCACCCTCCTGACGGACTCTTATCTGCTCCTAGCCGGACTGCGCCGCTTCGGTCCCCAGCTCGAACGCGCCGGCGTAGATCGCGTCGATCTCGAGTGTGGTGCCGTGTGAGAGCGGCACGTGCTGGCCCGGGCCGTACGCGGCATAGCTCCAGGCCTCCGCGCCCGTTCGCGAATACCGCTCGATCCGCGCCCGTGACTGGTCCACGAGGAGGTAGTCGGTCAGCGAACCGATGCGCTGGTATGCCTCCCATTTCGTCGTTGCGTCGTGACCGCCCGTCGAGGGCGACATGACCCCGACGACGATCGTCGGGTTCTCGAGGACGTCGTTCGTCCCCGGCTGCCCCCTCGGCGCGCCACAGACAACCGTGACATCCGGGTACACGTAGCGGCGGCCGCCATCGATGGACACGCGGAGGTCCGCCGAGAAGACCTTGCAGTCGCGCAGCGCGGCACGCAGCGCGCCGGACATCTGCGCGGTCAGGAACGCGTGCCGCATCGTGCCCCCGGACATCGCGACGATCCGGCCATCCCAGTACTCGTGCTTCTCGTCCTGCTCGCGCTCCCAGGCGAGGTACTCGTCCGGCGCCATGACCGAAGCTGACGACGGTGCCGCCACGGGTCGCAGGTTACTGCGTCCCGCCGGGTCCGTCGACCGCTCACTTCACCGTGCAGCGTGCCAGCTGCTCGCGCGCGAGCCCGTATCGCGGGTTCAGCTGGACCGCGTGCGCGAACGCCGCGCACGCCTCGCCGCCGCGGTGCATGGCCGCGTGAGCGAGGCCGAGGTTGAACCACGACCGGAAGTACGCAGGGTCGACGTCGACCGACGCTTGCAGCGCCGCCTCCGCCTCGGCCGGATGGCCGGTCCGCAGCAGGCCCACGCCGAGGTTGTTGCGCGCGCGCGTGTTGCG
>JAYSYE010000402.1:0-4365 GCA_043716635.1 Deltaproteobacteria bacterium | reverse complement strand
CTACTCGCCGGTCGGGCTGCGCATCGCGGGCATGCGGATCACGAACGTGGTCCCCGTGGGCCCCGTGTCGCAGCGGATCACCCCGTGGTGGTCCTCGATGATGCGCTTCACGATCGCGAGGCCGAGGCCCGTGCCGCCCTTTTTTCCTGTCGCGAACAGCTCGAACATCCGCGCGTGCACGGCGGCGGGAATGCCGGGCCCGCTGTCGGCCACACCCCAGATCAGGTCGTCGCCCTCGCGGTCGATCGACACGCGCAGGTGCCCGCCGTCGGGCATGGCGTCCACGGCGTTGCTCGTGAGGTTGTGAAACACCCGCATGAGCTTCTGCTCGTCGAAGAACGCGATGCCGTCGTAGCGCGCCTCGACCTCGAACTCGATGCCGCGCCCGGCGACGGCGGCCCCGAGTTGCGTCGCGAGCTCCTCCGAGAACTTGTTGACGTACACCTTGCGCATCACGAGGTCGGTGTCGCCGCGCGCGAACGCGAGCACCTCGCGCGTCATGCCCGCCATGTGATCGAACTGCCGCTGGATCTGGTCCACGTACTGCTCGCGCGTCTCGGCCTCGTCGGCGGACGCCATGAGCTGGGCATAGCCGCTGATGATCGTCATCGGGGTCTTGAGGTCGTGGAGGAGCCCCGCCAGCATCCGGCCGATGGACGCGAGCCGGTCCTGGTTGCTGGCCTCGCTGCGCCGCCGCGCGAGGCCGATCGCGCTCGCGGTCTGCGCCCCGATCAGCACGAGCAACTTCAGATCATCGTCGTTCCACGGCCCGTCGCCATCGCGCGCGGCCCGGCGCTGGTCGACGATCTCGATGCCCCCGAGGACCTCCTCGCCATCCACGAGCGGCGCGACGAGCATGTGCTGCGGCCGCACGCCCACCTCGATCGCGATGTCCTGCGCGTGGCGCGGATCGGAGGCCGGGTCGTCGATCACGAGCGGCGTGCGGTGGGCGATGCACCAGCCGAGGAGCCCCGTGCCATGCGGCAGCGTGCGCTGGATGAGCCGTGGGGCCGCGGGGCCCTGCACCGTGCGAAAGCGCAGCGCGCCATCGGCCTCGACGAGCACGATCGAGCCGGCCCCACCGCCGAGCACCGTGATCGCCTGCGCGAGGATGCGCGTCAGCAGATCGTCGAGGTCGAGTGCCGCCGACATCTCCTTCTCGACCTCGTAGAGCGCGTTCAGCTCGCGCTGCCTCCGCTCGAGGTCGCGACGCGCCCGCGAGAGCTCGCGGTTCTGCTCGACGATGGAGTGGTACAGCCGCGCGTTGTCGATCGCGATCGCGGCCTGCGCGCCGAGCGCGAGCAGCAGCTCCTCGTCCGCATGCGAGAACGGCCCGCCCGACTTGTTCAGCACCTGCACCACGCCGACGAGGCCGCCCTGCGCTCCGAGCATCGGCACGCTGAGGATCGAGCGCGTGCGGAAGCCGCTCTTCAGGTCGAATGCGGGCTGGAACCGCTGGTCCGCGTACGCATCGGGGATGTTCACGATCTCGCGGGTATCCGCGACCCACCCCGCGATGCCCTCACCGACCTGCAGCCGGATCTCGGCCTTCTCGCCCCCCTCCATCACCTTCGACCACAGCGTGCGCCCGTCATCGGTGACCAGGTACAGCGTCGAGCGATCCGCCTCCATCAGCTCGCGGACCTTCATCATGATCAGCGCGAGCAGCGTGTCGAGGTCGGCCGAGCCGGTGAGCGCGCGGCTCACATCCTGGACGAGCGCGACCTTCTTCTGCTCGCGCCGCAGCGACTCTTCGAGCGTGTGCAGGGCACTCGCCGGCGCGATCGTCGCGCCTGGCGCGCTCGCCGCTAGCCCCGTGCCGTCCGCCATGGCGCCATCGTACCGTAAGGGGCCGCACCGGTGCGACCGCCGGGCCTACTCCATGCCGCGGCGGCGCAGGTCATCCTCGTCGAGACCCTCGAGGTGGCCGATCTCGTGAAGCAAGGTGTCGCGGATCTGCTCCGATAGCTCCGCGCGCGTCCGCACCGCCCGCGCGAGGTTCTTCCGGTAGAGCACGATGGACGGCGGCTCGTCGCCCCGAGATCCGGCCGCGTCGCCGTCGGGCTCGCCCACCGGACCCCGGTACAGCCCCAGGATCGTCGGGGGGAACGGCGGGGTCACGGCCGCGAGGTCGGCCTGGTCGGGGAGATCCGCGACCTCGATCTTGATCGCGCGCACGCGGGCCGCGCGCGCCGGGGACAGCGTGGCAAGGACGCGCTCGATCTCCGCGCGGAACTCGCGCTCGGTGATGAGGACGGGGTCGCTGATCTCGTCCGGCGCGAGCGCGACCGCCTTCGCGAGCTCGCGGTCGGCCGCCGCGAGATCGCCGAGCCCTTCGAGCGCGAGCCCGTACAGCTGGTGCGTGAAGGGGTCGTCGGGCTGCAGCGCGAGCGAGCGCTCGAAGGCGAGCCTGGCCTCCGCGAACCGCGAGAGGTCGAACAGCGCGACGCCGCGCTCGTGGAGCGCATCGCCGCGGTCGACGTCGAGCCGTAGTGCGGTATCCACGCGTCCGATGGCTTCGTCGCTGCGGCCGAGGTCGTTCAGCGCCTGCGCCTCGAGCACCGCGAGATCCGCCGCGAGCTCCGACTGCGCCGACGCCACCCGGCGCCGATGCGCCTGGACGCGCCGGCTACCCCGCTGGGCGAGCTCGAGTCCCAGCCGGAGCGCGTCGCGGCCCCGATCGCCCTTGCCGTTGATGTAGAAGTCGGCGATCGCGCGCAGCGTCTCGGGATCGTCGGGGTCGAGGGCGAGCGCGAGCTGGTAGGCGACCTGCGCCTCGGCGTCCCGGCCGAGCCCCACGAGCGCGGTACCGCGCAGGTGGTGCGCCTCCACCGAGGTCGGCGCGAGATCCGATGCGCGGTCGGCGCAGGTCCACGCCGAGGCGTACTGGGCGAGGCCGACCTGCTTGTTCGCGGCATCGAGATACGCGGCGAGCCGGACCTCGTCGTCGAGCAGGAGCGAAGGCGCGACCGGGCACTCGACCACGGGCTCCTCGCGATGCGGCCGGAGCGCTGTCGCGTCGGGGTGCGCGGCCTTGGGAGCCGTCGCGGCGGCCGCGGTGAGGGTCACGCCCTGGCCGTCGCGCGTCGTCACCGTCACGGCGCTGGCCGGCGCCGCGGAGCCGACACCTGCCCCGGCGGGGGCCGCGGGTGTGCCCCGACACCCTCCTGCCGCCGCGAGGACGACGAGCCCGACCACGAACCGCATGGGCAGGAGGATAGCGCCACGACGCTGGAAACGCGAAATCTCGACGGCCGGTGACGGAACCTCCCATGCAGCGGCACTCACCCCTCATGAGAACCGGTCTCCCTGCGGTCGTCGTCGCGGCCCTGAGCGTCGCCGCCTGCACGCCATTCCCCGACGAGTCCACGTCGCGGTACGCCGAGGTGATCGCGGTTCCGGCCACCCCGAACAAGCGCCTGGATCTGCTCTTCGTCGTGGACGACTCCGCCTCCATGACCGACAAGCAGGCTGCTCTCGTCGCGGCCTTTCCGCAGATGATGGATGTGCTTGCGGAGCTCGACGGCGGACTCCCGGACCTGCACATCGGGGTGGTCACGTCGGACCTCGGCGTGGCCGCTGCCACCGATCCCGATGGCGCGACCTCCGCGTTGCAAGCCTGCCGCGGGGCCGGCAAGGCGGGAGCTCTCCACGTGGGCGATGCGGTGGACATCGACGACGCGTTCATCAGCGACCTCGACGACGGGGCCGGCGGGCGGATCCGCAACTACCGCGGGGCCCTGCGCGACGTGTTCGCCGCGAACGCGCTCGTCGGCGACCAGGGCTGCGGGTTCGAGCAGCACCTGGGCGCGATGGCACGCGCCCTGACCAATCCTGTGAACGCCGGGTTCCTGCGAGCGGACGCCAACCTCGCGGTCATCATCGTGGCGGACGAGGACGACTGCACCGCCTCCGCACCCGGCCTGTTCTCGACCGACACCGCGCTCGCGGGGACGCTCGACAACTTCCGGTGCACTCGCTTCGGGATCACCTGCGACGAGGCCGTGGACGCGGACGGCGCGAAGACGAACTGCAAGCCGAGCCAGGATTCGCCACTCGTGGCCTCGGTCGAGCCGTACATCGACGCGCTGCTGGCGACCAAGGCGGACCCGCGCGCGATCATGGTCGCCGCGATCGCGGGCACGACCGATCCGGTCGTCGTCGGCCAGGCCGACATCAAGCAGATTGGCACGCCGCAGCGGGTGCTGTTCCCGAGCTGTGACTTCGATGCGCTCGATGGAGCGCCCAGCATGGCGGCGCCCGCCGTGCGGATCGGCGCGCTCCTCGCCGCGTTCCCCGGCCGCTCGCAGCTGACGTCGATCTGCGCGCCCGATCTCGCGCGACCGCTCGTGCAGATCGGAGCCT
>JAYSYE010000401.1:0-13201 GCA_043716635.1 Deltaproteobacteria bacterium | reverse complement strand
TCGAGTGCAGGTTCTTCGAGAACGCGATGCGGCGACCGTCCGGCGAGACGGCCGGCTCGCGGGCACGGCGGCCGTGCGTCAGCCGCACGGTCTGCTTCGTCGTCGCGTCCCAGCGCATCAGCTCCTGGAACGAGTACTCGCGGCGCGTGAGCCACCCGCCCTGCTCGAACACGAGCGAGCCGTCGGCGAGGAGATCGAACGGTCCCATCGCATCGATCTGCACGACGTTGCGCGCCTGCTCCGCGGTGCCGCCCACCGGGATCGCCCGGATCCACGGCTGGTGATAGCCATCCGACTGCTGCCAGACGAGCTCGCGCCCATCGGCGGAGTAGTGGGCGAAGTGGTTCACCTCCGCCGTGTGCGTGAGCGGCCGCCCGAGCACGAGGCCCCGCCGGGCCGCGGCCTGCTCCTGCTGACTGTAGCGATCGCGCAGGTAGCCCTTCCACTCGCCGTACAGGTCGGCGTACGGCTCGCCCGTCACCTTCGCGATCTGCCGGTTGATCGCGAACGGCACCGGCCACGAGCCACCGAGGTGAGACATCTGGCGCAGCGTGTCGCCGCCGAAGCGATCGAAGATGTAGCGGAGGAAGTGCGAGCCGTACACGTACGCGGCGTTCCCCCGCGGGTAGCGTCGCGGCGCGCCCGAGATCTCGTCGAGGCGGAGGTCCTCGCCCGCGCGCTCGGCGATGCGGAGGTACTGGTCGAAGCGCGTGCCGCGGTTGCGGCCACCGGCGCCGTGCTTGCTCTCCTCGTAGACCGCGATGCCCTCGATCACCCACCGCGGGAGGATCTGGTTCGGGGACCACGTCTTGCCGAAGATCTTGTTGTAGACGGTCGGGAGGCCCTCGATCGTGTCCAGGTGCAGGATGTGCGTGTACTCGTGCGCGATCAGGCCGTACAGCCAGTCCTCGTGATCGTCGAGCTCGGTGAACCCGTTCGGGCCCGTCGCGAAGATCGTGATCGCGTTGCGCGGCAGGGTGTTCGCGAACCCATTCGCGCCGTCGGTATCGTCGACGATCACGAGGATCGTCTTGCCGGCGGGCTCGTGATCGAGCGCCGGCACGAGCGTCCGGTGGGCGTGCTCCGCCACCAGTGCCGCGCGCTGGGCGACCTCGACGAGGGGCTCGTAGTAGTAGACGACGAAGTGCTCGCTCTCGAGCGTGCGGTACACGCGCGTGGGATCGCCCGCCCGTGCCAGCCGCGGCGTGACTGCGAGACCGGCCGTGATCGCGAGGGCTGCGATCACGAGCGCGGTCAGCCTCATGGGCCGAGGCTCGCGACGTAGTCAGCGACGAGCGATCGGATCTCGGTCGCCGTGGGCAGCTTGCGCGCCGCCTTCACGAGCGCCTCCACGTCGTGCTTCGACATCCGCCGGATCATCGCCTTCACTTCGGCGACCGACACCGCGCTCATCGACAGCTCGCGGATCCCGAGCCCGACGAGGATCGGCGCGATCAGCGGATCGCCCGCCATCTCGCCGCACACCGTGACCGGGATCCCGGCGCTGTGCGCGGCGCTCGCGACATCGCCGATCAACCGGATCAGCGACGGGTGCAGCGGCTCGTAGAGGTACGAGACGTACTCGTTCACGCGATCCACGGCCATCGTGTACTGGATGAGGTCGTTCGTCCCGATCGAGAAGAAGTCGGCCTCCTGCGCCAGGAGATCTGCGGTCAGCGCCGCGCTCGGCATCTCGATCATGATCCCGAGCTTGATGTCGGGATCGAAGGCCTTGCCCTCGGCGGTGAGCTCCGCCTTCATCTCGTCGACGACGACCTTCACTGCGCGCAGCTCGGCGGCGCCGGAGATCATCGGGAACATGACCTTCAGCGGGCCGTGCACCGAGGCTCGCAGCAGGCCGCGCAGCTGCGCCCGGAACAGGTCGCGGCCGAGCTCCGCGAGGCACAGCCGGATCGAGCGCAGCCCGAGCGCCGGGTTGGCCTCCTTCAGATCGGCGCGCTGGAGGAACGGCGCCAGCTTGTCCGCGCCGAGATCGAACGTGCGGATGGTCGCCGTGCGACCGGCCAGCCGATCGAGCAGCAGCTTCGCCGTCTCGTAGTGGTCCTCCTCGGTGGGCATCCGCGCCTGCCCCATGAACAGGTACTCCGTGCGGTACAGCCCGACGCCCATCGCGCCGTACTCGAGCGCATCGGCGAGCTCGTCGGGGCCGTCGATGTTCGCGTACAGCTCGATCTCGACGGCGTCCTTCGTCAGTGCGGGCATGCCGCGCTGGGCGTGCAGCACGGAATTCGCGGCGGCCTGTCGCCGCTGGACCTCGCGGTACTCGCTCACCGTGGCTGCCGTCGGGTTCACGATCACGAGGCCCGCCGCCCCGTCGATCACGACGAGGTCGTCGGTCTCGATCACCTCCGTGATCGTCTCGAGACCCACGACGGCGGGAATCGCGTGCGCACGCGCGATGATCGCCGTGTGGGAGGTCTTGCCACCGGCATCGGTGATGAGCCCCGACACGGCGCTCTTGTGCAGTAGCGACGTGTCCGCGGGCGACAGGTCGTACGCGACGACGATCGCATCGGGCGGCGGGTTCAGCGGCCCCATGTCGCGGCCGAGCAGGTTCTTCAGCACCCGCTCGTAGACGAACTCGATGTCGCTGCGCCGCTCGCGCAGGTACTCGTCCTCGATCGCATCGAACGCCTTGCGGATGTCGTCGAACGCCCGCCGGAGCCCCCACTCGGCATTGATCTGGTCGTCGCGGATGTAGCCGATCGACGCGCCGACCAGGTGCTCGTCGTGGAGCATCAGCTGATGCGCCGTGATGATGTGGTAGTCGCTCTCGCTCTCGTTCGCGAGCTTCTCCTTCACCTTGGCGAGCTGCTTGTCGGACGCCGCGATCGCGCGATGCAGCCGGGCGATCTCCGTGTCGACATCCTCGACCTCGATGTGGTGCCGCGGTGCCTTCAGCGTGTCGCGCCCGATCAGGTACGCGCGGCCAAACGCCACGCCCGCGGAGACGCCGAGCCCGTAGCGGCGCAGCTCCACCCGTGGTCCGTGGCCATCGGTCATTTTCCCTCGCCGAACTTGTCGTCGATCAACGCGGCGATCGCGGCCACCGCCTCCGCCGCCTTCTCGCCCTTCGCCTTCAGCGTCACGGTCGTGCCCTTCGCAGCGACCAGCATGAGCACGCCCATGATGCTCTTGCCGTTCACCTCGTGGCCATCCTTCGTGACCGTGAGCTCGCACGGAAACTTCGCCGCCGTCTGCACGAGCTTCGTCGCCGCCCGCGCGTGCAGGCCCAGCTCGTTCTGGATCAGCAGCGACTTCTCGGCCGTCATTCCATCGGTCCCCATCAGTTCCCTCGCTCCACGTCACGGTGGCGGACCAAGATGTCCCAGTCGCTCCCGAGCCGCCGCCGCAGCTCTTCGACGATGGCGACCGATCGATGCCGGCCCCCCGTGCAACCGACGCAGATGGTCACGTACAGCTTGCCCTCCTTCTGGAAGTGCGGAAGCGTGAAGCGCAGCAGACCCTCGACCTGCCGCACCATCTCGAGACCTTCGGTGCCGAGCACGAACTTCGCGACCTCGGGATCGCGCCCGTCGAGGTGGGTCAGCGTCGGCTCGTAGTACGGGTTCGGCAGGAAGCGCACGTCGAACACGACGTTGAACTCGAGCGGCAACCCGTTCTTGAACCCGAACGACACGAACGTGACGGCGAGCTTGCCGGTGCCGCCGTAGCGATCCTGGATGATCGACTTGAGCTGGTGCAGCGTCAGGTTCGACGTGTCGATGACGGCCGCCCCGTGCCGCATCTCCGCCATCACCTCGCGGTCGCGCCGGACGCCATCGGGGAGGTCGTCACCGGACAGCGGGTGACGGCGACGCGTCTCCGAGAAGCGACGCAGCAGCGACTCGTCGCTCGCATCGAGGAACATCACCTCGAGCCGATGACCGGCGCCCCGCAGGCGCTGGATCTGGCCCTGCCACATGGCGAGGTTGCGCCGCTGCCGCGAGTCGATCGCGATCGCGAGCTTGTCGCGGTCGCCCTCGTGCGCGAGGTGATCGACCATCTGGGCCACGAGCGGCACCGGGATGTTGTCGACGCAGTAGAACTCGATGTCCTCGAGCGCCCGCAACGCGGTGCTCTTGCCGGCGCCGGAGAGCCCCGTGACGATCACGATCTGCACTAGCGGGAGTCCTCGGTCGACTCGGGTGACTCGAGCGCCTCGGCCGGATGCCCGACGGCCGGGTAGCCCATGGCATCGTGCAGCCGGTCGCGGAACGCCCGTGCGGAGTGGATGCCCTGCACCTTCACGAGCTGGTTGCGTGCGGCGACCTCGACGATCGTCGCGACGTTGCGACCGGGACGCACCGGGATGCGCACGGTCGCGACCTCGACACCGAGGATCGTCTGCGTCAGGTCGTCGAACCCGAGCCGGTCGTACTCCTCGGTCGCGTTCCAGTCGCAGAGCTCGACCACGAGCTCGACCTTCTTGGACTGGCGCACGGCGGCGACGCCGAACAGATCCCGGATGTTGATGATCCCGAGCCCGCGGATCTCCATGTGGTGCCCGATGATCCCGCTGCTACCGCCGACCACCTCGTCCCCGCGCCGGTTCACGCGGATCACGTCATCCGCCACGAACCGGTGGCCGCCCGCGATCAGGTCCAGCGCCGTCTCGCTCTTGCCGATGCCCGAGGGGCCCGTCACGAGCACGCCGACTCCGAGCACGTCGAGGAGCACGCCGTGGATCTCGGTCGAGGGCGCGAGCCGGTCCGCCATCCACGCGGTCACGTGCGCGATGAAGTCGGCCGTCGACAGGGACGAGACGAGCAGCGCGACATCATGGGCGGTCGCCGCGGCCACCAGCTCCACGGGCGGTGCGCAGCCGCGACAGACGACGACGCACGCCGGATCGCTCGCAAACAGCGTCACGAGCCCCTCGATGCGCGCGCGCTCGTGGTCGGCGAGGTACGCGATCTCGGTCGCACCGAGCACCAGCACGCGCGAGTCGTGGAGCTGCTCGGGCCACCCCGTCAGCGCCAGCCCTGGCTTCTGGATGCGCGGCACGACCGTGGTCCGCGCGAGTCCGATCGCCGAACCTCCCGCCACCATCGAGACGGCGAGCTCGACGCGCTCGCACAGCTCGCGGACCGTGATCGGCTCGACGACCGCGGAAGCCACTAGTACTTGGCGTCCTCGTCGGCGACGACCTGGAACATCGAATCGCCGTCGGGCGCGGCGAGCAGTCGCCGGCGAAACTCCGGGTCCTTGAACACGCGGCTGATGCGCGCGAGCGCTTTCAGGTGCGCGCCCGTGGACGACTCGGGCGCGACGAGCACGAAGAATAGATAGGTCGGCTGGCCATCCATCGAGTCGAACTCGACGCCCTCGCGCACGCGCCCGAGGCACGCGACGATCTCGTTCACGGACGACAGCTTGCCGTGCGGGATCGCGACCCCCTCGCCGATCGCCGTCGATGCGAGCTGCTCGCGCTCGACGAGGACCTTCGCGAGCGACTCGCGATCGATCCGCGGGTGCTGCGAGGCCATGTACGCCGCGAGCTCCTCGAGCAGGCCGCGCTTGTCGGTCGCCTGCAGCGCGGGAACCACCATCTCCCGCTTGATGAGGTCGACGATCTTCATCGGGCGACGTTCACGCTACCACCGAGGCATTGCCGTGTCGCGTCAGACGGCCGCAGGCGTCTCGATGAGGCCGTAGCCGCCATCGGGACGCTTGTAGACCACCGCAACCCGCCCGTTCTCGTGACGGAACACCAGAAACACCTCGTGCAGGAGGTTCATCTGGACGATCGCGTCGTCGACGGACATCGGCTGGGCGTGGAACTTCTCGGTCTTCTCGACCTTGAACTCCGGGTGCGGTCCGGCCGCGTCGTGCGGCGCCTCGGACTCGTTGCTCGCGCCGCCCGCCTTGCCATCGAGGCCCTGGAACGCCTCGCTGACGATCGAATGCGACCAGGGGAGCGCGTGCACGTTGTGCGGCCGCGCCTTCATGCCCTCGAGCTTGCCCTTGTACTTGCGGACCTGGCGCTCGATCTTCGCGATGCAGAGATCGATCGAGCTGTACATGTTCTCGGTCGTCTCGTGGCCCGCCACGGTGAGGCCGTTGTGCAGCTGGAACGTGACGTCGATGCGATGGTTATGACGCTCGGCGGCCAGCACCACGTGGCACGAGATGGGATCGGGCAGGTACTTGCGAACGCGCTCCATGCGCTCCTTCGCGTAGGACTTGAGGGCCTCCGTCGGCTCCATGTGGCGGAACGTCACAGCAAACTGCATGAACCCTCCCTGTGGGTGACAGCATCATAACGCAGCCATCGCCGCGGTGTTGGTCCTGCGATTGCACTGCGCCGTCGCACGGGCATCCTGCGGAAGATTTTTCACAAAGACACGCCATCCGCGCAGTGCTGCAGGTCCCTGTCCGCAGCAGCGAAACTCGCTAGAAGACTTGCTTGCGCTTGCTCGACGCGAGAATGCCGAGCTGCTCGCGATATTTCGCGACCGTGCGGCGAGCGATGTCGATCCCCGTCTTCTTGAGGAGCTCGACGATCTTCTGGTCGGAGTGCGGACGCTTGACGTCCTCCGCGCCCACGAGCTCCTTGATCTTCGACTTCACGGCCTGGGACGCCAGGTCCTCGCCGTTCGTGCGCGAGATGCCGCTGTTGAAGAAGAACTTGAGCTCGTAGATCCCCTGCGGCGTGTGGACGTACTTGCTGGTCGTCACGCGCGACACGGTCGACTCGTGCATCCCGATGTCCTCGGCGACGTCCCGGAGAATCAGCGGCTTCAGGTGCGCGATGCCCTTGTCGAAGAACTCGCGCTGGAACTTCAGAATCGACTCCGCGACCTTGATGATCGTGCGCTGGCGCTGCTGGATCGAGCGGATGAGCCACTGCGCCGAGCGCAGCTTGTCCTGCACGTAGTCCTTGGACGCCGCGGAGTTGCCCATCGCGTTCTTGTAGAATCCGCTGATCTTCAGCTTCGGCAGTCCGTCGTCGTTCGGAACCACGAAGTACTTGTCTGCGACCTTGTGGATGTAGACGTCCGGCGTGACGTAGTGCGCGTCATCCGTCGAGTACTGGCGTCCCGGGCGCGGATCGAAGTCCATGATGACCTTCGCGGCCTCGTAGATCTCGTCGAGCGGCTGCTTCAGGTCGCGCGCGATCGCCTGGTAGTTCTTCTTCTCGAGGTTCCCGAGGTGACTGCGGATCATCTTGACGCAGAGGTCGTCGTCCTGACCGGCCGCGACACACTGGATCAGCATGCACTCCGCGAGCGAGCGAGCGCCGACGCCGATGGGATCGAACGTCTGGATCTTCTCGAGCACCTGCTCGCAGACCACCGGGTCGACCCCGAGGTCGGCCGCGAGCTCCTCGATCGGTGGGTCTTTGATGTAGCCATCGGCGTCGATGTTGCCGAGGATCGTCATCCCGATCTCGAGCTGCTCCTGCGGCAAATTCGTCATCTTGAGCTGCCACGCCAGGTGGTCGTGGAGGCTCATGGGCTTCGTGAGCGTGGCCTCGAGCGATGGCATCTCGTCGCCGTCGCCCCGGAAGCCCGGTCCCGCGGACGGTCCCGACGAGTAGCTGTCGAGGTAGTTCTCCCAGTCGATCTCGCTGACCGCGGACGCGTCGCCCTTGATCTCGGTCTGGGCCACACCGTCCACCATCGAGCCCTCGATGGGCGTCTCGGTCGACCCAGCCGACTCCATCTGGTGCTGCTGCTCGATATCGCTGCCGGCCTCGTCGCGTTCGCGGCTCCGCTCCTGGTCGAGATCCATCTCGTCGTCCATGAGCGGGTTCTCGAGCATCTCGTCGTGGACGAGCTCGGCCAGCTCCATGCGCGAGAGCTGCAGCAGGCGGATCGCCTGTTGCAACTGAGGCGTCATCACCAGCTGCTGCGAGAGCTTCAGTTCCTGGCGCATTTCCATGCCCATGGGAACTCCTTACTATTTCGCGAGGTTATGGATCAGGGCCGGCGACGGGCGAACACCCGCAGCCACCCCTCCGCGCTGGTACAGCGCTTGAAGACAGAGGGTACGTGGATCGAATCAGGCTGTAAAGACCCAATGGCCCGGCTCTTGCCCGCACCTCACGGGCCGGTGCAGCGCGCGCCACACGGGGTCAGATCCCCGGCAGGAACAAGCGTGCGGGTGTGAGCACCGTGCCGCCCAGCTCGCCGGGCTGATCGCCGCGAGGCTCGGTAGATCCTGCCGGCAACCGCGATCGCCGGGCGAGATCCGAGGTCGACCGACCCGAGCGCGTCGCCCAGCTCGCCCGGGGTGCGATTTTTTGAGACGACCGGAACGTCGCGGGTCTAGCAACGAGATGAAGATTATCCTGGCAGTTCTCGCGGGGGCCTCCCTGGTATCGGCGGTAGCGGCATGCGGTGACGACGGAGGGATGGAGCATCCCGATGCGGCCGCGGTGCCGGACGGAGCACCGGACGGGCCCGTCGCCCTCCGCATCACACCGCCGCAGGCGGACGTGCTGACGTGCACGAAGCAGCAGTACGCGACGAACGATGTCGCGACGCCGGCAGGGGCGTGGAGCGCCGACCGTGGGTCGATCAGCGCGACCGGCCTGTACAGCGCGCCGCTGTCGACGGCCTCGGGGACCGCGGCGGAGATCACGTACACGCCCGGGACCGGCGCGGCGGTGCACGCGACCGCCACGCTCGCGACCGCATTCCTCGGTGCGCCGACCACGATCGCGACGGGCTACCTCGACGATGGGACACCGTACGAGCACGTCGTGCAGGTGTCGGGCAACCGGGTCTACGCGGTGTTCCCGGCGGCGGACGGCGTGACCGTGATGCGCAGCGACGACGGCGGCGCGACGTTCACCGCGAAGCCCTCGCTCGCGATCGCCGGGGCCAAGTGCGCGACTGCGGCGATCGATGCCGGCAACCCGGACGTGCTCTACGTGGTGACGCATCACTCGTCGGGCCCGCGAACCTCGGTGACGCTGCACGTGAGCGAGGACGGCGGCGCGACGTTCCCCGCGGCCAAGACCTACGTGGTCGGGGACAGCGTGCTGGACGGGCTCGTCAACGCGATCTGCCCCGACGTGACCTCGCCGTCGGCAGATCACGTGGTGGTCGCGACGGGCGCGCAGACGAGCGACCAGTCGGCGTCGTGGGCCGCGCTTTACGTGGCGGGCGCGCGCGGCGCCGACATCGGCACCGGCGTCGGGACGAACAGCGCGGACTACTACTCGCCAGCGGACGTCAACCAGGTGAACCGGTTCACGGACGGCTCCGTGCTGTCGGATGGGGGCCAGTACGGCCCGCGCGTGTTCACGAATGGCACCGGCACGGTGTGCACGACCTACTCGGTGGACAGCGGCTCGTGCGCCGGCGGCACGAGCTGCAACCGCCACTACGTGCAGTGCTCGACGACGAGCGGCGCGACGTGGAGCGCGCCCCGCTTGCTCGCGAGCAGCGCACCCGCGACGTACCCGACGGGTTCGATCTCGCCGAGCGGCTCGGTCGCGGTGACGTGGGTCGACCGCGTCGGCGGTGAAGACCGGCTGGAGCTCGCGATCAGTCGCGACCGCGGCGCGACCTTCGCCGCCCCGGTCCAGCACCCGTTCGACGCGGCGATGTTCGGCTACACCTCGGCGCCGGTGGTGGCGTGGCAGGGTGACATCCTGTGGTTCGAGGAGACGACCTCCGGCTCCGACCAGCCGCGCATCGTGATCGACAAGACGTGTGACTTCGGAACGACCTGGAGCGGTGTCGTGCCTGTCACCGAGGGAAGTGACTATGTTGGCGCGGGCCTCCTCGTCACGCCGACGCGCGTGTTCGCGATCGGACGCAACCTCCGCGACGCCGCCAATCGCCCGCTGTCGCTGCTCCCGCTCACGCACTGAGCGGCTGCCCCGCGAGCCGGCAAGCCGCGCTGCCTGCTCGCGCGATCACCCTCCGACGACGCCGCGGGCCACGGCCAAGGTGCCCGTCCGCGAGTGCAGACTGACCTGCTCGACCCGCGCGGCCGCTACCGCTGGATCGGACGGCTCAGTGGCAGACGTCGGAGTCCGCGCACGCGATGGCGGGATCGTTGCTCGCGTTCGAGTCCGTGTACGCCGCGAATTGCGCGCACGTGAGGCCACGCACGTCGCTCACGCACTGCTCGCCGGCATCGCCGTCGTAAGTGCCCATGGCGCACGTATTCGCGTTCGTGGAGGTCGCACAGCTGAACGTCGCCTTGGTCATGGCGGCGCACTCGGCCTCGCTGGCGTACGCGCGCATCCCGTCGGGAACGCACTTGAAGTACTGGCTGCAGTCCGCATCCGCGAGATCGTTGCAGACCTGCTGCGCGCTCGCGGCGCCATCTCCTCCGCCGCACGCCGTCAGCACCGCGAACATCAACACTCCGAGGCTCTTCATCGCGCGAACCTAGCGCGCCGGCGGCGATTCGCCGCCGGCGAACCCGGCAAACCCTGGAAACGCAGCGCACGCGCGCAACCGGGGCGCTCGCCGGCCGACACTCCCTGGATGCGCGCGACCATCGTCCGGACCCGCGTCCTCGCCATCGGCGTCGTCGCGTGCATGGCCGTCGGCTACGCGGACTGCCGCCCGGTCATCATGGAACCAGCGCGCCCGCCTCCTGCGAGCACTGTCGTCCGCAGATGTATCGGGCTGCGCGCGACGGCCGAACGTCCACCGGGGTACGCCGCCGCCTGGACGGCCACGATCCGGAACGCCGCGAGTGGCGCAGCGGTCGCCACGCTCCGCCTCGTCTGGTGGTCGCACGTCGATGCGGGCTCGTGGTTCGCGGATGGGGCGTGCGTGGACGCCACCGGCGTCACCGACGACATAGCGTTCGACGTGCGCCTCACCGGCGAGACCTTCGACTCCGCCACCCCGGCCCATGCGGACCTGGTAATCGTCCTCGCGCGTTCCCGCAACCAGCTGGAGCTCGCGGACGGACGCCGCCTCGGATTGGCCCGCTCGGCCGCGCGCTTCGAATGGCAGCTGACAGGCTCCCTCGGCGCCCTCCGCGTCACCCCGGTCGTCGACGCCGACGTCGAGCAGTCGCCCCGGCTGGCGGACACGCCCCTCGTGGCCGAGGAATCGCTCGAGACGTCTACGTACAACGAATCACGCAACCGCGGCGGGCCCTGGCCGATACGGGCCCCATGAGCCCCCCCGTCGCGCTCGCGCCCATCCCCTCCGCGTCATCCACCGATTCCCAGATCGCCGCCACCTCCGCGGCTCGGCCGCTGTGGCGCACCCCGCCCGCCCCCTTCGCCGATCGCGACGACCACATCCGGGAGCGACTCTGCGCGGTTCGCGCCCGCGTCCGCACCGCCATCGATCACGTGCAGGAGCGTGCGCGCGACGAGCGGGTGGCACTGAAGATTCCGGCCAACGTTCGGGGCGCGGAGACCCTCGTCGCGGCGCGCGAGGATGCGACGCGCGGCTCGCTCGAGATTCCCGCCATCCGCCTGCGCGAACGGCTCGAGCTGTCCGCGAGCGAGGACCTCATCCTCTGGACGCTGCTCGCGAACGAGATGTGCGCTTCGACGCGACGGATGCTCCGCCTCCTCGCCACCGAGGAGGTCACCGACCCGACCACCGACGTGATTCGTCGCGTCGTCTATGCGGACGGCTACTCACCGGACGCGTGGCGAGAGCTTTCGCCAACCGGCACGCTTCGTCGGCTCGGACTCCTCGAGCGAACCGACGCGGCGCCCGAGACCCCCGAGCATCGCCAGACCTGGCGCATCGCTCGCCGCACGCTCGCGCTCGTGCACGGTGTCACCGCAGTCGACGATGGTCTGACGCACCTCGCGGAGTGGGAGAGTCTGCGAGCGGGCACCGTCGAGGACCTCGTGATCGACGCCGCTGCGGTGCAGCGCGCGCGCGCTGGCTTCGATTCCAGCGGCTGTCTGCTCGTCACCGGGCGGCCGGGTCAGGGCCGGAGTGCACTGCTCCATGCCTTGGCGGGCGAGCGGGGCCTGCAGATCCTCACGGTTCGCGGTCGAGAGCTCGCGACCGACCGCACCGTGGCGACTCGCCAGCTCCAGGCAGTCCGCCGGGAATGCTTGCTTCTCGGACTGGTGCCGCTCGTGCGTGATGTCGATGCGCTCGCCGCCCACGGCGATGCCAAGGATCGCCTGGACCTGCTCGATCGGGAGCTTCCCGGGCTCGTGCTCGCGACGGCGCGCGAACCCGTCGCCCGGGCATGGGCACGTACGCCAACGGTGGTCGAGCTGCCGCCCGCCACGAGCGGGCAGCTCACCGCCCTGTGGAAACGGGCGCTGCCGGCGGCGACCGACGACGACGCCGCGTACCTCGCGACGCTGTACCCGCTGGCACCAGCATCGCTGGTCGCCGCCGCGAAGGCCGCGGTCGAGGTGTGCGGTGACGAACACATGACGCCAACGCACGTGGCGGAAGGCATCCGCACCGTGCTCGACAGCCAGCTCGGCGCCTTCGCGACGCGACTGACGATCGCGCAAACGTGGGACGACCTGGTGTTGCCGGAGGACCAGCTGGCGTCGGTCATCGAGCTCCTCGCCCGAGTGCGCGAGCGGCACCGCGTGTACGAGTCCTGGGGCTTCGGGCGCAAGGTTGGCAAGGGGCTCGGCGTGGCCGGATTGCTCTCCGGACCGCCGGGGACCGGCAAGACGATGGTCGCCGGGCTCATTGCGCACGCGCTGAACACCGAGATCTACCAGGTCGATCTCAGCAAGATCGTGTCGAAATGGATCGGCGAGACCGAGAAGAACCTGGGCGCGCTGTTCGATGCGGCGGAGGCAGGACACGCGATCCTGCTGTTCGATGAGGCCGACGCGCTGTTCGGCAAGCGCACCGACGTGAAGAGCAGCAACGACCGGCACGCGAATCAGGAGGTGAACTTCCTGCTGCAGCGCCTCGAATCCTTCAGCGGCATCTGCCTCCTCACCACCAACCACGTGACCTCGATCGACGAAGCGTTCCGGCGTCGACTCTCGACGCACATCCGCTTCGAGACCCCGGATGTCGAGGAGCGTCGCCGCCTGTGGCGTGCGCTCCTGCCGTCCGCCGCTCCCACGGACGGTGATCTGGAGCTCGACGATCTCGCCGCAACTTTCACGATGACCGGCGGATACATCAAGAACGCCGTCCTCCGGGCCGCCTTCATGGCCGCGGACGAGCGATCCCCCATCACCGCCACCCACCTCCGCCAGGCCACCCACCTCGAGTACGAGGCGATGGGCAGGCTGGCCCCGTAC
>JAYSYE010000041.1:0-7613 GCA_043716635.1 Deltaproteobacteria bacterium | reverse complement strand
TACCACGATGATTCGACCCTGCGCCGGTTCGACGCGACCGTGATCGCGCACGCGACCCACCGGGGCGCGCCCGCGATCGTGCTCGACCACACCGCGTTTTATCCCGAGGCCGGCGGTCAGCTTGGAGACCGCGGGACGCTCGGGGGCGCGCCGATCACGGACACGCAGCACGCCGCCGACGACGTGACGATCCTGCACGTGCTCGACGCCGGTGCCACCCTGCCGCCGGTCGGCCAGGCCGTCACCGGCGAGCTCGACTGGACCCGTCGCCGCCAGCACATGGCGCAGCACACCGCGCAGCACCTGCTCTCCGGCGCCCTGCTCGACCGGGCGCAGGCGCCGACGGTTTCCGCTCGGCTCGGCGAGTCCGGGCTGACGATCGACGTCGCCCGCGACCGCATCCCCGAGGCCGAGCTCGCGGCGGCGGAGGACCTCGCGAACGATCTGATCGACGACGATCTCGTGATTCGCGCGTGGTTTCCCGAGCCCGGCGAGCTGGCCGCGCTGAAGCTGCGCCGCGATCCGAAGGTCGACGCGGACGTGCGCGTGATCGCGATCGGCGACTTCGACTACTCGCCGTGCGGCGGCACCCACGCCGCGCGCACGTCGCAGCTCGGCGCGCTGCGCATCACGGGCGCCGAGCGCTACAAGGGCATGACGCGCGTCTCGTTCACGGCCGCACGCCGCGGCCGGGCGGAGCTGTTCGCGCGCGACCAGATCGTTCGCGGGCTCGCGGCGCAGTTCTCGTGCGCGCCTGCCGACGTGCCGGGCGCGATCGACAAGCTGCGGCGCGACGCCACCGCCGCGGATGCCGAGGTCACGGCGCTGCGCGGCCAGCTCGCGAGGATCACGGCGACGCAGCTGCTCGCGTCGGCGGCGCCGACGATCGTCGCCGCGCTCCCCGATGCGGCGCTGCTCCGCGCGGTCGCATCCCACTTGAATGCCGCGGGCCGCACGGCGCTGCTCGCGGCGCCGGATCCGGCGGGGACGGTGGTGTTGCTCCAGCGTGCGCCCGGCGCCACCCTCGATTGCGCGGCGCTGTGGAAGCAGCTCGCCGCGGCGACCGGCGGGCGCGGCGGCGGCAAGCCCGACCGCGTCGATGGCAGGATCCCGACCGCGCTGGACTGGCCGGCGCTCGTCGGCCCGCTCGTGGGGTGAGGCTCGGCCGCGCTCCGCTCGAAGGAGCTGCTTGGGCAAGCCACCTGATACGTGTTCGGGTCGCAGCGATGGTGGATGGGAAAGTGCAATGCCTGGCAGCGGGCAATCCTCGTGCGTGATCGCGGGGCCGAGGTCTACCCACTGCCCCAGCCCGCGCCAAGAAGTGCTGCACGGCTTCCGCTTGGAACGCCGCCGTGGTGATGGCGCGTCGAGCCCTGCAGTCAGCTGCGGTGGCGCAAGGAGCGCCTGCGGAGAAGAAGCTGTGGCAGCAGATCAAGTGGCTCGAGGAGCACCGGAAGATCACGCTCGACCAGAAGAACTGGTCCGAGGCCGCCCGGTGGGTTGGCAACCACGGCGCTCACGACACCGAGTTCGATGCCGCGAGGGGTACGGTCGTCGTCACCGACGTGACGGAAGCCGACGCCGGCGAGACGATCAAGCTCGTCGAGCACCTGTTCGAGACCATCTACGTCGCCCGGAAGATCGCTCATGACCAGCTCGCCAAGAGGGACAAGCTGCCCAGGCAGTAGCCGTCACTCGCGGCGCGCGGGCGCTTCGCACCTACCGGGGGCCAGCCGCGCGACCTGGCTCCCTGTCGTGCGCCAGGATCCGACCCCGGCACCGGCGACCCCGGGATCAACCCGGGACGGTGAACACGCTGATCTCGCCGCCTCGCCGCCAGCCCTCGCACGTGAGCCACAGCCGCGGGCTGGCGAGCGGCACGCGTTCGAAGTCGTTGTCGCGTACGAACTGCCGCGTGCCGCGGAGCTCCTTCCAGCCGAGGAACTCCGCGCCGCTCGAGTACGGGTCGACCTCCTCCATGATCTCGTGATGCGCCGGGCGGTGGTGGAGCCAGTTCGTGAGCACGTACTGGATCGCGTGGCGCATCTGGGTGGGCGTCGAGACCGCCTTCGCGTGGTAGCGGTCCGCGAACACGGGCCCGCGCCGGTGAAGCTTCGCGTTGAGTGACTTCGCGACCGAGATCGAGAACGCGCGCACGCCGTTCGACAGCTCGACCCGCGAGTCAGCCTCGACGATGAGATGGATGTGGTTGCTCTGGATGCTGAAGTGCATCAGGCGGAACCCGCTGCGCGCCAGCACGACCCGTGCGCCGATGCGGACCGCCCGATACGCGTCCATCCGGCGGAGATTTCTGGCCACCGGCAACGTCCGCAGCGTCACGTGGAGGGCGCGGCCCTTCACGAACGGCTCTCGCTTCACGTGCGAGGCCGGCGCCTTCACGCCCTTCGGCCACCGCTTCTTCGGCCGGCCCGCGCCGGGCGCCCGCGTGCCAGGCGCGCGAACGTCCAGTTCCAGTTGCCGTCTTCCCTTCGCCATCGTGACCTCGTCACCATGGTCGCTAATACGGCGGATGTCTATTTTTAAATGCCATTCATGCGATTTTTGGCCGCAGACCGCGCGACATGTCCGGGCTTCAGCCCAAGCACGGGGTCTGGAACGCCGCCTGATCCCTACGCCGCGCGCAAGCTCGCGATATGTGGCACCTCGAGGATGTCGAAGCGCGGTCAGCACTGCTCGCTCGGAGGCAGTGACCGAAACAACCGGCCCGGGGCCGAGCCCGGTCTCGAACCAATGAACGATGCGGTCGACCGTGACCGTTGGCGTTGCATCGGGCGCATGGCGCATGACGCGATCCCATGCCTGGGAGTCCCGGGCGGTGCCTCGGTGCAGGCCCACCGGCTCGCCGCAGCGGCTGCGCAGTCGGGCTTGCATGAACGCCCGCGTGGGCGCAGTCGCGAGGGCTCGAGCCTCTGTGATCAGAGAGCTTCGAGGGTCATGGCAGCGGCGGAAGCAGCGAGCAGCGGCGGAAGCAGCGAGCAGCGGCTCCACCCCTCACAGGCCGCTCGGCTCGGAGGTACCGCGGGTCTCGGGTGCCATCACGAGGCCCGGGGCCTGCCGCACAGCCGCGTCACACTCGCGTCCGCTCGCGCCCGCGCCGAGTCGCGAGCGCGCGCCCCATGGGCGCCGCCCGAGACCGCGCCTACAGCCCGAGCCAGGTCGCGAGCGCGGCGCTGCGGGGCTCGTCGAAGTCGACGCCCGGCTGGGCCTGGGCTTCGTCGGGGCCGTGCCAGTCGGAGCCGCCCGTGCAGACGAGACCGTTCGCGTCGGCGACCTCGATCCAGCGCTTGCGCTCGCGCGCGTCGTACACGCCGTAGCAGGCCTCGATGCCCGTCAGGCCCGCGGCCCGGTACTTCCGCGCCATCGGTGCGCTGCGCTCGTCGTAGAGGTGCGGGTGCGCGAGGGCCATCGCCGCGTCGCACTCGCGGCCGAGGGCGAGCGCGTCCACCAGCGGCAGCGCCTGGTGCTTCACGTCCACGGGACCGCCGTCGTAGAGGTGCCGCGAGAACGCCTCCTTCATCGACGTGACCACGCCCGCCGCGACCATCGCGCGAGCGAGGTCCGGCCGCCCCACCGACCGCGTCGCCGCCACCGCGAGGAGCGGCTCGACATCGATCGTCACGCCGCGCTGCGCGAGTCGCGCGGCCATCACCCGCAGCCGGTTCACGCGCGCGGCCCGCGTCGCCCCGAGCCGGGCCTCGACCGGGGCCAGCCCGTGGCCACGGTCGTACACGAGCAGGTGAATGGTCCGGCCATTCTCCTCGCACGTCACCTCGACGCCCCGGATCGACCGCGCGCCCGCGACCGGGAGACCGGTCGCCTCGCAGGTGTCGTGATCCGTGAGCGCAAACACGTCGACGCCACGCTCGGCGGCTCGCGTCGCCACGCGCGCCGCAGGCTCCGTCCCGTCGGAGCAGGTCGAATGGCAGTGCAGCTCGAACCGCATGCGACAGGTGTACCGTGGAACCGGGGCTCCCCGACCGGTCGGCACGGACAACCCCGATACGGCGGCGGCCACGGGCGCGATCCGCTCCGGCACTGCTACCATTGTGGAGAATGGGAATGCCGGCCGCAGGGGCGCCCGCTCGACTCGGCCGCTACGAGCTGCTCGCTCGCCTGGCGACGGGCGGCATGGGCGAGATCTTCCTGGCCCGGCTCGAAGGTGCGGAGGGTTTCGAGAAGCTGTTCGTCGTGAAGCGCATCCTGCCGCACCTCGCGGACGACGCGCGGTTCCGTCAGATGCTGATCGCCGAGGCGCGCGTCGCTTCGAAGATGGCGCACAGCAACATCTGCCAGGTGTACGAGCTCGGCGAGACCGACGGTCAGCTCTACATCGTGATGGAGTACATGGAGGGCGTCTCGCTGCTGCCGCTGCTGCGGCGCGCGTCGAAGGCTGCCGCGGTGCTCGACCTGGGCCTCGTCGGCGCGATCGTGCAGCAGACGACGGACGCCCTGCACTACGCGCACGAGCTCCGCGATCGCAACGGCGATTACCTCGGCGTCGTGCATCGCGACATCACGCCGTCGAACATCTTCGTGACGGAGTCGGGCATCGCCAAGGTGCTCGACTTCGGGATCGCGAAGGTCAAGGACGCGTCCGCGAACACGCAGACCGGCGCCGTGAAGGGCAAGTACGCGTACATGGCCCCGGAGCAGCTCAAGGGCGGCTCGCTCGACCGGCGCGCGGACGTGTTCGCGCTCGGCATCGTGGTGTTCGAGATGCTCGCGCTGCGCCGGCTGTTCCAGCGCAAGACCGACTACCTGACGTTCCGCGCCGTGATGGAGGAGCCGATCGCCGATGTGCGGCGCTACCGCCCCGACGTGCCGGAGGGCATCGCGACCGTCCTCGCGCGCGCCCTCGACCGCGATCCCGACGTGCGGTTCTCGACGGCACGTCAGTTCGGGACGGCGATGCTCGATGCCCTCGCGGTGGTGCAGCGCCCCTGGTCGCAGGGCGAGGTGAGCGACTACATCCGCGCGACGTTCGCCGACGTGCTGCACAAGCGGTTGTCACAGGTCCAGACGGCGGTGCAGCGGAGGCCGGCCGCCGCGGGCCAGACGGGCCGAAGCACCCAGCCGCTCGCCGCGTACGACGACGCCGGCGAGAGTGCGGCCGACGACAACGACGACGAGTTTCCGCCCGTCGACTCCACCACCGGCGAGGTGCCCGCATTCCAGCGCCCGGAGCTGCCGACGCCGCCGGGTGGCCACTCATCGGAGTTCCAGGGGCTGACGCCGCCGCCTTTCGGCGCGGAGACGAGCGCGAGCGGTGCGAGCATCCAGGCGCTGCTGCCCGTCTCGCCCGGCTCGCTCGCACAGGTCCAGACGCTGCCCGTGGCCGCACCCGCTCCGGCGCCGCGGCGCAGCCTGGTGTGGCCCCTGCTCGCGGTCGCGATGGTCGGCGTCGCCGTCGCGGCGCTGGTGCTCGTGTACCAGCAGATGCAATCGCAGCAGCACCAGCAACAGAACCCGATCATCATCCAGCAGGGCCCCGCGGATCACGACGCACCCGCGCAGGCCGAGCCCGGATCGGGCGTGGCGCTCGTTACCGACGAGGGTCGCGACCCGGTCGATCCCGCCATTGGCTCCGCCAGCGGGTCCGGCTCGTCGGCGCACACGCCGCGACCGCGGCCCCAGCCGCAGCCGAAGGCCCCCGACGCGTACACGTCGGCCGTGCGCGCCCGCAACGCCGAGATCAACCAGTGCGGCCAGACCTACGGCGTACCCCCGAAGGGCTCGCGCGCGACGATCGTGATCACGGCCGCGGGGAAGACCCGCTCGGTGTCGTTCGAGCCCGCGTCGCTCGAGGCGTCGCCGCTCGGGAAGTGCATCAAGAACGTGCTGTCGACCGTGACGTTCCCGACCGCGAAGTCCGACCTGCAGGTTTCGGTGACGCTGCACGTCTCGTAGCCCGGTGCCCGAGCTTCACGATCCGCGCGTACTCGGCGGCCGTCGCGGGCTGCACGGACAGCCGCATCCCCCGGCGGAGTAGCACCATGTCCGCGAGCGCGGCATCGGCGCGCATCGTCGCGAGGTCGACGTACACGGGCAATGTCTCGACATACTCGACCTCGACGCAGTCCCACCGCGGCGCCTCGCGCGTGGACTTCGCGTCATAGTACTTGCTGGCTGGATCGAACTGCGTCTCGTCGACGACGCCGACCCGGACCACGCGCGCGAGGCCAGCGACGCCGGGTGGCTCGCAGCTCGAGTGATGGAACAGCACGGCGTCGCCCACTCGCATCTGCCGCATGTGGTTGCGCGCCATGTAGTTGCGCACGCCGGTCCACGGCTCGATCTTCACGCGCGCGAGGTCGGTGATCGAGAACCCGTCAGGCTCGGACTTCATCAGCCAGTGCTGTTGCTTCGGCTTCGCCATGCTGCGGCGCGACCATCGCACGAGTCGCGGCGAGCTTGCGTGCATAGCCCGTGTAGCCGAGCGCCAGCGACGGCGTCCACGTGAACGCGAAGTCGTTGCCCACGCGGCGCGTGACGATCATCCGCCACAGCGGCCAGCGGAAGCGCGGACGCGACCCGCGCAGCTCCGTGATCGCGAGGGCGCTGCTCGTGCACATCGCGCGGACCTCGGCGGGCGTGAGGAACAGTCGCAGCACGTGGAGATGCGCCGGGGTGTTGGCGACGAATGCTTCGACGCCGCGGATCACGATCCACTTCGCCTGCCACGTGCGATTGAACGTGTGGAAGAACAGGAGGCCGCCCGGCACGAGGACCCGGCTCGCCTCGGCGACGAGCTGCGCCGGGGTCTCGACGTGCTCGAGGAGATCCATCGCGCACACGACGTCGAAGCTCGCGTCCGGGTACGGCAGCGCTGTCGCGTCGCCGAGGTCGTACCGCGCGGTGCCCGTGGCGTCCCGCGCGCGGGCGACCGCGAGGTTCTCGGCCGTCGAGTCGAGGCCGGTGACGCGGTGCCCGCGCGCCGCGAGATCGTTCGAGAGGAAGCCGGCGCCGCACCCGAGATCGAGCACGCGGTGCCCGCCCGCGCCGAGCTCGGACGCGATCGTCGTCGCGATCCACGGGTTGCGGTGGCGGGCCTCCGCGCGGAGGAGCGCGATCGGCGTGTCATCGGCGTCGTACCAGCGCGCGCCGAGATCGGCATACCAGTCATTGTTGACCGCGACGCCGGAGCCGGCAGGCGCGACGGTCGCGACGGCCGCGTGGTCCGGGCGGCGGACGACCTGCCAGTACACGACCTGGTAGGCCAGCGCCGCGCTCGCCAGGCCGAGCTGCCCGATCAGCAGCCCGCGCGCGCCCTGCCACCATGCGATCCCGAGCGCGATCAGCACGATCGGGTGCAGCACGAACAGCATCGAGTGCAGCCACTGCTCGCCGCCACCGCAGAGCTTCGCGTGCACGCCCTCGTCCTTCGTCACGAACAGCGTCGATCCGATCGCGAGCGCGACGTAGATGGGCAGCGCGTGCGGAGTCGCCGGCGCCGTGACGAGCAGCCACGCGATGCACGCGATCATCGTCAGCGTGTCGAGCGGGTGCCCGAGTCGCTCCCACCGCGGCAGCCCGCGCAGCCGGTGAAACCAGCCCTCGTCGATCACCATCGCCACGCCCTGGAGCGCGAGCGG
>JAYSYE010000005.1:0-8105 GCA_043716635.1 Deltaproteobacteria bacterium | reverse complement strand
GCTCGCCACGATGGACGCGCTCGGCCGCTACGGCGACCGCGCCGGCGAGCACCCGATGACGCTCCCGGCCCCGCACCTGCCCGCGCGCCTGGGCGTGGCCACCGGCGCCGATGCGACGCTGTACGTGGGCGGCTGGGGCTATGTGGCCGCGCCGCACCACTCGACCACGGGCGACAAGATCATGAAGGGCATCGCGATCGGGCTGATCGCGGTCGCCGCGATCGCGATCGTGGTCGCCATCGCCGATGCCGGGAAGAGCCACGACAGCGGCAAGGGGAAGAGCAAGTCGGGGACTCGCGATCACCGGGCCGCGCCGCCCGAGGCCTCGGACGCGGTGATCACGAGCATCGTTGGCGGTGCGACCGTGCGCGACCATCGCGACGGGGGGGGCGGCGGACGGATCGTGTGGGCGCCGCGCGACCATCGGGGGCGTCATCGCGAGTCAAACGACGAGTCAAACGACGAGTCGAACGACGAGTCGAACGACGAGTCGATCGTGGAGCCGGTCGTGGAGCCGGTCGTGGAGCCGGTCGTGGATACGGTCGGTCGGATCGCAATCGATGTCGCGACGTCGGGGCCGGACGAGGTGAAGTGGGCGAACGATCCGGCGTTGCCGCACAGCGGACCGTCGCAGATGTATCTCGAGATGACGCTCGTGGATAACCGCACCGGGCTCGCGGTGTGGCACGCGCATCAGGTCTTCCCGGCGCGGGCGACGACGGACGAGCCTGCGCGGGCCGCGCGGATCCTGCTGTCGTCGCTGCCGCGGACGTAGCGCTAGAACTGCGAGACGAGGGAGACGGTGAAGAACCGGCCCCCGAGGTCGAGCTTGCCGAGCGAGGCATCGATCGCGGGCAGCATGATCACGTTGGCGTCGGTCGAGGTCATCTCCTCGCGGGGCGCCAGCTCGACGCCTTGCGCCGCGACATAACCGTACTCGAATCGCGCGCCGAGCTTGAAGCGCGGCGTGGTGATGGCCGTGAGCTCGAGGCCGAGCGCCGCCGTCGTCGTCGCGCCCCAGCCGCCGTCGGAGAGCCGCCGGCCGGCCTGCGTGAGCTCGAGCGCGGCGTGGGTCGTGCCGAGAGCCACGCGCCCGCTGACCGCGACGCGCGGATGGAGCCGGTAGCGCGCGCGCACACCCACGCCGAGCGACTGCTCGTCGAGCTTGGTCGCGAGGGTCTGGAACATCGTTCCGGTCGCGCCGGCCCAGCCGAAGCTCGCGGTCGCCCAGACGCGGACCTGGTGATAGCCAAGCTTCAGCGCGCGGGCGTACCCGAGCTCGCCGCCGTCGAGGTTGTCCCCCGTGACCGCGTTCGCGCTGTCGGAGCGCAGCGATCGCGAGCCCGTCCCGATCGCCAGCTCGTTGACGTTCGCGTGCGCGGGGGCCGCGGTCGCGAAGAGTGTCGCGGCAGCCGCGGCAGCGAGTGCGTGCATGTGGATGGTCATGGCGTCTGCTCCAGGAGGTCAGCGGTGAGGAAGCCGGAGAGCACCACGGCCTGCGCGCGGTCCGCCGTGGGCGAGGGGATGATCGTCGCGTGGCCGAGCGGGTCGCCGTGGTCGACGAAGATCTTCGCGTTCGCCGCGGAGATCACGCGAACGGGCGCGTCGTCGAGCCGGAAGTCCGTTGGGTGCAGGTTGTCGAGTGCGACGAAGCCAACGCGAGAGATCGACGGCGTCGCGCCGATCAGGAACGAGCCATCCGGCGAGAAGTCGTACGAATCGAGGCGCCCCACGCCGAGCAGCGGCGACGTGGACTCGGTGTCCATGTCGAGCAGCCCGAGCACCGTGCGCGCGTCGTCGTGCACGAGCATCGCGAGGTCACGACCCGGCACGGGGACGACATCGCGGACCGGCTGCGAGAGCGTGATCACGCGGAGCCGCGCCTGGGTGAGCGGATCCTCGATGGCGTCGAGATCGAGCACGTGGACGCGCGTGCTCCTGGCGGCGACGGCCGCGAACAGCGCCTTGTGCGGCACGCCCTCCCCGGCCGGGAACAGGAGGATCCGGTCGATCGGCTCGGCGAGCGGGATCGCGCGAAACTGCGCGGTGTCCGCGTCGATCACGACGATCTCCCGGGTATTCGGCGTCGCCGCGAGGATCGTCCGCCGCCCGCGGGCATCGTCGTAGACCGCGATGTCCGTCGGGCCCCCACCGGCGCCGAGCTCGGCGAGCTGGGGGCGATAATCGTTCACGTCCGCGACGGTCGGATCCGTGACGGTGCCCTGCAGCAGCACCTGCAGCACGTCGCGCGCATTGTCACTGCGCACGTACGCGCTGGCCGTGTGCGGCGCGAACACGATCTCCTTGGGGATCACCGCGGTGCCGCCGAGGTCGAGGCGGATCGAGATCTCGCGCCGGGTCGGGTGCTTGGTATCGACCACCGTCAGGTTGTTGTTCGACATCACGAACGCGAATGTGCGCGCGGTGCTGTCGGTCGCGTTCGGGACCACCATCGGCGGCGACAGCACGATCCCCTCGGGGACGCTGCCGAACGAGCGGATGGTCTTCAGCGTCGGGTTCGTCGCGCTCGGCGGCTGCGTGAGGTCGACGATCGCGAGCTCGTTGGGATTCCGAAAGAAGCCGGCAGTGTCGGGCCCCGCCGCGGAGAAGTAGGCGATCGCCACCGTGTTATCCGGCGAGATGGCGAGTCGATCGAACGGCGATCCGATCGCATACGCCACCGGCGGATGGTCCGGGTACTGCGTGTCGACCGACCAGAGCTGCGGCGCCTCGTCGATCTCGCCGCGGTGGACGGCCTCCTCGCCGCGCGTCACGACGAACAGGAAGTGGCGGTCGGGGCTCGGGACCGCCGCGATCGCGTTGCGGCCGATGGCGCGCTGGGCGAGCGACGGCTGGTCCTTCTCGAGATCGAGGAGCGTCACGCGGTCGAGCGCGGAGTCGACGTACGCGACTTGCGTCTTCAGCGGGATGGGGCCGAGCACGACGCGCGTGCGTTCCCATGCGGGCGAGCGCTGGTCGTCCCAGGTGCAGGCCGGCACGGCGAGCGCGGCCACGGTGGTGAGCGCCAGGGCGCCGGAGGCAAGGAGGGTCTTCATGGATTGGCTCGCGCGCATCAGTTCACGATGCCGCCGTTGAGGTCGAAGCCGGTGACGGTGCGGATGGCGTTCGTCGCGAGATCGACGAACGACACGCGCCCGAGCGGATGGCGCTGCGACACGAAGGCCGTGCCGGCGCCGGGGAGGATGCCGACCGCCGAAGGCGGCGAGCCGAGCGCGACGACGTTGACCACACCCGTCGCGGTCTCGACGATCTCGAGCGCTCGCGGCGCGGTCGGCACGTCGCCGCCGTCGAGCGCGATGTACGCCTTCGAGCCGTCCGGCGCGTACACGAACGGTCCCGGATCGACCGGCGTGACCTCGAGCTTCGCGAACCCGGTGGCGAGATCGAGCATCGAGTAGCCGTAGCTCTTGTCGATGTAGTCATCCACCGAGGTCGCGGTCGCGGGATTGCCCGGCGCCTTGGCGTGGATGATGATCGCGCTCGTGCCCGTCGGCGAGAGGCCGATCGCGCGGACCGCCTTCTTCAGCGGCCAGGTCACGTGCGGGATCCCGGGCGCGTCGAGGCGCAGCAGCGTGATGCGCTCGTCGAGCGTGGCGTTCGTGTAGAGGAGGCCGCGGCGCCCATCGGCCGACACCGTCAGCGAGCCGATCGCGGTCCCGGCCAGGTCGACGCGCTCGACGCCCGACGGGTCGAACGCATCCCCGGGGATGTCGACGACCGCGAGCTGCTTCGCCTCGCGCTCGACGGCATAGACCCGGCGGCCATCGGGCGCGAAGTCGAGGTCCGTCGGCGCCGACGCGAGCGGGATCTCCCACGACTGGCCGATGGCCACCCCGTCGACATCGACCACGCGGAGGCCGGCGAACCCGGCCTGGCGCACGACGGCGTACTGGCCCGTCGCCACGATGTGAACCTCGAGGTCGGCGGGCGGAACGCCAGGGGCCGCGACCGGAATCGGCGGCACGAGCGCGGGGGGGTGCGTGGTCGCATACCCGAGGTCCACGACGGACACGCCGTCCTCGGTGATCACGTACGCACGGCTGCCCGTGGCGTCGAACTCCACGGCCCGCGGCCGGAAGCCGACGGCGAGGTTCACGGCGCGCTCGACCCCGTCGGCCAGCGCGATCACCGTGACGTCCTGGAAGCTGCCGATGCCGGAGAGCCCGCCATCCGCGATCGCCTTCGTCAGATCGAACCACACGACGGCGAACCGGCCGCTCGGGTCGATGTCGAGCCGGTTGAGGTGTCGCAGCGTCGGCAGCACCCGCGTGCGATCGGTGTCGCCGGTCGGCCGCACGACGGTCGCGGTGCCGTTCGTGGCATCGAGCACGACGGCGCCATCACTCCCGGGAATCGCGCTCGCCACGCGCGGCGCCTCGCCGACACCCGTCGACTTCACGCCCAGCGTCGCGCCGTCGATGCGCGCGAGCTCGTCCTGCGCGGTCATCGCGACGTAGACGTAGCGGTTCGAGCTGACGGGGGCGCCGTACTCGTACTCGGTCTCCGGCGGGGTCACCACGCCGCCATCGCCCGCCGGCACCGACGGCAGCTGGCACTGGCCGAAGTCGGTGCACACGTATCCCGTCGGGCACTCGCTCGACGACAGGCACTGGTTGCCGACGCCGGCGTCGCTCGCGCTGGCGCCGTCGCCACCGACGTCCGTCGTCCCGTCGCCGGTTCCGTAATCGGCCGACCCGGCGCACGCCGCGGCGGTGGCGGCGATCAGGGCCGCTGGTAGCAGCATGGTTCGTCTCATCGGGTCCTCCGGGGGCGGCCTATCGCAACCGTCGTGCCCCGGCGCCGGGTGTGATCACGCGACGTTGCGGGCCGCGTGTCGGGAGGCGCCCCCGAGGACCGGGACATCGATGTCGCGGGCTGCGCCCGCGGTCTGGTACGAAGCGCCATGGATCTCGCCCGCGAGCTCGGTGCCTTCGAACTTGGTGATCTCGTGCGCGCGGACGGCGACCTCGTCGCGCGGACGCCGGTCGACGGCTCGGTGACCGCACGCCTGGCGAGCCACGATGCGGCGGGGGTGACGGCGGCGGTCGACCGGGCGGCCGCCGCCTTTCGCGTGTGGCGCGACGTGCCGGCCCCGCGGCGCGGCGAGCTGGTCCGGCTGCTCGGCGAGGAGCTCCGCGCGAGCAAGGACGCGCTCGCCGCGATCGTGACGATCGAGGCCGGCAAGATCGTCGCCGAAGCACGCGGCGAAGTGCAGGAGATGATCGACATCTGTGACTTCGCGTGTGGGCTGTCGCGGCAGCTGTACGGGCTGACGATCGCCTCCGAGCGCCCCGGCCACCGGATGAGCGAGACCTGGCACCCGCTCGGCGTCGTGGGCGTGATCAGCGCGTTCAACTTCCCGGTCGCGGTGTGGGCGTGGAACTTCGCGCTCGCGATCGCCTGCGGGGACAGCGTGGTGTGGAAGTGCTCCGAGAAGACGCCGCTGACCGCGCTCGCGTGCCAGGCGGTGTTCCGGCGAGCGGCGGCGCGGTTCGCGGCGAGTGGCCCCGCCGCTCCCGACGGGCTCAGCGAGCTCGTGCTCGGTGGCGCGGCCACGGGGGCGGCGCTGGTCGCCGATGCGCGCGTGGCCCTCGTGAGCGCGACGGGCTCGACGCGGATGGGGCGCGCGGTCGCGCCCGTGGTCGCCGCCCGCTTCGGCCGGAGCCTCCTCGAGCTGGGCGGCAACAACGCGATGATCGTCGCGCCCACGGCCGACCTCGATCTGGCGACGCGCGCGGTGCTGTTCTCGGCGGCCGGCACGTGCGGTCAGCGCTGCACCACGCTGCGCCGGTTGATCGCGCACGAATCGATCGCCGACGAGCTGCTCGCCCGGATCGCGCGCGCCTACGAGCAGGTCCGGATCGGGGACCCGCGCGCGGCCGCCACGCTGGTCGGTCCGCTGATCGATGGCGCCGCGCGGGCCGCCATGGAGTCGGCGCTCGTGGCTGCGCGCGCGGAAGGCGGCGCGGTCACGGGTGGTGCGCGCGTGACCGTGGCCGGGCTCGACGGTGGCGCGTATGTCTCGCCCGCCCTGGTCCGCATGCCCGGGCAGACGGCGATCGTGCGCGAGGAGACGTTCGCGCCGATCCTGTACGCGGTGACCTATCGCGACCTCGAGGCCGCGATCGCGGTCCAGAACGACGTCCCGCAGGGCCTGTCGTCGTGCATCTTCACGAACGATCTGCGCGAGGCCGAGCGCTTCACGTCGTCGGCCGGCAGCGACTGCGGCATCGCGAACGTGAACATCGGCCCGAGCGGGGCCGAGATCGGTGGCGCGTTCGGCGGCGAGAAGGACACCGGCGGCGGCCGCGAGTCCGGCTCCGACTCGTGGCGCGCGTACATGCGACGCGCGACGAACACGGTGAACTACTCGCGGGACCTGCCGCTCGCCCAGGGCATCGTGTTTGCCTGATAGGTGTGTGGCTCGCCGGCGTGGGCATCCGCGCACTGGTCGACGTCGCTGAACAGCGCCGTCGAGAAGTAGCGCTCCATGCGGTCGCACAGCACCGTCGCGACGGTCTTGCCCGGCCCGAGGCGGCGCGCCATCACGCGGGCCGCCGCGAAGTTGAGGCCGCTCGACGGCCCGACCGGCAGGCCGCGCTTGCACAGCTCGCGGGCCGCGGCGATCGCGTCGTGCTCGTCGATCTTGATGTCATCGTCGAGCCCGATCTCCTTGGCATCGAGGATCGTGGACAGCCCGTCGACGATGCCCGGGATGCCGCCGCACACCTCCGGCTGACTGGCAAAGCACGCGGAGCCGCGCTCCGGAAATACGCGGGCGATGCGCGTCGGGTGGCCGGCCTCGCGCAGCGAGCGCGCGATGCCCATCAGCGTCCCGCCGGTGCCGACGCCCGCGACGAAGCCGTGGATCGTGGTGCCGATCTGCTGGATGAGCTCGGGCCCGGTCTCGCGCTGGTGGGCACGGGCGTTCAGCTGGTTCTCGAACTGTCGGGGCAGGAAGATGTTCGAGTCGGCGAGCGCCATGCGGCGGGTCTCCTCGATCGCGGCGAGCACGCCGCCCTCCGGTGGGGTCAGGATCGCCTCGCCACCGTAGCGCTTGATGATGAGCAGGCGCTCGCGACTGACGTTCGCGGGCATCACGGCGAGGAACCGCACGCCGATCACGGCGCACGCCATCGCGAGCGAGATCGACGTGGAGCCACTCGACGCCTCGACGACCACCGTCGTCTCCGTGATGGCGCCCGTCTCGACGCCGTGCCCGAGGATGAACGCGGCGACGCGGTCCTTCGTCGAGCCCGATGGCAGCAGGTACTCGAGCTTGAGCCAGATCGTGCAGCCGGTGTCGATGTCCTCGTACGGGATCGCGATCGTGCGCGCGGCCATCCGGATCAGCGCGGCTTTGCGTTCGGCGAGCGACATGCGCGGGACCCTACTGCGGATCGATCACGAAGTCGTCGTGGACTTCGCGCCGCGGCGTGGCGCCGATCGCGGTGAGCGCGGCGTCCAGCTCGTCGAGGTGGGCGGGCGTGAGCTGGAGCACGTGCTCGTTCGGCTGGTACGTCGTGCCGTAGGGGTAGACCACGCCGGGCATCGCGCTCATCTCGATGTGGGATCCGAGGACGTGCGAGATCACGTGGGTCCGCGCGAACTGCGCGAGGCGATGCACGCTCGTGCGGTACGCCGCCCAGTCATTGATGAAGAGGAGCCCCGGGTAGAGCGTGTCGCCGGTGAGGAAGAGCCCCGTCTGGCGATCGTAGATCGCGATGTGCGTGCCCTCGTGGCCAGGGATCGCGAGCACGTCGAGGACGCGTTCGCCGAGGTCGTAGGTCCCGGCCGCCGTGGGCCACGGAGCGAGCCCGAACGTCGATTCGACCGCCGCGCGGGTCGTCCCGACCACGGTGGTGGCCGGTTGCCCGGCGAACCTGGCGTCCGATGCGATGTGGTCGCCATGCGCGTGGGTGTGCGCCACGAGGAGCGGCTTGCCGCCGACGAGCGCGCGCACGCGATCGCGGAGGCCCGGAGTGGCCGTCGCGCCGGTGTCGAGCAGCAGCGCGGACTGCGTCCCGACGAGCACGTAGACGAACGGCGCCTCGAAGTTGCGGCACTTGTCGCCGCGCAGGATG
>JAYSYE010000400.1:0-4384 GCA_043716635.1 Deltaproteobacteria bacterium | reverse complement strand
CGCTTTGCCGCGGGCTTCCCGGACGGGGGCTTCGCGGGTGCGGCGGTTCGAGACCGAGTGACGGGCATCAGGCGTGGACGAGCGACTCGGCACCGCGGCGGACGCGATAGAAGACGTACAGATTCGCCAGATGCGCGCAGCCGAGCAAGAGCAACAGGAGCCCGAGTCGCTCGGTGAGGAGCGCGCTCGCGTCGGTGATGGAGTGGACCCGGTCGACGACCTCGTCCGCGCGCAGCAGCAACAGCGCCCATCCGAGGTTCACCATGTAGAAGCCCACGACGAGCAGGTGGTTGATCGCCTGCGCGAGGTCGTCGCGGCCCGGAAACACGGTCTTCAAGAACACGGCACCGTGCCTGGAGAGCGTGCGGGCCAGCCACACGGTCAGCGTGACGGCGATGGCGGTGTAGGGGAGGTAAACCGTGAACAGCGGGTTTTCGAACATGTTCAAAACTTAAGACCGCGCGAACGCGGTGTCAAGGCGAAATCTGAACGTGTTCAATAATCGCGCTGCATGGCGTCGCAAGTACCCGAGATCACAGCAGCTCGAACACGACCCGCTCGGAGCCTATCGAGGAACTGTTTCGACTTGCCCTTGAGGTCGTGATCGAGCGGCGCGCGCGTCGACTTCGACGAGACCGCCGGCGCCCCCGTGGGCGTCCAGCAGAACCTCCGCTACGCAGGGATCAATGGCTGGGACCTGACGAGCCCGGTCATCGCGGGTCACACCTGCCGGGTCACGTTGACCGACGGCACCTCGACGATCGAATACCGGACCACGCCGGTCGACTGCCCCTGAGTCACGGCGAGCGTCGAGGCTCGCTTCACGCGCGTCCCAGGGTGGTGAGCAACTCGTCGAGCTGCGCGAACGACTCGGGGAGCCCGTCGGTGGCACCGGAGGACTGGTCGAGCGCCTCCTTCGAAGGATGGAGCTCGTGCACGACCACCCGCGTCGTGCCGCCGGTCTCTTCGAACGTCACCGTGGTGATCGGGCCGCCACCGAATTCCTCGTTGGTCCACGACAGGCGCGAGTGCGGCGTGACCTCGAGATACGTCCCGTAGAACGCCATTGGCTCCGCGTCACCGCGGTCGAAGACGAGGCGGTAGGTGCCACCGACCCGCACGTCCATCTCGCAAGACAGCAGCGTCATCCCCATCGACTTCGGTATCCACCATCGCTTCATCAGCTCGGGCTTGGTCCACGCCTCGAACACGAGGCGCGCCGGACCGTTGAAGGTTCGCGTCACCACGAGCTCGCGCTCGGAGGTTCGTTCGACGGTCGTGCGGTTCGGCTCACTTGCTCTGGCGTCCATCACTCGTCTCCTCATGTTTGAGATCCTCGACCACCTGGTCGAGCTCGTCGAAGCGCGCGTCCCACAGCTGGCGGAAGCTCTCGATCCACGTCGTGACTTCCTGCAGCCGGCGCGGGCCCAGCTTGCAGGTCCGCACGCGCCCGACCTTCTCCGTGATCACGAGCCCTGCTTGCTCGAGGACGACGACGTGCTTCTTCATGCCCGTCAGGGTCATGTCGAACTTGTCGGCGAGGTCCGTGATCGAAGCATCACCGCGCCCGAGCCGCTGCAGCACGCCGCGGCGAGTGGCATCCGCGAGCGCGCCGAATGACGCGTCGAGGCGAGCGGCCGTATGCTGAACCATCAGGTTCAGTATGTGGCGCGCGGTCCTTGCACAGGCAAGTGCATCCTCGAGATTCGTCCAACCTCGAGCACGCGTCGCAGCAGCAGGCCACGCCGCGAGGTCGGCGGTCCTCCGCGCCGAACCGCGCGGCCGGTGGAGATGCTCGCTATGGTCCGCGGATGCGCAGGCTGCCCCTACCGTTCCTCCCCCTCCTGTTCGTCGGCTGTCAGTTCTCGGCCTCGTGCGGGGGCAAGAATCTTGACATGGAGAAGGGGCGCGCGTTCGTCTCGACGGCGCTCGAGAGCTCGGTCGGCCAGAAGCCGTCGACCGTGACGTGTCCCGACAAGGTCGCCATCGCGAAGGACGCGACCTTCGAGTGCACCGCCGCGTTCGGTACGGCGACCGCGAAGGTCGCGATCGTCCAGACGGATGACACGGGGGCCGTCTCGGTCACGTCGGTGACCGGCGTGTTGATCGCGGCCAAGCTCGAGAAGGAGATCGCGGATTCGCTCGGCAAGCGGCTCGACTCGCACGTCACCGTCTCGTGCGGGGACCGGATCCGCCCTGCGGTGGCCGGCGACACGTTCCTCTGCGAGGCCAAGGATGCCCAGGGCGGGACCGGCAAGGTCAGGGTGACCGTCGAGGACGCAACCGGCAAGGTGGCGTGGGCAGCCGTGCCGAACGAAGCCCCCGCGCCGCCCGTCGAGAGCCCGGACGTCGCACCCGCGCCCGCGCCCGAAGGCGCCGCCGGCGCTACTGGACTGGATTGATGATCGTGACGTCGCTGCCACCGACGAACGCGTACGAGCCGACGTTGTAGTAGCCGTAGACCGAGAGGCCGAACGGCATGTCGCCCGACACGGCATGCTGGCCATCCGTGAACGGACAGGTGACCTGCTCGTAGTCGACGCCGGCGACCGGTCCGATCGGCGCCCGCTTGCACGACGAGAACTGTGCCGAGTCGAGGGACTGACCATCGAGGACGAGGTGCGCCGCGACGGGCTTGGCGAGCACGCCGAAGTTGGTCGTGAAGGTCGCCGGCACCAGGAACACGTAGTCCTTGCGGTACTGCTCGGCGGCGGGGTGCAGGAGCTGGCTCGGATCGCCCGTGTAGCCCCGCTTGATGAAGTGCTGCGACACCAGATAGCTCGTCACCTGGATCGCGTTCGTGGCCGACATCGCGAAGCCGTGGGTCGCGCCGAAGGTCCGGTCCTGCCGCGCGTTCAGCATGAACGAGTCGTAGGGCGCCGGCAGGTTCGTGGTGACGATCGTGCCATCGACGGTGCCGACCACTCGGATGATATCGGGCTCGGTCCACGTCGGATCGGTCGAGCGGATCGGGCTGTGCGCGATCGCGAACTCCCTCCCGAGCGCGGTGACGGGGAACAGCTGCTCCTCGAGGTGATCGGTGCAGCAGAGGTCGTCGCCGTTCTGCGGATCCCAGCCCGGCGGGTTGACGATGTTGGTCGCGCCGCCGAAGCCCGCGCCGCGCTCGTTCGAGGTGAACACCACGACGGGCTTGTCGGACTTGATATAGGTGCCGGTGAAGTCGCCGTCCTGGCCGGCATTGACCGCGGCCGCGCACTGCTGCACCGAGCCGGTGACCATCTCGCTCTCGAGGTTCGCGACCATGAAGCGGCCGAGGGTGAGGTTGAGGGTCCCGCCCTTCGGGGTCAGCGCGATCGGGAGGCCGGTGTCGCCGGCAGCCGCCTTGATGGCGTGCGACGCGGTGACGGTGACGTGCGTATCATCCTCGATCGGGATGATGGTCACCGCGCCGTGGTCGGGTACCGACTCCTGCGGCGGCAGGCCCGCGATGCCGCACGGATTCGCGGTCTCGTAGCCCGAGATGATGTAGTCGCGGCCGAGGGCCTGGCGCGGGATCAGCGTCGAGGCATCGTTCGAGAACTGCTGGATGATCGGGTTGAACTGGTAGACCACGACCGGACCATCGGTGGTCACGTGGTAGGCGTGCGGGGAGACGAACGTGCCCGATCCGCTGTTACGCGCGTAGGTGCCGTTCTGTCCCATGGCACCATCGACCTCGCGCTGCGGCAGGTCGAGACGCTTCGCGAGCTTCGCGGGCACGGTGACCGTGAGGACCGCGGTCTCCAGCACCGGCTGCCCGACGCGCGCCGCGTTCTTGCTGACGATCACGTTGACCGGGAACTCGTTGTTATTGGCGACGACGATCGAGAACTGCTGCGCCGCCGCGTCGTTCTGGCCGACAGCCTCGTTGTCGAGATCGGCCGCCCAGAACTCGCAGCCCACATTGGACGGGTGATCCTCCGCGGCCTGACAGGGGGTCTTGCACTGGCCGTCCGAGCACGCGCTGTCCACGGGACACGCGGTGACGATGCTGCCGCCCGTGCCGTCGCTGTTGCAGCGATAGACATCGTTGTCGGTCGCGCCGCTGCAGTAGAGCCCGTCGGGCACGCACACGGTGCAGCCATGAACCGGATCGCAGACCTCGTCGGCCGCGCACGCGACCGGAGGATCGAGCGTGCCATCACCGCGGCATTGTTCGAAGCCGAGGGCCGTGCACATGCTCGTGCAAGTCGGCCCCGTGTCTCGCGAGCCGGGTCCGCACCCGAGCACGAACACACCTGTCGCGAACGCGATCGAAGCTGCGTGGGAAGCCCTCATCGCGCGGGACCATCGCGGTCGGGCCGGCCGGGGTCAAGCGAGTTGTCGAAGGGCGGTCACTTTTCGCGACCGGCAGAAATATCGCCGGTTTAGCGGACGGCCGACA
>JAYSYE010000399.1:0-4385 GCA_043716635.1 Deltaproteobacteria bacterium | reverse complement strand
TCAGCGCGGGCGCGCAGCTCGACAAGTCGGGCAACACCAAGATCCAGCGCGACGGCAACGACCGCGCGCCGAGCGAGCGCTCGTACGCCATGTACGAGCCGTTCCTCTCGCTGCTGGACCTCGACGTTCCCGTGCTCGGTGCACTCAACGGCCACGCCGTCGGCGGAGGCTTCGGGCTCGCCCTCGTGTGCGACCTCCGCATCGGCGCGCGCGACGCGAAGTACGGCGCGAACTTCGTGAAGCTCGGGCTCGCGCCGGGCATGGCCATCAGCTACCTGCTGCCGCGCATCATCGGCCTGCCGCGCGCCTCGGAGCTGCTCTACACCGGGCGCCTCGTGAGCGGCGACCAGGCCCTGCAGCTCGGCATCCTCAACGACGCCGTGCTCGCTGCGGACGTGCTGCCCCGCGCCCTCGAGCTCGCGCAACAGATCGCCGACGCCGCGCCACTCGCCGTGCGCGCCACGAAGGCCGCGATCCGGCGGGGCCTCGAGCTCCACGTCCGCGAGGCCGCGCGCGCCGAGGCGGCGGCCCAGGCGGAGACCGTCGGGTCCGAGGACGCGACGGAGGGCATCGCGGCCTTGCTCGGCAAGCGACCTCCGGTGTTCAAGGGCCGCTGATCGGCGCAGGCGCCGGCGCGCCGAGCTTCGACGCCGGCACCGTGCCCGCCGGCGCGCACGCGACCAGGGTCTGCGCAGTCGGCCCGCGCGCCGCGAACGCGATCGGCCCCCACGGCGTGTCGACCGCGAGCGTCCACCACTCCGCCGAGGTGGCATCGAGCGCCACGGGCTGGTCGCCGACCAGATAGCCGATCGCGTCGCCGCCGCTCGCGTCGCCGCTGCTTTCGTAGAGACAGGTTCCGCTCGCGACGCGCGCATTCGCCACCATCGTCGGGGGCGGCACGTCCGGCGGCCGGACATAGTGCACGCTCGCGGGCGGAGCGTAGCGCTGAAAGTAGCCGCGCGCCGAGACGTCGCCGTCCTCGTACGCGACGAGCATCCACTGCGCATCGACGTCCTGAACCACGTCGACCAGATACCCACGCGCGACCGTCGCGAGCGTCGCAGACCCCCAGGACATGTCGGCCTTGATCGCCGCGCCTGTCATGACCATCTCGCTGCGAAGGCCCGTCGGCCGGCGGCCCCGGTTGCCGTGCATCGGCCCGCTGTCCGCAACCGCGGACGCGGGGACCAGCCCGTCCACCTCGAGCTGGCCCTCGTAGCGGACGTGCACCATGCCGCCCTCGTGCCCGAGGCGTCGCACGGCCGCGCCGGCGGAGAGCGAGGCGTGCGGCGCGTCGGCCGCGAACTGAGGCAGGGCAGCCCGGAACGTGACCCGCGTGTCGGCGCGCATCACGCCGAGCAGGCGCGCGCGATCGGTCCAGACCGAGAACCGCGCATGCGGCAGGTCGACCGCCACGCGGGCAGCCTGACCGTGCCGCGCGAACAGCGTCACCCGTAGCGGCTCGTTGCCACCCGGGCCCTCGATGAACGGCCCGCCCAGCGCGAGCTGCACGCGGCCCGGCACGAGCCACGAGGTCTGCGAGCGGATCACGTCGGCCTCGTCGCGCGCCTCGTCGTACGGCGCGAGGACCGCGATCGCATCGACCGCGGTCAGGGGCGCCTCGGACTCGGACCGGTCCGGCGCCGAGGCCTGGACCCCGGCCCTCCCGTCGCCTCCCCGAACGCCGCCCGCGCCCGCCACCGCGCTGCCACTGCCGCGGGCACGTTCAACCGCCGCCCCGCCGCAGCCCGTCGCCGCCGTCGCCACCGTCACCGCCGCCGCCAGCGACCGGTCCCCCCAATGCGCGCTTCGCACGGCCGAGATTATGCGCGCCCTACCGACACGCGCCCTATGCACTTCAACGGACTTGCGACGCGCTCGTGCGTAATCTGTTACGCGGGGCGTCGCGAGCGCGAGGTACCTGTCACACGATCTCGACAGGTTACGACGCGATGCGTCTCGCCCACCTCTTGCACTGGTCGGTCCTGTGGAAATCGGCGTCATTACCAACCCGAACAGCCGCAAGAACCGCAACCGCCCCGACCGGGCCGAGCGGCTCCAGCGCATCGTCGGGAGCATGGGCGAGGTCCACGAGACCGCGTCGATCGACTCGATCAAGCCCGTGCTGCGCGACTTCCTGCGCAAGCGCGCGCGCTACTGGGTCGCCGACGGCGGCGATGGCGCGCTCCACTGGATGCTGCGCATGGGCATGGAGGTCCTGCAGGAGGAGGAGTTCGCCAACGACTCGCTCGTCCTGCCGCTGACGCTCCCCACCAAGGGCGGCACCATCGACTTCGTCGCGAACAACGTCGGCATCCAGGGCGATGCCGAGGGCATCCTCGCCTCGCTCCGCGCGACGCTCGAGGACGGCATGCTCGTCGAGGAGACTGACGTCGACTCGATGGTCATCGACGGCGTGCAGATCGTCGATGGCGTCGAGGTCCCGTTCCGCACCTATGGCTTTGCCTCGGCCGCCGGTGGCATCGGTCAGCGGTTCTTCGAGAAGTACTACTCCCACGCCGATCCGAATCCGCGCACGATCATGAAGGTCGTTGCTCAGACCATCGCGTCCGCGCCGATCGCGCTCTCCCCGCTCGGCCGGCTCCCGCTGGGCAAGCTCGGCAGCTACGCCAAGGAAATGTTCGAGCCCACGCACTGCTCGATCTCCATCGATGGCATGCGGCTCCCCGGCGACCAGTTCACGGGCGTCCATGTCGCGTCGATGTCGATCAACCTCGGTAACGTGCTGCGCTTCTTCGGCAAGGCCGACCAGACCGGCGTGATGAACGCGCTCGTCGGGACCCCGTCGCCGTGGGCCATCATCAAGAATCTCCCTCGCATGGCGCGCGGCGAGGAGATGCGCGGTCGCAACATCCTCGATCGGCCGTGCCGCGAGATGATCATCGATGCGGTCGGCGATCAGCTGCTCGCGCCGATCATCGACGGTGAGATCTATCGCAGCGTGAAGCGCCTCGAGTACCGCATCGGGCCGCGGGTGCGGATCCCGAAGGTCGTCGCCGCGAAGCGCGCTGCCGCGTAGCTTGCCAGGGCCGCCCGGCTATTTGCAGACCAGCACGACCGGGCCACCGCCGGTCGCCGTGCAGGTTTGCTCGCCCTTGCACCGGGCTGCCGCGCAGGCGGCTTTCTGCGTCTTGAAGCACTTGCCGCCGGTCAGGTAGAAGCAGTCCTTGCGGTCGCCCTGGTAGCGCCACTTGCCCCACTTCGCCTTGCCATCGTCGAGCTCGCCGTTTGCGCGCGCCTCGCGGAGCTGCTTTTCCTTGGCCGTCGTCGGCTCGTCGGACCCCGTCGGCGCGGGCTTCGGCGGTGCGCCGCACGCAGCGGCCACGACCAGCATCGCGACCAGATTCGACGAGCGCAGCGACATCGGTCCGATCATGCCATAGTCACACTCGTGTCCGATGATGACCGCGCCTTGATGGAGCGGCTCGCCGCGCTCGAAGCCGAGGTCAAGGCCGACGCGGACGCGCAGGCGATGCGCAAGCAGGTCGCGACGGACAAGGTGCGCGCTCAGCGGGCGGCGCAGGAGGCCGAGCGGGCCGCGCTCCGTCCCCGGGCCGCCGAGCCGAGCCTCGCCCGGCGCCTCGCCGCCGCGCGGGACGAGGCGGACGGCGACGGCGACGACCTCGGGAGTGCGATCGCGCTGGCGAAGCGCGCGGCGAAGGTCAAGACCGAGCTGTCGAGACCGCCCAAGAAGGGCGAGAAGTCGTGGGTCAAATCAGGCGTGGCGTCCCTCGCCCTCGGTCCGATCGGATGGCTCTACGCGGGGTCGTGGCGCGAAGCTGCGCCCGCCTCGGCGATCTGGGTGCTGCTCGCCGTGATCGCGAGCAAGATCCTCCCTGCCGTGCTGCTGATGCCCGTGCTCATGGTGGCGCTGCCGCTCTCCGCGATCGCGGGCGTGATCTACGCACTGCAGTACAATCGAGCGGGCAGCCGGCAGCGGCTCTTCGACTCGGAGAAGCCCGCGCGCAAGGCCCTGCCCCCGGCGGGCTCCCCCTCCCGCACCGGCACCTCGCGCAGAGACGTATAATGACTCGTAGGATGATCAGCGTGAGCAGTACCCTCGTTCGGTTCGCGGTCGTGACCTCCATCAGCGCCTCCACCGCGATCGGCATCGCACCGGCGTACGCGGGGGGCGCGACCGCCGTGAAGCACGTGAAGGTCGGCATCGTGCCCGGCCTCGCCGTCAACGTCGAGCCAGCCCGGGTCGATGCGCTCGCACAGGACCTCGCCACAGGCCTGGCCTCCACGCTCGAGGTCGACGCCGTGGGCGGGCTCGAGGTGCGGCGCGCACTGCCGCCCGAGGGCGTCCCCGACGACTGTCTGACGACCCCGGCCTGCGTCGCGGACGTCGGCCGGTGGCTGCA
>JAYSYE010000398.1:0-4388 GCA_043716635.1 Deltaproteobacteria bacterium | reverse complement strand
CCTCGAGCCACGTCGCGACGCGGTTGAAGTCGCCGAAGCGTGTGCCCTTCTCGTCCGCCCCGAGGAACGCCATCATCACCTCGCGCTTCTCGAAGCGCGCGCCCGTGATGAAGCAGTAGCCGGCGGGCTTGGTGAAGCCCGTCTTGCCGCCGATCACGTCGTACTTCTTCGAGACGAGGACCTGGTTCGTCGTGCCGTAGGCGATCTTCGCCGAGCCGTCCTTGGAGGTGATCACCTCGAAGGTGGTGCCCATGATCTCGCGGAGCACGGGATCCGCCAGGGCCTCGCGCAGGGCGATCGCCATCTCGCGTGCCGTCGACACGTTGCCGCGGAGCCCGTTCGGGTCCGTGAACTTGGTGCGCTTGAGCTTGAGGTCCTTGGCGATGACGTTCATCGCCTTCACCAGACCATCGGGCTCCATCCCGGCGGCGCGGGCGAGGGCCGTCGGGGCGCGGTTGTCCGAGGCCATCAGCATGGCCCGCAGAAGGTCGCGGTTGCGGAACGTCTCGCCGAGGTCGAGCCGGGTCCGGGACCCGCCCTTGCCGGCCTTGACGTCGGTGCGGGAGATCGCCGTCCAGCCATCGAGATCGAGGTCGTGCTTGCGCACGGCCATGGCCACGAAGATCTTCGTGGTCGACGCGATCGCGCGGACCTCGTCGGCATCCTTCGCGTAGATCTCGGCGCCCGTCTCCGCGTCGATGACGCAGGCCGAGTGCGACTTGACGGCTGGAAGGTCGTCGGCGGCGGCGGGAGCGACGGCGCCGAGGGCACCCGCGAGCGCGAGCGCCACGACGAGAGCAGTGCGGGATGCAACTACCATCTTTCACTTCGTAACACGCGCCCGAGGACGTCGCGACTTTTCGCCGAGAGTGAGGCTAGAATACCGGTGGGCGGAGAGCGTATGGCGACCCATCAAAGGCCCCCGGTAGACACGTTGATCGGGAAAACCATCGGCAACTATCTGGTCACCCAGAGAGTTGGCGAGGGCGGCATGGGAGCCGTGTATCTCGCGGAGCATCCGACCATCGGCAAGAAGGTCGCGATCAAGGTCCTCCACTCCGAGTTCTCGACGAACCCGGACGTCGCGAACCGCTTCTTCAACGAGGCCAAGGCCGTCAACGATATCGGTCACCCGAACATCGTCGACATCGTGGACTTCGGGCTGATCCAGTCGGGCACCGGCTCGGCGCGCGAGCAGCTCGTCTACTTCATCATGGAGTATCTCGCGGGGCAGACGCTGTCCGCGGTCGTGCGTTCGGAGTCACCGCTACCGCCCGCGCGCGCGCTGGCGATCGCGCTGCAGGTCGGCGACGCGCTCGCGGCGTCGCACAAGTGCGGCATCGTCCACCGCGACCTCAAGCCCGACAACATCATCCTGATCTCGCGGCACCGCGACCGTGACTTCGTGAAGCTGCTCGACTTCGGCATCGCGAAGCTCACGAACGACGCGCAGTCGAACCGCACGCGCACCGGCATCGTGATGGGCACGCCCGCGTACATGTCGCCCGAGCAGTGCGAGGGCCGCGGGTCCACCGACCACCGCACGGATATCTACGCGCTCGGCATCGTGCTCTACGAGATGCTCACGGGGCGCGTACCGTTCATCGGCGAGGCCTACGGCGACATCCTGATCCAGCACCTGACCCAGCAGCCGCGGCCACCGTCGCAGTATCACCTGCTCAATCCGCACGTCGAGGCGGTCGTGATGAAGGCGCTCGAGAAGCGCCCGGACCTGCGCTATCCGACGATGGACGAGTTCATCCGCGCGATGGCGGATCCGGTCGGCTACGTCGAAGCGTATGGCGGGATCGCGGCGTTCATGGCGCGGCAGCTGATGCCCTCGTCGGCACCGTTGCCGTCGGTGCGTGCGAGCCGCATCACGGGCGCGCCACCGATGATGGTGCCGACCCCGGCGCCGGGGGCGATCCCGATGCTCGGCGCGCATGGCCACGCCCTCTCGACGCCCGGGCGCGGCCTGGCCCCGCCGACGACGATGGGCGCCGCCGCAGGCCAGCAACTCGAGCCGCCGCGCAGCAAGGTCGGGTTCATCATCGCGGCGGCGATCGTCGTCGCGTCCGCCGCGGTCGGGATCGGGGTGGTGGCGATGCACCGCGATGCGCCGCCGGTGACCGCTGCGGTGACCTCTGCGCGGACCCCTGCGGTGACGGCGATGGCGGGGCCGGGATCGGGGTCGGGCCGCGTCGCCGCGGGGAGCGCGAACGTGGCGGTTGGCAGCGGCAGTGGCAGTGCCGCGGTCGTCCCCGACGTCGGCAGCGCATCCGTGGTCGCCGAGGTCGGTAGCGCGGCGGTCGTGGCCGATGCTGGAAGCGGCAGCGGTAGCTCGGCGATCGGTGCGGGCAGTGGCAGTGGCAGTGCAGCGACGGTCGCGCGGCTGGCGGTCACGCTGCGGACTAAGCCCGCCGGTGCGCACATCTGGGTCGAGGGTCGTGACACGGGCGCGAAGACTCCCGACCCCGTGCAGATCGACGCGGGCAAGCGGGTGAAGATCGTGCTGCGCCTGTCCGGGTATCGCGACGTCTCGATCACGTCGGCCGGCGACGTGGCCATCGTCAGGGACGTCACGCTCGTCCACACGGGCGGCGGGACCGCAGCGGGCTCCGCGCACAGTGGCGCCAACGACACGAGCTTGATGCCGCTCTAGTGGGTGGAATGAAGGTATGAGGGTGACGCTCATGGCGACGAAGATCCCGCTCCTGTTCGCAGCGCTCGTGCTCGCGCCCTCGCTCGCGCTCGCGCAGCCAGCGGGTGCACCGGCACCGGCACCGGCGCCATCCGCGGGCGGCGAGCCCACGACCGCTGCCGGCTGGTACCAGGCGGGCTCCGATCACTACAACCTCGGCGAGTTCGACGCCGCGATCGAGTCATTCAAGAAGGGCTTCTCGCTCGAGACCGTCCAGAGCAAGAAGGCCGCGTACCTCTACAACATCGCGCAGTCGTACCGGGTGAAGAAGGACTGCGCGAACGGCGTGTTCTTCTACAAGCGGTTCCTCGAGTTCAAGGATCAGGACACAGCGAAGCCGCTCGCGGCGGATCAGCGCGCGAAGGTGAACGCGTGGATCGCCGAGCTCGAGGCATGCGCGGCCACGCAGACCGCGGTGGCGACGACGCTGCCGACCACGATCGCGCCGAACCCGAACGATCCGGCGCCGCCGGCGACCACCGCGCCGCCGACCACGGTCGCGGAGACGCAGGAACCGGGCGAGGGGCCCGACGTGTACGACGGTGGACTGGCCACGTCCTCCACGGCAGGTCCGACCGTCGTCAGCCTTCGCCTCGTCGGCGGCGCGACCGTCGTGTCGGCCGGGGACCTCGACGTCCCCGTCCGCGCCACCGGTGCGTTGATCGGCGGCTACCCGTTCGCGGTCGGTCCGCAGCTCACGCTGGAGGCGGGCGCGGCGTTCACATTCGCGGCGGTGCCGGCGGGCAACATGGAGACCGGCACCTCGAGCACTGCGTCGTTCTACGGGCTGATGGCCAACGCGGGACTCACGTACCAGATGAGCGCGAAGCTCGGCCTGCGCCTCGACGTGGGCGTCGGCGCGCTCCTGCTCGCGGGCGCCGCCCGGAGCGACTTCACGGGGGGCGCCGACACGACGGGCGCGCTCGCGATGCCACACGTGCGCGCCGGGCTGTCCGCGGACTTCGCGTTCACGAAGCACGTGATCGGCACGCTCGCGCCGTTCGCATTCGCGTACAGCCCCGCAAAGGCGGGCCTGCGCGACGACATCAAGTCGATCACCGCGATCGACGTGATGGTCGGCGTCGGGTACCGGATCTAAGCCCATGAAGAAGTGCCCGTTCTGCGCCGAGGAGATCCAGGACGAAGCGATCAAGTGTCGCTTCTGCGGATCGTTTCTGTCCGCGGCTCCCGCGCCGGGTGGCCCCACGACGCCCGCGCCGTTCATGGCGGCGGTCCCGCCGGACGCACCCGCGGTCGCGTCGGTGGCGCCTGCGGTGGCGCCTGCGGTCGCACCGGTGGCGGAGCCGGCCGTGCCGCCGTTCGCGCGCAGCGCCGGCGCGCTGACGGAGACCGCGGGCAAGCCTGCGCTGGACGTGCGCAAGGTGTTCTACGAGGGCGTGCCGTCGTGGAAGGCGTTCCTCGGCTACTACATCCTCGCGTTCTTCGGCGCCGTGCTCGCGATGTACATCACGCACGTGATGGAGAAGTCGACCACCACCACGCAGAACCGCGTGCTCCACGTGCTGGTCCCGGCTGCAGCCGCGGCCGTGTTCATGTTCGGCGTCACGCTCCACCGCAAGAGCATCAAGTTTCGCGTCACCAACACCGTGATCGAGACCGAGACCGGCGTCCTGTCGAAGCGTATCGACGTGCTGCAGCTCTGGCGCTGTCGCGACGTCCGTTACCG
>JAYSYE010000397.1:0-13241 GCA_043716635.1 Deltaproteobacteria bacterium | reverse complement strand
GCGCGCCGTACCACATGGCCACGCCGCCGAGCCCCGTGAACAGCATCTGCTTCTCGAGGAAGTGCGCGCCATCGCCCAGCCGGGTGAGGCCATCGGCCGCCGTCGACGCGTAGATCTCGATCGTCCCGACGACGAGCAACCCGAGCACGGCGATCAGCAGCACCAGATCGTACGGCCGCTCCGGCAGGGTCTGGCTGGGATGCTGGATCGCGACGACCTGCGCCTGGGCGGGTAGCGTGGGGTCGAGCGTGCCGATCTCGGCGGCTCGCCGGGCCGCGGCTCGCCGCGCAGCGAGCTTCGCCCGTAGGTCCGCGATCCGCGCGAGCAACGTCACGGGGCCATCCTCCGGGCGCCGATCCGCGCGGGCAACTTTCCTTCTACAGGTGGCGACGCTCGGGGATCACGACAGGTCGAGGCGGGTGGCGCCGACGGCGGCGACGGCCTCGCGGAACACGCGACCGCGGTGGCCGAAGTTCTGGAACATGTCGTAGCTCGCGCACGCGGGCGAGAGCACGACTGCATCGCCCGCGATGCAGAGCTCGGTCGCGCGGCGCACGGCGTCGTGCATGTCGGTCGCGTCGAGGACGGGATAGGTCGCGCCGTGGGCCTCGGCGGCCGCGCGGATGATGGGCGCGGCCTTGCCGATGAGGACGATGCCCTTGCACGTGCCGTCGAGCGCCTCGAACATCGGCGCGTAGGAGCCGCCCTTGTCGACGCCACCCGCGATCAGCACGAGCGGGCGGGGGAACCCGCGCACCGACGCCGCGACCGAGGCGACGTTCGTGCCCTTGCTGTCGTCGTAGAAGAACAGATTCGCGCGGTCGCCGACCAGCTCCATGCGGTGGGGCAGGGGTCGGTAGCTGCGGGCCCCGGCACGGACCGCATCGATGGAGACCCCGCAGCCGCGCGCGGCGAGGTACGCGCACATCGCGTTCTCGAGGTTGTGGTTGCCGACGATCACCAGATCGTCGACGGGGAAGTCCTCCTCGTGGGAGCCGAGGCCGAGCTGCAACCGGCGCCGATCCGAGGACACCACGGCTCCGCGCGCCGGCAGGACGGCGCCCGGGCGCGAGTCGAACGTGGCGAGGCGCGCGTGGATGCCTGCCGTCTCGCGCATCACCCACGGATCGGCCGCGTTCGCGATGGCGAGGTCGTCCTCGCGCTGGAAGTCCCAGATGCGACCCTTCATCTCGGCGTAGCGCTCCATCGTGCCGAAGCGATCGAGGTGGTCCTCCGTGATGTTCGTGAGCACGCCGGCCTTGCCACGAAACGTCGTGCACGTCTCGAGCATGAACGCCGCGACCTCGACCACGATGAAGCCGCCCGGGACATTGGCCGGGTGATCCACCGCGTCGATCATCGGCATGGTGCCGAGGTTGCCGCCGCAGAACGTCGGGCGGCCCGAGGCCGCGCACAGCGCGCCGGTGAGGGCGGTCGTCGTCGACTTCCCGTTCGTGCCCGTGATCGCGAGCACCATCGCGCCCGGATCGAGGAAGCGGTACGCGAGCTCGATCTCGGCGATGACCTCGACGCCCGCCGCTCGCGCGGCCGCGATCTCGGGCAGCACGGGGACGCCCGGCGACATCACGACGAGGTCGCTCGCGCGCAGGAGCGCCGCATCGAACCCACCGACCGACCACTGCACGGCCATGTCGGCGAGCGCGGCCCGGGCCGCTGCGAGCTGCTCGGGCGGCTTGCCGTCCATCGCGATCACGCGGCCGCCGCGCCGCGCGACGAACCTCGCGAGCGCGATCCCCGTCTGCGCGAGCCCGACGACGACGACCTGCTTGCCCGCGAGGTCCATGCTCGGCCGCTCCGGGCTCTCCATTCCCGAGCTCATCAGCGGACCTTCAGCGTGCCGAGGGCGACGAGCGCGAGCACCAGCGACACGAGCCAGAACCGCACGATGATCTTCGGCTCCTCCCAGCCCTTCAGCTCGTAGTGGTGGTGAATCGGGGCCATTCGAAACACGCGCTTGCCGACGCCGGTGAGCCGCTTCGTGATCTTGAACGACCCCGTCTGGATGATCACGGACAGCGCCTCGACGACGAACAGCCCGCCGACGATCAGCAGCACGAGCTCGTTCTTCGTGAGCACGGCGAGCATCCCGATCGAGCCGCCGAGCGCGAGCGCGCCGACGTCGCCCATGAACACCTGCGCTGGATACGTGTTGTACCAGAGGAACCCGACGCCCGATCCGAACAGCGCCGCGCTGAACACGGCGAGCTCGGCGCTGCCCTCGATGTGCGCGACGTGGAGGTACTCGGCGATCGTCACCGAGTGCCCGCCCGCCGCGATGATCGTGGTCTCGACGCCGGCGATGTACGCGAGGATCAGGAACGTGCCCGCGTTCATGATCGCGGGCCCGATCGCGAGGCCATCGAGCCCGTCGGTGAAGTTCACGGCGTTCGCGGTGCCGACGATCACGAACGACGCGAAGATCACGTAGAGCCACGCGGGCATCTCGAGGCCGTGCTCGTAGAAGTCGCCGAAGGGCAGCTGCACGGCGAGCCGGATCGCGTGGCCCTTCGCATCGTGCAGCGGCATCGCGTTCGAGTAGAAGAGGTACGCCATGGCGCCGCCCGCAACCGCGAACTCGAGCGAGATGCGGATCCAGCCCGACAGGCCGGCCTTGTTCTTCTTCGCGACCTTGTTGTAATCGTCGGCAAAGCCGATCGCGCCGAATGCGACCGTGACCGTGAGCGCGAGCCACACGAACACGTTCTGCAGGTCGCACCAGAGCAGCGTGGAGACGGCGAGGCAGAACAGGATCAGCGAGCCGCCCATGGTGGGCGTGCCCGCCTTCTTCTTGTGCGTCTGTGGACCGTCGCTTCGGATGGTCTCGCCGATCTGGCGGGACTTGAGCTTCTCGATGAACCAGGGCCCGATCACGAAGGACAGCAGCAGCGCCGTGATCGCCGCGCACAGGATGCGGGTCGACGTGTAACGAAAGATGCGGAGGCCGGCCATCCGGTAGAGCAGCTGGAACAGCATCAGACGTTCGCTTCCTTCGGAGTGCGGTCCGCGAGGGCAGTGGCACGCATCGCGTCGAGCACCCGCTCGAGCCGCATGCCGCGCGAGGCTTTGAGCAGCAACCAGTCACCAGGCCCCGTGCGGGCGAACGCGCGGGCCGCTGCCGTCGCCGGATCCGGGGCTCGCTCCGCGGTCGCGCCGCCAGCCTCGACCACGGTGTCGGCGTGCTCGCCGAGCGCGATCACGCCGAGCCCGAGCGCCTGCGCGAGCGCACCTGCATCGCGATGCGCGCCCGGCGCATGAGTGCCGAGCTCGAGCATGTCGCCGATGACGGCGATGCCCGCGTGGCCGACGGCGCGCTCCGCGAGGGCTCGCATCGCCGCCGCCATCGACGCGGGGTTGGCGTTGTAGCAATCGACGATCACCTTGCGCCCGGCGATGGTCACGACCTCGCCCCGCAGTGCGGGCGGCTGCGCGTTGACGAGCCCCGCGAGGATCTGAGCCACCGAGGCCCCGGCGGCGTGGGCGGCCGCGATCGCCGCGCACGCATCGAGCGCGGCGTGGCGCCCCACCAGGTGCAGCTCCAGCGCGTGGCGCGTGCCGAACACGTCGAGCACGAGGGCCCCGCCCGACTCGAGGGGCTGGTAGTCGACGAGCATGACGTCGGCGTCCCGCTCTCCGAACGTGACGTGACGCGCCCGCGGCTGCAGCCGACGCGCGGACTCCTCGAGCCGCAGATCGTCCGACGGCCGGACGACGGTCCCACCCTCGCGCAGGCCGAGCCAGATCTCCGACTTCGCGGCCGCGATCGCGTCGGTGCTGCCGAGCAGCTCGATGTGAGCGGTACCGGCGTTCACGATCACGGCCACGTCGGGCTCGGCGAGCTTGGTGAGGTACTCGATCTGCCCCGGGCCGCGCATGCCCATCTCGACGACCGCGAACTGATGGAATGACCGGAGTGCGAGCAACGTGAGCGGCACGCCGGTCTCGTTGTTCAGCGAGCCGGCCGCCGCGTGCGTGGCCCCTGCCGCGGCGAGCGCGTAGCGGACGAGCTCCTTGGTCGTCGTCTTGCCTGCGGATCCGGTGACGGCGACGAGCTTGCCTCCCCAGCGCTGCCGGTGGCCGTGCGCGATTGCGCCGAGCGCGAGCCGCGTGTCGTCGACGACGATCGTGGGCACGCGCGCGCTCCGCGTTGGCTGCGCCGCCTCGCTCTTCGCATCGACCAGGAGCGCCGAGGCTCCGGCGGCGATCGCGGCCTCGCAGAACGCGTGGCCGTCGTGGGCCTCGCCGCGGATCGCCACGTACAGATCGCCGCGCGCCGCGATGCGGCTATCGATCACCACGCGCGAGACGTGACCCGACGGCGGCTGGGCGAGGGTGGGGGTGGAGGCACGCTTGCTGACGGGCTCGGTCGCCCCATGGAGCGATCCCCCGACATCGTCCGCGAGCGCGACGAACGAACGGCGCCAGCGATCGAGCACGGCCGCGGCCGCCTCCTCGCGATCGTCGAAGTGATGCTTCGTGGTCCCCAGGATCTGGTAGTCCTCGTGCCCCTTCCCGGCGATCACGACGACATCGCCGGGGGTGGCCTCGGCGATGGCGGCGCGGATCGCGGTGCGGCGATCGACGTCGACCAAGAACGGGCGCGGGACCGCGACCAGGATCTGCTCGAGGATCGAGTGCGGCTCCTCCGTACGCGGGTTGTCGCTCGTCACGACCGCGAGGTCGGCGAGCTCGGTCACCTCGGCGCCCATCTTCGGCCGCTTCGTCGGGTCGCGGTCGCCACCGCAGCCGAACACGCAGATCAACCGGCGCGCCGTCAGCGGCCGCAACGCGGTGAGCACGTTGCGCAGCGCATCGGGCGTGTGCGCGTAATCGACGAAGATATCGAGGTCCGCATCGTTCGGGACTCGCTCGACGCGTCCGGGCACGCCGGCCAGCCGAGCGATGCCATCGGCGATCGCCGCGTGGGGGATCGCGAGCGCCTCCGCGATGCCGGCCGCGAGCGCGAGGTTGTCCACGTTGTAGGCGCCGATCAGCGGCGGCGCGTGCAGCGTGAAGGTACCGGTCGGCGTGGCGAGCGTCGCCGTGATGCCGCGCACCGTCGAGTCTTGCGCGACGACCCGGATCTCGGCCGCCTCGGCGGCGAGCTTGCTCGACACGCGCAGCACGCGGCCGGGCGCGGCGAGGCCCATGCCTTCGCCCTCGGGATCGTCGACGTTTACCACCGCGACGCCGGTCGAGTCGCCGCGCGCGAGGAGCTCGCCGAACAGCCGCCGCTTCGCGTCGCGATACGCTTCCATCGTGCCGTGGACGTCGAGGTGGTCCTGCGTCAGATTCGAGAACGCGCCGACGGCGAACTCGAGCCCGGCGGCGCGGCCCTGGGCGATCGCGATCGAGGTGACTTCCATCACCACGTGCGTGCAGCCGGCATCGCGCATCTGCGCGAACGCCTCGTGCAGCATGTGCGGCGTCGGGGTGGTGTAGGCGGCAGGGATCCGCGTCCCCGTCGCGCCGCCCCAGCGCAGCTCGACGGTGCCGATCACGCCGGGCTTGTGGCCCGCGGCCTCCAGGATCGCCTCGACCAGGTACGTCGTGGTGGTCTTGCCGTTCGTGCCGGTGATGCCGACGAGCGTCATCGCCCGGGCGGGATCGCCGAGCGAGGCACCGACGAGCACGGCGAGCGCCGACGCACCGTCGACCGCGATCACCTGGGGGACGGCGACGCCGGGCAGCTCCGTCTCGACCACGATCGCGGCCGCGCCGCGGTCGAGCGCCGCCTGCACGAACGCGTGGCCATCGCTGCGGATGCCGCGGACGGCCACGAAGACGTCGCCGGGCTCGACCGCGCGCGAGTCGCTGCGGACGGCCTTCACCGGGACACTCGCGTCGCCGACGACGCGTGCGCCGACGAGCCTCGTGATGAGCTGGTGCAGCGTCATGCGGATCGAACGCCCAGCCTCACCGATTTCATCGATCGTCGCAAGGTCGCCAGGGCTTTCAGCCCGGCGGCGGCGCGGTGATGGCGGGCTCGGCCTCCGACGGAGAGTCGTCCTCCGTGGGGAGCACGTCCACCGGCTCGTCGGCGGGCACGGGGGCGGCCAGGCCCGCAGGGGCGAGCGTCGGCCCGCCGGCCGCCGGCGCGGTCGCTCCGGGGCGCGACACCGGCGGCGACGGGATGGTGCAGACCTTCGTCCGGATCACGAGCGGCCGCGGCCCGGGCGGCACCGGCGGGCAGACGAGCGACTCGCCGGGCACGCCGAGGTAGCGCAGCGACTCGCTCGCGACGGCGGCGAACACGGGGCCCGCGACCTTCGCGCCCATGTGGCTGTCGGGCGAGGGCTCGTCGATCATCGCGATGATCGCGAGCCGCGGATGATCGAGCGGCGCGAGCCCGACGAAGGATGACAGGTACCGGTCGAGCGAGTAGTGATGCGTCGCGGAGTCCCACTTGTGCGCCGTGCCGGTCTTGCCGCCGCACACGAAGCCCGGGACGACGATGCCGGCCGCGGTCCCCGAGAGCTTCCCGCCCTCGAACACCGAGCCGAGGATCTTCCGCATCTGGGTCGCGGTCTTCGACGAGACCACGCGGCGCTCGGGGCCGATCGGGAGCTCCCGCACGCCATCGGGCCCGGTCACCCGCTCGATCACGCGGGGGGCGTGATAGATGCCGTCGTTGCCGAGGGCGGCAACCCCCGCGACGATCTGGAGCGGGGTCACGGTGAGCCCCATGCCGAACGCGATCGTCGCCTGCTCGCTGTCGCGCCATCGCGTGGCGGAGCGCAGCATGCCCATCTGCTCGCCCGGCAGCTCGATGCCGCTCTTGCTGCCGAACCCGAACCGCCGCAGGGCCTCCTCCTGGGGCAGCTTGCCGAGCCGCTGCGCGATCAGCGCGGCCCCGACGTTCGACGAGCGCTTCACCACGCCCTCGACGGTCAGGCTCTTGTCGCCATCGACGTCGTGGATCGGGATCCGTCCGATCACCATGTAGCCGCCGTGCAGATCCAGCTCGGTGTCCGGCCGCACCACGCCCGCGTCGAGCGCGCCCGCGATGGTGAACACCTTCATCACGGAGCCCGCCTCGTACGCGTCGGTCACGGGACGGTTGCGCGCGGGAGTCGGCGAGGCCGCGTTGGGATCGTAGGTCGGGTACGTCGACATCGCGAGCACCCGGCTCGTCGCGACATCGAGCACGACGACGACGCCGCTCTTCGCCTTGTTGACCGTCACCGCGTCCGCGATCGCGCGATCGGCGATCGCCTGGATGCTGCGGTCGATCGTCAGCTGCACCGTCGCGCCCGGCTCGGGCTGCTCCATGCCGTCGGCGAACATGCGGCGCCCGTGGGCGTCGCGGACGGCGTTGCCGGCGCCGCGCGTGCCCGTGAGCACGCTGTTCATCGCGAGCTCGATGCCATCGACGCCCTTGCCGTCGATGTCGGCGCGCCCGATCACGGGACCGGCGAGCGTGCGGCCCGGGTACCAGCGCCGCGGCTCCTTCGCGACCTCGATGCCGGGCAGCTTCGCCGCGCGCACCGCGATGGCCACCTCCGGCGCGACGTGGCGCGCGATCCACACGAAGCTGCGATCGCCCGCGAGCTTGCTCTCGAGCGTCGCCGCATCGATGCCGGGCACGAGCGGCGCGAGCTGGGCCGCGATCGCGGTGACGTCGCGGATGCTGCGCGGGTTTGCCCAGATCGAATCGGCGTCCGCGGAGACAGCGAGCGCGCTGCCGTGCGTGTCGACGATCTCGCCGCGCGGGGCCGGGATGTCGACGCTCATCGCGTGCTGGCGATCGGCGAGGTCGCGGAAGTGGTCCCCCTGGCCGACCTGCAGCGCCCACGCGCGCATGCCGACGCCGAGGATGCAGAGCGACACGACGCCACCCGCGAGATACGCGCGCACGCGGGCGCCGTGAGGCACGCCCGGGGTCATCGGTCGGATCTTGCGGCGCTCCCTCACCGGAGCGCGACCTTCCCCTTCGGATTCGTCCCGGTGATCACGCGGATGCGATCGGGCGCGACCGGCTGCATGCCGAGCTGCGTCGCGAGGCGGCCGATGCGCTCGGGGGAGGACAGCGTGCCGAGCTCGAGCTCCAGCTGACGCTCGATCTCCCGCAGCTCGCGGACGTGCTCCGACTTCTTCGCGAGCGCGAAGCCGAGGCGCAGCACCTCGTGCTCGCGCGACACGCGGATCACGCCGATGCTGGCGATCATCACCGCGAGGAGGACGAGGGCGACGACCACGGCGCGGACGGAGGCCGCCGCTCCCGGCTCGCGATGGAAAATCCGATACAGCACGACGGTCTCACTAGGCGCCTCGCGGATCGCCTGGGCAAATTTTCGGCCAGGGATGGATCGTGATGGCGAGCGCACGCACCGCCGCGCTCTCGGGTCGAGCGGCTCGGGTGGCGCGCCGGTCGGGGCGGGGAGCTCAGTGGCGCTTCGGGACGGGATCGCGCAGGGCGCGCTGGTTCGGCGCCGCCGTGCGCTCGCAGACGCGCAGCCGCGCCGACCGCGCGCGCGGGTTCGTGGCGACCTCCGCGTCGGAGGCGACGATCGCCTTCCGCGGGACGAGCTCCACGACGGGATCGACGCGCTCGCCCGCATCCTGCGCGAGCCGAGGTGGCAGCGACGAGCTCCACGCGAGATCCCGAAACGCGTTCTTCACGAGCCGATCCTCGAGCGAGTGGAAGCTGATGATCGCGCAGCGCCCGCCTGCCGCCACCACGTCCGGGAACGCCGCGAGTAGCGTCTCGAGATTCTCGAGCTCCGCGTTCACCGCGATCCGGAGGGCCTGGAACGTGCGCGTCGCGGCGTGGATCTTCGACTTGCGCTGCTCCGCGCTCGGGATCGCCCGCGTGCACAGCGCCGCGAGCTGCAGCGTGGTCGTGAGCCCGCCGATCTTCAGCTCGTCCTTGATCATGCGCGCGATCCGCTTCGCATAGCGCTCCTCGCCCAGCTCGCTGAGGATGTCGCCGAGCGCATCCGCGTCCGTGTCCTCCATCAGCTCCCGCGCGGTCGGACCACGGGTCGGGTCCATGCGCATGTCGAGCGGTCCCTCCCGGCTGAACGAGAACCCGCGCTCCGCCAGGTCGAGCTGGGGCGACGACACCCCCAGATCCAGCAGGATGCCCTGCACCGGTTCGGTCACGAGCCGAGGAATTTCGCTGTACTCGGCGTGAACGAGGCGCACCCGGTCTCCGTACGGCGCGAGGCGCTCCCGCGCCGCCGCGAGCGCCATGGGGTCGCGGTCGATCCCGATCAGCCGGGTGGTCGGGAGCGCCTCGAGAATCGCGTTCGCGTGGCCGGCTCCGCCCAGGGTGCCGTCCACATAAACACCATGATCTCGGATAGCTAGCGCGTCGATCGTCTCGGCCAGAAGCACTGTCGCGTGTGCGAACATCACCCACATTTCTTGACGATCCGGATGGCGGATCGTAGAGTCCGCAAGATAACAGGTGCTTAGGTACAAGGAAACCGAGGACATCGACGCTCGCTTCAGCGAGGTCGAGCGCATCGTGACCGCGTGGCGCACACGGGTAGCGACGGCGAACCAGGTCGCGCGCACGGAGTTCAACAACCGCCTGCGGATCTCGCTGATCCACCACGACGCCGCCCTCGAGGGCGAGGTCCTGTCGTACAGCGAGATCAAGGCGGCCGTCGATCCGACCATCATCAGCGATCCGTCGCTGATCCCGAGCTACGACGAGATCCGGCGGTTCGACGACGCCTGTAACTTCGCGGCCGAGTCCGCCGCGAACAAGAAGAAGCCGTTCAAGCTCGACACGATCCGCGACCTCTACGCGATCCTGGCGCCGGACGAGAAGGCGAAGGGGCTCCCGTTCCGCAAGGAGAACCCGCTTCACCGGCTCTACTATCACGACATCTCGCCGCCCGAGAAGATCCTGCCCGCGATGCGCAAGCTCGGCGAGTGGCTGGACGAGCCCGCCACGAAGAACCTCCACGTCATCGAGAAGGTCTCCACGCTGCACTCGCGGTTCATGGCGATCTTCCCGTGGGCCAAGGAGAGCGGCCGGACGGTCCGCATCGCGTCGAACCAGCTCCTCCAGGAGGGCGGGTATCCGATCGCGATCGTCCACTCGATCGATCGCCAGCGCTACTACGAGGCGCTGCGCGGTGATCACCTCGGGCTGACCTCGCTGTACCTCGAAGCGGTGCAGACGACGGCCGAGACCGAGATGCGCGTGTACGACGAGGCCCAGAAGGGCCCCACGAACAAGCGCAAGGCGAAGAAGTCGAACACGCCGACGCAGGGTTAGGCGCCCGGGCCGTGCCCGATCGGGCTGCCTGACCTCGATGGCTGACCTCGATGCCTGATCTCGTCGTCACGCCGCGGCTGACGATCCCCGCGGCCGAGCTGGAGATGACGTTTGCGCGCTCCGGTGGTCCGGGCGGGCAGAACGTCAACAAGGTCTCGTCGAAGGTCGACCTGCGCTGGTGCATCGCCACGTCGGCGGTCCTGCGCGAGGACGAACGCGCGTGGCTGCTGCAGAAGCTGCGCAGCAAGCTGACGACCGACGGCACCCTGATCGTCACATCCACGCTGTCGCGCGATCAGCTGAAGAACAAGGACGACGCGACGAGCAAGCTCGCGCTGATGGTGGCCGCGGCGCTGGACCGTCCGAAGCCGCGCCGCGCGACCAAGCCGTCGAAGGGCGCGAAGCGCCGACGCGTGGCCGACAAGCGGCACACCGCGGAGATCAAGCGCAATCGCTCGGGCGGCAGCGGCGCCGACTGAGAACCAGGCCGCGCGCGGGACCGGGACGCGAAACCTCGAGACGCACGCGTTGACACGTCATGATCGGGTCACCATCGGCGCCGCAAGGCGTCGGAAAGGTGCGGCAATGGTGACGGTCCGCGGCCGCGGCGCGCCTCATGGTGAAGCACGTGCAGTCCATGCGATCCAAGCCCGGCGCGATGACCACCCCCGCGGCGACGACCGAGCCCAGCTCGACGACCGAGCCCGGCTCGACGACCGAGCCCGGCTCGACGTCCAACCCGGGGGCGAAGAGCAGGCTCGCCGCGATGATCTATCACGGGCCGTTCTGGGCGGTTCACGGGGTCGCGCTCGTCGGCGCCATCGCCGTGGGTTGGAGCTGGACCGCCCTGTGGTGGCTGCTCGGCACCTACCTCGTGCGCATGTTCGCGATCACGGCGGGGTACCACCGCTACTTCGCGCACCGCACGTTCAAGACCAGCCGCGTGTTCCAGTTCGTGCTGGCGCTGCTGGCGATGTCGAGCGCGATGCAAGGTGTGCTGTGGTGGGCCTCGCACCACCGCCGCCACCACCAGTTCTCGGATCACGCCGGCGACATTCACTCGCCTCGGCTCAGCGGGTTCTGGGTCTCGCACGTGATGTGGGTGCTCGATCCCAAGTTCCATTATCCCGACGAGTCGAACGTGAAGGACTTCGCGAAGTACCCCGAGCTGCGCTGGCTCGATCGCCACGACCTCGGGGTCGCGGTCGGGTGGGGCGTCGTGCTGATGCTGATCGGCGGCCCCGTCGCGCTGTTCTGGGGCCACTTCGTCTCGCTCGTGCTCGCGTGGCACGTCACGTTTTGCATCAACTCGCTCGCCCACGTGTGGGGCTCGCGCCGCTACGCCACCGACGACGACTCGCGCAACAACGTGGTGCTCGCCGTGCTCACCCTCGGCGAGGGCTGGCACAACAACCACCACCACTACCAGGCGTCGGCGCGGCAGGGCTTCCGCTGGTACGAGGTGGACATCACGTACTACGTGCTGAAGCTCCTCGAGCTCGTGCACGTGGTGCATGACGTCCGCGGGGTGCCCGATCACGTCCGGGACGATGTCCCAGCCCCGCGTCGTGCCCGGGTCGGCCAGCTCGCGGCCACGGCCGCGGTCGTGACCGGCTACCGCGCGCCGTGACCTCAGCGAGCTAGCTGGCCAAGCAGCTAGCTAGGTTAGTAGCGGTAGTGGTCCGGCTTGTACGGGCCGTCGAGCGGCACGCCGAGGTACTCGGCCTGGACGGCCGTCAGCTGCGTCAGCTTCACGCCGACCTTCGCGAGGTGCAGGCGGGCGACCTTCTCGTCGAGCTTCTTCGGGAGGACATAGACCTGGCCGGCCTCGAACTTCATGCCGGTCATGATGTCCTTACCCGTGGTCGCGTTCGCCCAGAGCGCCATCTGCGCGATCGTCTGGTTCGTGAACGAGTTGGACATCACGAACGCCGGGTGGCCCGTGCCGCAGCCGAGGTTCACGAGGCGGCCGCGCGCCAGCAGCGTGATCCGACGACCGTTCGGGAAGATGAACTGGTCGACCTGCGGCTTGATGTTCTCCTCCTTGATCTCCTTGTTGCCCTCGAGCCAGCCGACCTGGATCTCGCTGTCGAAGTGGCCGATGTTCGCGAGGATCGCCTCGTCCTTCATCACCAGGAAGTGCTCCGCGCGGATCACGTCCATGCAGCCCGTCGCCGTCACGAAGATGTCGGCGACCGGCGCGGCCTCCTCCATCGTCGTGACCTCGTAGCCCTCCATCGACGCCTGCAGCGCGCAGATCGGGTCGATCTCCGTGATGAGCACGCGCGCGCCGAGGCCGCGTGCGGCGTGGGCAGAGCCCTTGCCGACATCGCCGTAGCCCGCGACCACGACGACCTTGCCTGCGACCATGATGTCGGTCGCGCGCTTGATGCCGTCGAACAGCGACTCGCGGCAGCCATAGAGGTTGTCGAACTTCGACTTGGTCACCGAATCGTTCACGTTGATGCACGGGAACATCAGCGAGCCCGACCGCGCCATCTCGTAGAGGCGGTGGACGCCCGTGGTGGTCTCCTCCGAGACGCCCTTGATCTCGGCCGCGACCTTCGTGAAGCGCGTCTTGTCCGCGGCGAGGCTCTTCGTCAGCACGGAGTAGATGACGCGCATCTCCTCGTTCGTCGCCGTCTTCGGATCCGGCGCCTTGTTCGCCTTCTCCGCCTGGGCGCCCTTGTGCACGAGCAGCGTCAGATCGCCGCCGTCGTCGAGGATCAGGTTCGGCCCCTTGCCGCCCTTGAACGCCGTGAGCTGCAGCTCGATGTTCTGCCAGTACTCCTCGAGGGTCTCGCCCTTCCACGCGAACACGGGGACGCCGGTTGCCGCGATCGCCGCGGCCGCCTCGTCCTGCGTCGAGTAGATGTTGCACGAGGTCCATGTGACCTCGGCGCCGAGCGCGGTGAGCGTCTCGATGAGGACCGCGGTCTCGATCGTCATGTGCAGGCAGCCGGCGACGCGCGCGCCCTTCAGCGGCTGC
>JAYSYE010000396.1:0-4393 GCA_043716635.1 Deltaproteobacteria bacterium | reverse complement strand
GGTACGCGCGCCGATACTGGGCCTGCGAGCTCGCGGGCTCCATCGCGACGGCGTGCGAGTACAGCGCGAGGTTGTCGCGCCACGTGGGGATCTGCGCGGTCGTGACCACGACGAGGAGCAGCGCCCACGCGACGCCCGCCGCGACCACGAGCCCGCGGTACTTGCCCGCGCGCGCCGCCACCGCCGCCGCGATCCCCGCGACCACGAAGCCGAATCCGATCATGCCCGCGTACGCGTAACGATCGGCGGCGATGCCGGTCATCGCGATCACGACCGCCGCCGGCGCCACGGCGAGCGCCAGGAGCAGCGTGCCGAGCGCGATCGAGACCAGCGGCGCGCTGCGGCGGCGCGCGATCGCGACGAGAGCACCCCCACCGAGCACGAGCGCGATGGGCCAGCCCGCCGCGCCGAGTGGATGATGCAGCACGCGCTCGCTCGACAGCTGGAACGGCAGCACCGCCTGCTGCACGTACGACAGCCACACGTCGGGGAGGCTCGCGACGGCCGCGCCGAGCGCGTGGCCCGACGTGCTGGTCGCGACCAGGCTGCGCAGCGCGAAGTACGCGAGCCCGCCCGCCGCGAGCGCCGCGCCCACCCACCACCGGGCTCGCAGCCGCCCGCGCGCGAGGGCGACGAGGAGCACCACCGCCGGCAGCGCGACGCACGACTCCTTCGCCGCGAGCGAGGCCACGAGCGCGATCGTGGCGACGACGACGACCCCGACCCTCCGCCGCTCCGCGTCGATCGCGACGAGCGCGAGTGACAGCGCGACGAGCGCGCACAGCGCCGCGAGCACGTCGCCGCGGCCCGAGATGTACGCGACGGCCTCGACCTGCTGCGGGTGCAGCGCCACGATCGCCGCCGGGATCAGCGCGAGCGCGCTGCCGAACCACTGCCGCCCGATGCGATACGCCATCGCGATGACGAGGAGCGCGAGCACGATGTTCACGGCGTGCATCGGGCCGGGCCGGCGACCCCAGAGCTGCACGTCGAGCCAGAACGACGTGAACAGCAGCGGTCGGTAGCTGTCGTACGCGAGCTCGACGTCATGGACCTCCATCACGCCGGGCTCGCTCTTCTCCATCTGCGTCGCGCCGAGGCCCATGGCGAGCGGGCGGTCGAACAGCTCGTTGTTCGCGATCTCGTGGACGTCGTCCCAGACGTAGTCGTACGTGCACGTGCGCGCGAACAGCGCGAGGAACGCGACGAGGATCGCCGCGAAGATGGCCCTCTCGACGCGCCGGCTCATGGCGTTGCCCCCGTCGGTGCAGGCGGCGACGGCGCGAGCCTCGGCGCGGGTGGCGCACCCGCCAGCGCGCGAGCGCGCGCGAGCTCGGAGGCGGCCCGGGCGCCGAGCTGGCGATCGCGCACGCACGCCGCGAAGCGCGGGATCGCGGCGGCGGGCTGGCCCTGCGCGACCAGCACGAGTCCCAGGTTCACGCCGTTCGCGCAGCTGCCCGGCTCGAGCTCGAACGCGCGCTCGAACGCGGCGCGCGCCTCGGGGAGAGCCGCCGGCCCCGCCGCCAGCGCGACCTTGCCGAGCGTCCGCTGCGCGTGCACGTAGCGCGGGCGCGCCACCGCACCGCGCTCGGCCCAGGCCAGCGCCTCGGGGACGTCGCCATCCTCGAGGCGCAGCAGCGCGAGGTTCGACATGGCCTGGCCCTCTCCGCCGAGCGCCGCCTCGCGCATCAAGGCGGTGCCCCGCGCGCGGTCGGTCTCGAGCGCGATCAGCCCCTGGTGCATCACGAGCCGCGGCGAGCGGCCATGCGTCAGGCCCTCGTCGAGGATCGCGGCGACCCGCGCGGGATCCTCCGTCGCATCGGCCACGGCCTCGACGTACATGGCCCACGCGCCCGGGTCGGCGGGATTGCTCGCGACCGCCCGCTCCCACAGGCGCTGGGGGTCGCGCCAGCTCGTCTCCGCGTCCAGCGTGCGCGCGATCCCCGCCAGCGCGATCGCCGCCACGGCGGCCACCTGCACCGCGCGGCGGTCGATGCGCGCGAGCGCGACCGCGACGATCACCGCGAGCCCCATCGACGGGATCAGCAGGTAGCGATCTGCGACGAGGATCATCTGCAGCGGGAGGATCAGGTGGCCGACCGGCAGCCACCCCGCGATCCAGAGCACGCCGCCCGCGCGCAGCATCGCGGCGCTCGCGCGAGCGGACCCATCCGCGCCGCGCGGTCGCCACGCGAACAGCGCCGCCAGCGCGACGAACCCGAGCGCGCCGAGCGCGAGATCGACGCCGGAGGGACCCGAAGTGGCGAGCGGGTACGCCACCGCGTTGCGCACGGCCATCGCGCCCTCGCGCAGGTAGAACCCGTGCACCCCGAGCACCATCGCGACCCGGCCCGCGGGGGCCGACCCGGACGTCCCCACGACCTGCGCGTCGGCGGCGAGCAGCAGCACGGGCACGAACGCTGCCCCCGCCGCGACGCCGATCGCGGCGAGCCCGACGAGGCTGCGCCGCCAGCTGGCCCGCAGCGCGGGCAGCACGAGCTCGAGCCCGGCGAGCGACGCGATCGCGAACGCCCCGTGCGCCTTGCTCCACACCGCGCACACGCCCGCGACCACGGCGAGCGCGAGCCAGCGCACCGACCCGCCGGCGCGAAACCGCGCGAACCCGATCGCGCACGCGCCCGCCCACGCCATCGCGAGCAGCCCCTTGCGCTCGCTGAGCCACGCGACCGACTCGGCGTGACTCGGGTGGACGGCCCACACGAGCACGGCGAGACCCGCGACCACGCGCTCGACGCCGAAGCGCGTCAGGGCCACGAACCACAGCCCGATCGCCGCGACGTACAGCGCGATCGCGACGAGGTGGAACCCGCCCCACCAGTGCCCCCAGACCGCGAAGTCGAGCATGATCGACACGTCGCGGATCGGCAGGTACTCCGGCGTCAGCACGAACCGCAGCGGCGAGTGCAGATCGAACCAGATCGTGCGCAGCGACGCCCACGACGGGTGCTGCACGATCCAGTTGTCGCCGATCAGCCACGGGTCGTCGTAGTTGACGAGGCCGTGCCCGACGGTGGGGGCGTACACGAGCGCCGCGATCACCATCGCGAGCAGCGCCAGCGCCAGGCCGGGGTCGCGGCGCAGGCGGTCCACTACAGCGCGCACCATTGGACGGTACACCGGCGTGGCATGATGCGCGCGTGGGTCAGATCCTGGTCGTGGACGACGAGCAGTCGATGCGGGAGTTCCTCGCCATCTGTCTGCGGCGAGCCGGCCACACCGTCACCGTCGCCAGCGACAGTACCGCGGCGCTCGCTGCCGTCGGTGCGCACGCGTTCGACGTCGTCGTGACCGATCTCAAGATGCCCGGCGAGCTCGACGGCATCGGGATCCTCGAGGCGATCAAGCGCACGGGCACGGCGAAGGCCGGATCGGCCCCCGAGGTGGTCCTCGTGACGGCGTACGCCACCGCCGCCACGGCGATCGCGGCCATGAAGCGCGGCGCCTACGACTACCTGACCAAGCCGTTCCAGGTCGACGAGATCACGGCCGTGATCGCGCGCGCGCTCGAGAAGCAGGCGCTCGTCGCGGAGAACCACGCGCTGCGCAAGCAGGTCGCGGGGCGCGTGGGCATCGCAAATTTATTGGGCAAGAGCCGCGCGATGCAGAAGGTGTTCGAGCTGCTCGGCAAGGTCGCGTCGGCGCGGACGAGCGTGCTGATCACGGGCGAGAGCGGCACGGGCAAGGAGCTCGTCGCCCGGGCGATCCACACCGAAGGCGCGCGCGCGACGCGGCCGTTCGTGGCCGTCAACTGCGGCGCCATCCCCGAGGCGCTGATGGAGTCCGAGCTGTTCGGCCACAAGCGCGGCGCGTTCACGGGCGCCATCGCCGACAAGTCTGGACTGTTCCACGAGGCGTCGGGCGGGACGCTGTTCCTCGACGAGATCGGGGAGCTCTCGCTCGGACTCCAGGTGAAGCTGCTGCGCGCGCTCCAGGAGCGCAAGGTGAAGCCGGTCGGCGCCACCGAGGAGCTCGAGGTCGACTGCCGCATCATCGCGGCCACGAATCGCGATCTCGAGGCGGAGGTGGGGCGCGGTGCCTTTCGCGCGGACCTGTACTACCGGTTGAACGTCATCGAGGTGAACATCCCGCCGCTGCGGTTGCGGCGCGAGGACATCCCGCTGCTCGCGGAGCACTTCCTGAAGCGCTTCAACGCGGAGCACGGCCAGGCGGTGCGGCTGTCGCTCGCCGCGATGGCGAAGCTCGAGAGCTACGACTTCCCGGGCAACGTGCGCGAGCTCGAGAACATCGTCGAGCGGACGGTGGCGCTCAGCAGCGGGGAGGTGATCGAGCCTGGCGACCTCCCGGACGTCCGCAGCACCGCGCGCGTCGAGCCGGAGTCGGCCATCGCGATCCCCCCCGACGGCGTGGACCT
>JAYSYE010000395.1:0-4407 GCA_043716635.1 Deltaproteobacteria bacterium | reverse complement strand
CCGAGCCACTCGCGGCCGTCGCGACGGGCTTCTTCACGGGCGGCTTCTGCGGGAAGAGCATGTTCCACGCGAGCATCACGGCCAGCGCGAGCCCGACCGCCATGAGTAGGCGTTTGCCCTGTCCTTCCATCTAATGAAGCTCGACTTCCTGCGCGCCATGCGCGCATCGCGGGGGTACCGGATCGAATCCGCTACCACCGAACGGATTGCAGCGGCCCACGCGCCAGGCCGCGAGCCCGATTCCAACGACGACTCCGCGAGTCCTCACGGCATCGATCGCGTACTGCGAACAGGTGGGCGCGAAGCGGCAGGTCGGCGCGCGCTTGAGCGGCGACACCAGCGCGCGGTACAGATGCACCGGCGCGAGCACGAGCCACGCGAGCGCGGCGGTCACCCACAGGGCGATGCGGCTCGCACGGCTCGTGCGACTGGCTTGAATCGGCATATCAGGCGGCAAGCTCGCGCAGCACCCGTGAGAGATCGGGAGCGAACGCGTCGCGGCTAACCTGGCTCGCCGCGGTGTCCTTGGCAACCAGAACTACGTCCCAGCCCGAGGGGACCCAGCCATGGAGGCGGACCCACTCGCGCACGAACCGTCTGATCCGGTTCCGCACGACGGCGTTGCCAATTTTTTTCGTCACGGTAATCCCGAGTCGACCCGCAAGCTCGAAGCTGGGCTGGCGTCGCGCGATCGCGAGGAGATGCCGGCCATGCAGCTTCTTCCCACCGGACTGAATCGCCAGATAGTCGGCGCGTTGTCGCAGGCGCATCGCTTTGACGATGCCGAGGCCCGACCGACCGCTAACGCCGACGGGCGACGTCACTTCTTGGCAGCCGTCACCGAGATGCGCTTGCGGCCCTTGGCACGGCGGCGGCGAAGCACCTCGCGGCCACCACGGGTTTTCTTGCGGGCGCGGAAGCCGTGCGTGCGCTTACGGCTCTTGTTATGCGGCTGGTAGGTACGCTTGCTCACTGGGTCACCTGAGTCTGGAGAGAGGCGGGGGGGATCGATATACAAGCCACCTCTCGAAGTCAAGACAACGGGCGCCACGACCGTGAAATCGTGGTCCCGCCCCCCCTGTGGATGGAACTCCGGAAGTGGCCGGGTACGCGACGGATTCCGGAGTTCAGTTGAGTTGGTTTTGGGCTTGCGACCCCAGATTCGAGTCTGTTACCTACGCCGCGATTCTTCGCCAGTGGACCTGCCTGACGGCTGCGTTCGCGGGGTGGCCGGCAACCAGGGATCCCTGTGGATAACCTCTGGATTGCCGTTGCGTTTCCTGTCGGCGACCTGTGTCTGACCTCTCGCAACCAACCGATAACGCTGAGTATTCATGACACCACACATCTGGGCTTCCGCCGTGGGCCGACTCCGGACACGCGTCACGCCTCAGAACTTCGACATGTGGCTGCGGCCGATCGAGATGACGTCCTGCGATGGGGAGGTCCTCCGGTTGCGCGCGCCGAACAGCTACGTGCGGACGTGGTTCGAGAACCACTTCCGGGCCACGGTCGCGGAGGAGCTGCTCCAGCTCGGCGGGCCTCTCCGCATCGAGTTCGACCCCGACGGGCCGACCACCCCGTACGAGCCCGAGGAGCCTGACGTGCAGGAGCCGGCCGACCTGATCGAGGCGGAGCCGAGGCTCGTGGAGCCGGTCGACGCGCATCCGCATCGGCACGCGCACCTGCACGCGCACCCGCATGCGCAGCCGGCCCCGCGACCCACCGTGACCGCGGCCGCCGTCGTCTCGCGCCAGGCGTACGAGGAGCCGCCGATGCGCGTGCTCGAGGCCGCGACGCTGAACCCCCGCTACGTGTTCGACACGTTCGTGGCGGGCCCCTCGAACCAGCTCGCGTTCGCGGCCTCGCAGGCGGCGGCCTCGACCTACCCGCCCAAATACAACCCCGTCTTCATCTGCGGCGGCGTGGGCCTCGGCAAGACGCACCTGCTCCACGCGATCGGGCACACCCAGCTCGGCAATCGCCCCGGCTCGCGCATCGTCTACATCTCGAGCGAGCGGTTCATGAACGAGTACGTGCAGGCGATCCGCACCTCGCGCATGCACGAGTTCCGGCGCAACTACCGCGAGGGCATCGACGTGCTCCTGGTCGACGACGTGCAGTTCCTCGCCGGCAAGGAGGGCACGCAGGACGAGTTCTTCCACACGTTCAACGCGCTCCACGAGAACAACAAGCAGATCGTCCTGACCTCCGACCGCAAGCCGCACGAGATCTCGGACATCGCGGACCGGCTGCGGACGCGCTTCGCGTGGGGCCTGCTCGCGGACATCGAGCCGCCGGAGCTCGAGGTGCGCATCGCCATCCTCAACAAGAAGGCCGGCAGCGAGGGGATGGATCTACCGGAGGACGTCGCCATGTACATCGCGACGTCGATCAAGTCGAACGTCCGCGAGCTCGAGGGCGCGCTCATCCGGCTCGCGGCGTACGCCTCCCTGTCGAAGCGCGACATCAACCTCGCCTTCGCGCAGGAGACGCTCGGAGCGGCGATCACCCGGCCCAAGGAGATCATCACCGTCGAGAGCATCATCAAGCAGGTGGCGAGCTACTACGGGCTCAAGCCGGCGGACATCAAGAGCGAGCGAAGGCACAAGAGCGTCGCCACCCCGCGCGCGGTGGCGATGTTCCTGGCGCGTCACCACACGAAGGATTCGTTCCCCGACCTCGCGCGTGCGTTCGGTGGCAAGCACCACACGACGGTCATCAGCGCGGTCCAGAAGATCGAGGGCAAGCTCAAGGACGACCCGTCCCTGCGCTCCGAGATCCACGCGGTCGAAGGCCTGATTCTCCGATGAACGACCCGCAGAAACCACGACGCCCCGACTCTGGGATCTCGCGACTGCAGTCGGTCCCTGCGGGAGTTTCGACGACGAATTCGCCTGTGCGTAAGACTGTGCGCCCAGCTGTGGACGCGGCGTGGACAGGGTCCCGCTCCCGGGTTGTCCACATGTACGCCGCATGCCATCCACTTCCCGGGCGACTGCTCCAGCGCACGTGCGCTCGTACCGTTTCGAGTGTCATAGCCGTGGGTTACAAGGCTATCCACAGCATCCACAGGACCTACTAGTTCCTAGATCTAACGAAGATCTCTTCTTACTTAAAGATCTAGGATCACGACCCGGGCTCGTAACCAGCCCGTGGGAGGCACGACATGGAATTCCGCATCGCAAAGACCGAGTTTCTCCGCGGACTGCGCCTCGCATCCGGCATCGCTGACCGCAAGAGCACGATGCCCATGCTCGCAAACGTGCTGCTGCGAACGCAGGGCAAGAACCAGCTGCTCGTCGCCGCGACCGACCTGAACGTCTCGCTGACGGCCGAGCTCAAGAGCACGAACACGACCGAAGGCGGCATCACCCTCGGCGCCAAGAACCTGTACGACCTCGTGTCGAACGCACCCGGCGACGAGATCACGCTCAAGAAGGCCGACAACCACTGGGCCGAGATCAAGAGCGGCAAGGTCGCGTATCGCATCGTCGGCATGCCCGACCGCGACTTCCCGAAAGTCCCGGACCATCGCGAGGCGATGCAATCGGGCTCGTCGACGATCGAGAGCGCGGTCCTCCGGGAGATGATCGAGCGCACGCTGTTCAGCGTCTGCAACGACGAGACGCGGTTTCACCTCAACGGGGTGTTCTTCGAGTGCGATGGCACGAAGGCCCGGATGGTCTCGACGGATGGCCATCGCCTGAGCAAGGTCGAGCGCACGATCCCCGACGGTCCGAAGCTCACGTCGGGCGTCATCATCCCGAAGAAGGGGCTGATGGAGATCCGCCGCGTCCTCGACGCGGGACCGCAGTGCAAGCTCGCCATCAAGACGCCGCACCTGTTTCTGGTGCAGGACGACATCGCCCTCGCGGTGAAGCTCATCGACGCGCAGTTCCCGCCGTACGACCAGGTCATCCCGAAGGACCACAAGCGCATCATCACGGTCGATCGTGGTCGCTTCATCGAGGCCATGAAGCGCGCGCAGCTCATGTCATCGGAGACCCGCGGCGTGAAGGTCGCGGCCACGCGCGATGGCATCACGATCACGAGCGACAACCCGGACGTCGGCGAGGTCCGCGAGGAGCTCGATGCGGAGTACGACGGCGAGGCGATCGCGATCGGGTTCAATCCGAAGTACGTGGTCGAGCTGCTCGGACAGATGTCGGCGGACCAGGTCACCCTCGCGCTGGGTGGAGAGCTCGATCCGGGGCTCATCCGACCGCTGACCGGCGACGAGTATCTCGGCGTCGTCATGCCCATGCGCATTTGACAAGGGTGGTGCGGGAACGGGGGAGCGGCTGCGGTGGGCGTGGCCGTCGTTGCGGCTCCGCTTCCGGTGCTCGCGGCCACGAGGCCGCTCCGCTCCGGTTCTCGCCGCGCCTTGGCCACACCCATCCTCGC
>JAYSYE010000394.1:0-4417 GCA_043716635.1 Deltaproteobacteria bacterium | reverse complement strand
CACCTGGTTCTGCTGGTACCCCGACCCCGACGACGAAGCCGGAGAAGACGCCATGAGCGCGCTCACGAAGACCCTCCACCCCGACGAGAAGTACAAGGCCGGCAAGCTCGGACAGAGCTTCACGAAGGCCGGCCTCGGCATCGCAGTCGTGTTCCTCACGATCTCGATCGTGCTCACGTTGATGTCATCCGCCAACACGGCGGCGGGCCACGCGAGCAAGTGGTCGCGATTCCTCCACGCGTACGTGATCGGCTGGAGCTACATCTTCAGCATCGCGATCGCCGCGCTGTGGCTCGTGATCCTCCACCACCTGGTGCGCGGTCGCTGGGTCACCGTCATCCGCCGCATCGCCGAGACGATGGGCCTGACGCTCCCGATCATCTTCGTGGCCGGGCTCGGGTTCGTGATCCCGCTCCTCGCTGGCTACAAGGACCTCTACTACTGGGCGAGCGCGGACGCGCACAACGCCGAGATCAACCACCACCTGCTGCACAAGCTCGGGTGGCTGTCGCCGGAGATGTTTGCGGTCCGCTACGTCATCTACGGGGTCTCGCTCTCCGGCCTCGCGTCCTACTTCGCGAAGAAGTCGCGCGAGCAGGACGTCTCCGGGGATCCGCAGATCTCCGAGCGCCTGCGGATCGCCTCCGCGCCTGCGATGATCGTCTACGCGCTCGTCGTCTGCATGGTCTCGTTCGACGTGCTGATGTCGCTGTCGCCCAAGTGGTACTCGACGATCTATGGCGTCAACTTCTGGGGCAGCTCGATGGTCGCCGGCTTCTCCACGCTCGCGCTGCTCGTGCTCGGCATCCAGCGCTCGGGCCGCCTGACGCATTCGGTGAACGCGGAGCACTACCAGGACATCGGCAAGTGGATGTTCTCGTTCACCTTCTTCTGGGCATACACGGCGTTCTCCCAGTTCATGCTGCAGTGGTACGCCAACATGCCGGAGGAGACGGTCTGGTACAAATACCGGCTCTTCGGCGAGTGGCAGTGGGTGAGCATCGCGATGCTCGTCGGCTTCTTCGCCTTCCCGTTCGTGTTCCTGATGTCGCGCTGGACCAAGCGCATCGTGCCGTCCCTCGTGTTCTTCGCGGTGTGGCAGCTGGTGTTCCACTGGCTCGACCTCTACTGGAACGCCATGCCGAACTTCGACTGGCACTCGATCACGCTCGCCAGCGGACAGACGGTGAACGCCGGTCCGCTCATGGGGAACATCGCGCAGCATCACGTGGGCTTCTCGCCGGTGGACGTCACCGTGTGGCTGGGCCTGTGCGGCGTGTTCCTCGCGGCCTTCGGTCGCCATCTGGTCGGCAATCTGATCCCGATCAAAGATCCGACGCTGGCGCTCTCCCTCGGTCACGAAAACCAATAAGAGCAAGGCAGCAGGAGCTCACCATGTCTGGACCCCAACGCAACGCTGACAAGGTCAACACCATCGGCATCGTCGTCGTCGGCATCTGCGGCGCCGTGCTCGTGTACGTGTCGATCGTGGCGCTTCAGGCCTTCTACATGGCCGACACGTCCGAGGTGAACACGATGGCCGACTACGGAGGCCAGGACCTGACCGCGCGGTCGATTCGTAGCGAGCAGTCGAACGCGATCCTGACCTACGGATGGAACCGCGAGGTCGACCTGCACGGTCAGCCCACCGCGCGCATCGGAATCGATCACGCGATGGAGCTCGTCGCCAAGGAGCTGGCGACCGATCGGAAGAACGCCAGCGACCTCGTGCCGGCGCTCGGACCCGCGGTGACGCCGACGATCCTTCCGCGGTTCGGCCGCCCCACGATCGGCGGCGGGCCCGCGGCGGCGGGTGGTCCAGCCACGGCCACCGGTGGTCCGACCGCCGCGCCTTCCGGGCCGACTCCTGGCACCGGGACGGCCGTCGAGGTCACCGCGCCGAGCGTCCCGATGACGCCCACTGGCGGGGCCGGCCCGGGCGGCGGCGCGCCTCCGGGCGCGAGCTCCAGCAGCCCGAGCGCGGCCGGGATGAGCAAGCCCAGCGACCAGCAGCCTGCCACCGCCGGCAGCGGCAAATAGCCACGTTTTCGCGGCTCTGAGAGTTGGCATGATGCGCCGTATGAACCCGTTCGGACTTGCCGCTGGCCTGCTGGTCGCGCTGGCGGCGAGCGTGCTCGCGGATCCGGGTGCGTCGGCTCCCGGGCCCGCGGCGCCCCAGCCGGTGAACCCCGGCGACGAGATCCTGGCGCCACCGCCGACGTACCAGGCGAACGGGGTCGGGGTCACCGAGCAGCTGGGGACGCGGCTACCGCTCGACGCCCGGTTCCGGACCGTCGACGGCACGGAGGTCACGCTCGGACAGGTCCTCCACCCCAGCGCAGCCACGGCCAAGAAAGACGGGACCACGGGCGACCTGCCGGTCCTGCTGTCGTTCAACTACTCGAGCTGCCCGATGCTCTGCAGCCTGCAGCTCAACGGGCTCGTAAAATCTCTTTCGGCACTGGACCTTCGCGTCGGCGGGCAGTTCCGCATCGTCACGATCGATCTCGACCCGCGGGACTCGCTCGAGCGGGCGACTCGGATGCGAGACCGGTACATCAATCAGCTCCCGGCGGACCGGCGCCCGGCGGCGCGCGCAGGATGGACATTCTTGCTCGCTGCCACGCCGGGTGACGCGACCCAGATCCAGCGCGTCGCCAACCTCGTGGGCTTCGCCTACAAGTACCTGCCGGATCAGGCCGAGTACGCGCATCCCGCAGCGCTGATCGCGCTGTCTTCGCAGGCCGTCGTCACGCGGTACGTCTACGGCATCGAGTTCGCGGCCGCGATGCTCACCGAGACGATCCTGAAGGCTGGTCTCGCCGAGCCGATGACCGCGATCGGCTTCATGAATCGCTGCTATCACTTCGACCCCGACGCGAACAATCACGCGCGCGCGGGGATGCTCGCTCTGCAGCTCGGTGCCGCCGGCTTTCTGGTCCTGTTCGTCGCCAGTTTTGGCATCCTCTATCTACGTCGCGCTTCCACGCGCCGGAGCGTCCACGCCCTATGAAGCTCAGGAGTCACGTCCTCTCCATCGCGGTCACCGGCATCGTCGCTGGTGTGCTTGCCCGCGGTGCCCATCTGGCCTCGGCGCAGCCCGCTGCCCCGACGGTCTCCACCGCGGCGCCGGGTTCGGCGCCCCAGCCCGCGAATCCGGGTGCCCCCACGTCGGGTGGTACGCAGAGCGTGCAAGGTGCTCCCGTCGTCGCGCCGCCCGATCGGCCACCCGCTGCAACGGGTGCCGGCTCGGCGAACGTGACGTCCGCGGATCCGGCGAAGAACAAGTCGACGGTGGGCACGGAGCCCGGCGGCGCCCAGGACGGCAAGGCGGTCCCCGCACAGGCTGCGGGCAAGCCCTGGTACGAGCAGCTCGCGGACCGCCCGGTGGATCAAAAGGGCACGTTCTGGATGCCCCGGAACGTGAACGCGAACGCCAAAGACAGCGACATGATGTTCTACACGGTGTTCGCGCTGTCGGCGTTCTTCTTCATCGCGATCGCCGGAGCCGTCCTGTACTTCGTCATCAAGTACCGACATCGCCCGGGCCACCGCGCGGAGCCGAGCGCGGCGCACAACGACGCGCTCGAGGTGACGTGGACGGTCATCCCGACGCTCATCTGCGTGTTCCTGTTTTATTACGGCTGGCGCACGTACGTCCGGATCGTGACCCCGCCGCAGAAGGCGCTCGAGGTCCAGGTGCTGGCCTGGCAGTGGAACTGGCAGTTCACGCACCAGAACGGCGTGCAGGACAGCGACCTCCACGTGCCGGTCAACACGCCGATCCGGCTCGTGATGACGTCGAAGGATGTCCTCCACTCGTTCTACCTGCCCGTGATGCGGATCAAGCAGGACATCATTCCGCGCCGCTACACGTACGCGTGGTTCATCGCCGACCGGCCGGGCACCTACCGGCTCTCGTGCGCGGAGTACTGCGGGATGAATCACTCGCTGATGGGTATGCGCGCGGACGGCCGTCGAGCGGTCATCGTGGTGCACCCGTCGGGCGAGTACGAGCAGTATCTGGCCGACAAGGCCGAGGCGGACGGCGGCGCGAACGTGCCGCCGGCCGAGCTCGGGAAGAAGCTGTACGAGCAAAAGGGCTGCGTGCAGTGCCACGCCCTCGATGGGTCCATCAAGGTGGGCCCGTCCTTCCTGCATGACTTCGGCACGAGCTACAAGCTCGCGAGCGGGGAGACGCAGGTCGTGAACGAGGACTATATCCGCGAGTCGATCCTCTATCCGTCGGCGAAGGCGCGACCCGGCTATCCGGTCGGGCAGATGCCCTCGTTCGAGGAGCAGCTCAAAGAGAACCAGATTCTGGGTCTCATCGCGTTCATCAAGTCCCTGAAGTGAACCAGACCATGGCGAACCAACCCGCACTGAAGCCGCTCGTGGCGAACCCGCCCATGGGAAC
>JAYSYE010000393.1:0-13335 GCA_043716635.1 Deltaproteobacteria bacterium | reverse complement strand
CCAGGGCTCCATGCATACCGAATCAGCCAGGCTCGCGGTGACTCGCGAGTCGATCCTGAATCTACTCACCGCCACGGAGATGGCGAACGTCAGCCGCGACGAGGGGCAGCTCTGGCTCGTCCGTGGCGACCACTTCCTCGATCTCGCTCACCTCGAGGCGGGCGTGCAGAAAGTGCAGATCTTGCGCCGCGATCCGGCGACCGCGATCGCGAAGGCCTCGGTGTCGGTCGCCACGTGGGGCAAGATCGTGGCCGCACTCGCGGCCACCGGGCCGGCGGGAGCGTCCGCATGACCGCGGGAGCCGCCCTCCACGCGATGGTCTGGATCGACCATCAGGAGGCCAAGATCTTCCACCTCGATGCGGCCACGTTCGTGGAGACCACGGTGAAGGCACCGCAGCACCACGTCACGCGCAAGCCTCAGGACCACGGTCGCCACGAGGGCGATGACCAGTTCTTCCACGCGGTCGCGGACAAGCTCGCGGGCGCGGAGCGCATCCTGGTCGTCGGTCCGTCGTCGGGAAAGCTCGACTTTCTACGCTTCGTGCACAAGCACGCACACGCGATCGAGTCGGCGATCGTGGGCGTCGAAACCCTCGATCATCCGACGGACCGCCAGCTCGCCGCCTACGTCAGACACTACTTCCAGGACAAGCTGCAGCAGAGCGGCCCGACGTCGCCGCCGGATCCCGCCCTGCTGCACACGACGAGGTGAGGTCAGGTCAGGTCGCCAGCCGCAGGGCGTGGCGGGCGATCATGCGCTCCTCGTCGGTCGCGACCACATGGATGCGCAGCGGTTCGAGGTAGCCGAGGCCGTCGCAGATCTGCGCGCGCACGGTCTCCGCATGCTCCCCGATGCCGCCGGTGAAGACCAGATCCTCGAGTCCACCGAGGGCCGCAGCGAAGGCGCCGATCGCCTTGCGCGCCTGGTAACAGAACACGTCGATCGCGAGGGCCGCCCGCGGATCGGTCGCGCGCGCCGCGAGCAGCGCCTGCATGTCGGAGGTCGTGCCGGAGAGACCTTTCAGGCCGCCATCGTGGTCGACGAGCTGGCGCACCGCAGCCGCGTCGTAGCCGCTATCGAGCAGGTGGAGGATCACGCCGGGATCCAGGTCACCGGTTCGCGTGCCCATGGCGATGCCGCCCGTGGGCGTGAGGCCCATCGTGGTGTCGATGGACTCGCCGTTGCGAATCGCGGCGAGGCTCGCGCCACTGCCGAGGTGCGCGATGACGGCGCGCCGCGTGTGCGCGGGATCGAGCGCGCTCACGATGTACTCGTACGACAGGCCGTGGAAGCCGTAGCGACGCACGCCGGCGTCGTGGAGCCTCGCTGGCAGTGCGAAGTGGCGCGCCACCGGCGGCAGCGTGCGATGAAACCCGGTGTCGAAGCACGTGACGTGCGGGATCCCCGCGTAGCTCACCTGGCTCGCGTGCAGCAGCGCCAGCTCGGATGGCAGGTGCAGCGGCGCGAACGGGATCGCGGCTTCCAGCGCCGCGACCAGCGCGCTGTCGACGACCGCGGGGTCCTGGTGCTCCGGGCCCCCGTGGACGATGCGGTGCCCGATCACGTCGGGGCGAGCGTGGCCGCCGCCGTCGAGCTGCGTGACCACCTCACCGAGCGCCGCCGCGAGGTCCGTCGTCCGCTCGCGCGCCCCGCGCACGATCACGTCCTCGCCATCGAACAGCGCGTACTTCAGCGACGACGAGCCGCCGTTCAGCGCGAGCGCGATCATGCCGCCGGCCAGGTCCAGTCGCGGATCTCCGGCAGGTCTTCGAAGTGCTCGGCGACGTGGGCCGCGTGCTTCGCGAGCATGGCCTGGCACTCCGCCGTCAGCGCCGCCGCGTTCGCGAGCGGTCGCCGGCTGCGGCGGATCGCGTCCATCGCGAGGTGGTAGCGACTCGTCTCGTTGAGTACGACCATGTCGAACGGCGTCGTGGTCGTGCCCTCCTCCTTGTATCCGCGCACGTGGAAGCGCGGCGCATTCGGTCGCGCGTGCAGGAGCTGGTGGATGGCCCCCGGATAGCCATGGAACGAGAGCACGACGTCCACGTCGCGCGTGAACACGGCGACGAACTGCTCTTCGGACATCCCGTGCGGGTGTTCCCTGGGCGAGAACAGCTTCATCAGATCGACGACGTTGACGACGCGGACGCGCAGCTCCGGTGCGTGCGCGCGCAGCCACGCGGCGGCCGCGACGATCTCCAGCGTCGGGATATCGCCCGCGCACGCGAGGACCACGTCGGGCTCGTCGTGGCCGGGGGTGCTCGCCCACGCCCAGATCCCCGCGCCCGCCGCGCAGTGCGCGTTCGCCGCCGCGGCATCGAGCCACTGCAGCTGCGGCTGCTTGTCGATGATGATGAGGTTCACGTAGTTCTGGCTACGCAGACAGTGGTCCGCGACCGACAGCAGACAGTTCGCATCGGGCGGCAGGTAGACGCGCGCGACCGTGCCCTTCTTCGAAGTGATCGTGTCCATGAAGCCCGGGCCCTGGTGCGAGAACCCGTTGTGGTCGTTCCGCCAGCACGTCGACGTGAGCAGGATGTTGAGCGACGGGATGGGCTTGCGCCACGGCAACTTGCTCGTCATGTCGAGCCACTTCGCATGCTGGGTCGTCATCGACGCCACGACCAGCGCGAACGCCTCGTACGTCGCGAACACGCCGTGGCGGCCCGTCAGCACGTAGCCCTCGAGCCAGCCCTCGCAATTGTGCTCGCTCAGGAGCTCCATGACGCGGCCGTCGGCAGACACGTGGTCATCCGTCGCCAGCGCGGTCTCCTGGAAGCAGCGGTTGTCGACCTCGAACACGGCGCCGAGCCGATTGGAGTTGGTCTCGTCCGGGCAGAACAGCCGGAACGACGTCGGGTTCGCCGTGTAGATGTCCCTCAGCAGCTCCCCCATCGCGCGCGTGGATTCGTGGCGCACCGTGCCGGGTGCGGGCACGGCGACCGCGTACGCGCTCGTGGCCGGCATCGCGAGCGCGGTGCACGTGCCGCCGTTCGCGAGCGGGTTCGCGCTCATCCTCCTCGGGCCGCGGGGCGGCAGCTCGCGCAGCGCACCCGCGAGCCGCCCGTTCGCATCGAACAGCTCGGCCGGACGGTAGCTCCGCATCCAGGTCTCGAGCGCGGCGAGCTGCTCGGGATCCGTGCGCACCGCGCCGAGCGGCACCTGGTGCGAGCGGAACGTGCCCTCGACCGGCTTGCCGCCGACCACCTTGGGTCCGGTCCAGCCCTTCGGCGTGCGCAGCACGATCAACGGCCAGCGCTGCATGCCGCGCGCGTGGTGCTCGCGTGCCGCCGTCTGGATTGCCTGGATGCGATCGACGCAGGTGTCGAGCGTCTCCGCGAGCTCGCGATGCACGTCCATCGGCTCGTCGCCGGTCACGAAGTGCACGTCGTAGCCGTGGCCCTCGAAGAGGCTGCGGATCGAGGCGTCGCTCTTGCGCCCGAGCACCGTCGGTCCGCCGATCTTGTAGCCGTTGAGGTGCAGGATCGGCAGCACGGCCCCGTCGCGGGCAGCGTTCAGGAACGAGATGCCCTTCCACGACCCCTCGAGCGGTGCTGTCTCCGCCTCGCCATCGCCGACCACCGCGATCGCGATCGTGGCCGGATGATCGAACACGGCCCCGAAGGCGTGCATGAGCACATACCCCAGCTCCCCACCCTCGTGGATCGAGCCCGGCGTGGTCGGCCCCACGTGGCTCGGCACGCCGCCGGGAGTCGAGAACTGGCGGAACAGGCGATCGATGCCGGCCTCGTCCTCGGTGATATGCGGGTACACCTCGGAGTACGTGCCCTCGAGGTACGCGTTCGCGAGGATCGCCGGCCCGCCGTGACCGGGGCCCGCGAAGTACAGGACATCGAGATCGCGCGCCGTGATCAGCCGGTTGACGTGCGCGTAGATGAGGCTCAGGCCCGGCGACGTACCCCAGTGCCCGAGGAGACGCGGCTTGATGTGCTCGACCTTCAGGGGCTCGCGGAGCAGCGGGTTTGCGAGCAGGTAGATTTGCCCGACCGTGAGGTAGTTCGCCGCGCGCCAGTACGCGTCGATCGCGGCGAGCTCCTGGTCTGTCACGCCGCTCGGTACGTCACTCATCAGCCCACGGGTCTCGCTCATGCGCATGAGGGTGGCACGATGCGAACGGCGGACGGCGGAGCGGAGTGAGATCTCCGTCGCGGTTCGAGGCATGTGCCGGCCGGGCGACCTCCCCGGCTCGGCTCATCGCGACGTCGGGTCTGGCGCGGCGACCGTCGCGGGAGGCTTGCTCGTGTGGCACGAGGCGCACGTCACGAGCATCTCGCCGTACGCGGTGGTGCGACTCTCGATCGTCGGTGTGCGTTGCTTGCGGGCGTCGAGGGCGAGCCGCTGAAGCGCGCGCGCACGAATCGCCCGGTCAGACGACGGTGGCCCCCAGTCGAGCGGCTTGGCCGCGAGTACGTCCAGGCCGGCGCGCCAGGGTTCGTCGGCGCCGCCGACGATGCCTTCCCAGAGCCGATCTGCCGCCCAGCGATGACGGCGCATGCGACCCTCGACGGTGGTCTTGTCGGGCGGCAGCGGGAATGCGCGGAACTCCGGCGTCACTCCAACCTCCGCGTGACATGCGGCGCACGCGCCGGCGAGGCTCGCTTCGAGGCGACATGCCTGGTCCAGCGTGGGGGCTACTGCCAGGGCTGCCGCTCGGTCGCGCACGGTGACCACATACGCGGCCCAGGGTCCGTGGGCGGGTGCATCGGGTGCCTCCGAGATCGCCGACGCGAATCGCTTCGCCTCGTCCAGCTTCCCGGCGATCAACAGGCGTTCGATGGCGCGCAAGAGATCGAAGTTTTCGTGCATGTGGAGCCGCTGGATCTCGTCTCGATCCACCGGCTCCGGCGGACTGGGCCGCTGCGCGTGAGCGACGACATGCTGGCCCAGGGCCGCGAGCACGGCCAGCGAAGCAAGCACGGGGGCATATCTGGTGAGGTGAAACATGGGGATGTCTCCGAGGCTTCTCGTCGGGATCACGGAAGGGGTGACGGAACATGACGCGATGGGACCGAGTCTCGGCGGGCCTCGGCGGCAGGCGTGGCATGCGCGACAATCACGGGGCACGGTGCGTGGCGGACCACCTTTTCGGCGACCGAGCCGAGCAGTGCGCGAGCGAGTCCGGTGCGGCCGTGGCTTCCCATGACGACGAGGTCGATATCGGGGTGAGCCTCGAGCGCCGCGAGGATCCGTGCCCCGGCATTGCCGAGGTGCGCACTGGTGACCACGGAAACCGCCGTCAACGTTCGCAACTCGTCGGCCCACGCCTGCAGCCGTGCCGCCGAGAGCTTGCCGATCGCCTCGTACGGGCTCTGAGGGGGTAGCTCGCACGCAAAGCTCGTGGGGACGTCGAGGACGTGCATCAACGTGATCCCGTGAGCAGGCGCGAGGCTGGCTGCCATCACCATTGCATGGTGAGAGGCCGGCGAAAAATCGACGGGGCACAGCACGTGGCTGTACGGGCCCAACTTGGCACCGGGACTGATCGTCATCACCGGGCACGACGCGTGTCGGACCACTTTCTCCGCGACGGAGCCGAGCATGACGCGCGCGAGCCCCGTACGGCCGTGGGTTCCGATGACGACCAGATCGACGCCGTCCCCTGCGGCGGCGAGGATGCAATCCCAGGCGATGCCGGAGACCAGCTTCGTCGTGGCGCGGGACGCCCCCGCGGCGATGGCCTCGTGCATCGCCGCGGCCAGCGACCGTTCGGCATCCTCGATCGTGCGGCGGACGACGTCGGGCGGTGGCGCCTCCGCGCCGAACCCGATGGGCGGAAGGTACCAGGCGTGTAGCAGGACGAGATTTGCATCGTGCGCCGCTGCGAGCTCCACCGCTGCGAGCAACGCGTGACCAGAGCCGCGCGAGAAGTCGACAGGGCACAGGATCTTGTGGAGGAGCATTCCCTCGCGAGCTGCAAGGGCGCGACCACCGACCACCTCGAGGGGAGCTGCTTCGAAGTCTCCCTCGTCAGCTCGCGCGTAGCGCCCGATGAGCGCGAGGCTCGACGCGCATGGTTTGCGGCTCGGGCGTCCACAGCGCAAAATTTGCACCACGCCGCTGCTCTGACGTGGGCTCGTATCGAGCGCCCTCCTCGTCGGATGCGACGCGCGGAGCGACGCGGCGGCGCGGCCCGGCGGCGCGGCACGCATCATGCTCGCTTCGGGATCATGACGAGACCGTCGGGGCACACGACGTTCCAGCTCCGCGACATCATCGTCTTCAGTGCGTGGTGAACGCGTGACGTCGCGACGGATCGCGCTGGAGCAACCGGGCTGACCGTGCGGCCTGCACCCTCTATCCGTGCGGACGAGCCGATCGCCTGGTTCCTCCGCACCGCACTCGCCACTGCGGCCGCTCTCGACTGTGACGTCGCGCGGGGTCTCACCGGAGCGGACGCTGACCGGCGGCTGGCGCGACATGGCCCCAACGTCGTCGCCGTGGCGAGACAGCGGTCGCTTCCGACGATCGTCGTCCATCAGTTTCGCAGCCTGATCGTCGGGCTCCTCGTGAGCGCCGGGATCGTGTCGTTGGTGCTCGGACAGGTGGCAGAGGCGGTCGCGATCGGAGTGGTGATCGTCCTGAATGCGCTGATCGGGATCGGCACCGAATGGAAGGCGGCGGATTCGCTCGCGCGCCTGCAGCGCAAGACCGTGTTCTCTGCACGCGCGAGGCGCGACGGCGTGGAGCGCCAGCTCTCCGCCGAGGAGCTCGTCCCCGGCGATATCGTACTGCTCGCCGCCGGCGACCGCGTGCCTGCGGACGGCCGCGTCGTCTCGCAATCGCAGCTTCAGGTCGACGAAGCCATGCTGACCGGCGAGTCAGCTCCGGTGAGCAAGTCGGCACTTCCGATCACGGACGCCGGCGCCCCCCTCGCTGACCAGTCGTGCATGCTCCACATGGCCACCGTGGTGACCGCCGGGCGGGCCGAGGTGATCGTCACCGCCACCGGTGCGCGCACGGAGCTCGGCCGCATCGGCTCGCTCATCGCGAAGCTCGGCTCGCGCACGACGCCACTCGAGGCCAAGCTTCGACAGCTCGGACGGATGCTGCTCGTCGTCGTCGCCGTGCTCTGCGCCGCGACGGTGGTCGCCGGGGTGCTCCGCGGCAACCCGCTGCTCTCGATGCTGGAGGTCGGCATCTCGCTCGCCATTGCGGCTGTACCCGAGGGGCTTCTGGCGGTCACCACGATGACCCTCGCGGTCGGGATGCAGCGCATGGCGAAGATGGACGCTCTCGTGCGCCGCCTTCCGGCCGTCGAGTCGCTCGGGTCGGCCACCGTGATCTGCACCGACAAGACTGGCACGCTGACCAAGAACGAGATGACCGTCCGCGCGTACGACGTGGCAGGTCGGCGCTTCTCGGTGACGGGTACGGGCTACGCGGCGACGGGCGAGTTGCAATGCGACGGTGAGCGCCTTCACGCGCTGGCGGAACCCCTTGCCCTCGCGCTGCGCATCGGCGCTCTCTGCAATGACGCGCGTCTCGATCGGACGTCACCCGCCGTGACGGTGCTCGGAGACCCGACGGAGGCCGCGCTGATCGTCGCGGCCGAGAAGGCGGGTCTCGATGTGGTTGGCCTCGGCCGCGACCATCCGCGAATCATGGAGGTGCCCTTCGACAGCACCACCAAGTTGATGGCGACCGTTCACCGGCTCGCCGACGGCCGCATCGTCGCGTACGTCAAGGGAGCTCCCTCGGCACTGCTCGCCGCCAGCTGCGCGCTTCTCGTGGAGACTGGCATCGTGGCGATGACGGACGACGCCAGGGAGTTGCGGCGCGCGGCGAACGACGAGCTCGCGGCCTCCGCGCTTCGCGTGCTGGGCCTCGCAGTACGCGATCTGCCGGTGGACTACACACGCGAGGACGTCACTCGCGACCTCACCTTCGTGGGGCTCGTCGGGATGATCGATCCGCTCCGAGACGAGGCGCTGACCACGGTTGCGACCTGCCGGCGCGCCGGGATTCGCGTCATCATGATCACGGGCGACCAGCAGGCGACGGCGACCGAGATCGCGCGGCAACTCGGCATCGATCGCGATCCCGCTGGCAAGCCGCTACGGGTCGTGCATGCTCGTGAGCTCGCCGGATTGGACGACGACGGGTGGATCGAGATCGTCCGCGATGCGGCCGTGTTCGCGCGGGTCTCGCCCGAGCACAAGCTGCATATCGTGGAGGCACTGCAGCGCGCCGGCCAGGTCGTCGCGATGACCGGTGACGGCGTGAACGATGCGCCCGCGCTGCGCAAGGCCGACATCGGGATCGCGATGGGTGCCCGGGGCACCGAGGTCGCAAAGGATGCGGCGGACATGGTCATCACCGATGACAACTTCGCGACGATCGTTCGCGCCATCGAGCAGGGACGGGTCATCGTCTACAACATCCTGCGATTCATCCACTTCCTGTTCTCGACGAACCTCGCCGAGATCGTGGTGGTGTTCGGAGCGATCATGCTCGGGTGGCCTCTGCCGCTGGGGGTGCTGCAGATCCTGTGGCTCAACCTGGTCACGGACGTCTTCCCCGCGATGGCACTTGCCCTCGAGCCATCTGCCCCGGATGTGATGGATCGCAAGCCCCGCGACCCGCACGAGGCGCTCGTCACTCCAGGACTCGCCTGGCATATCGTCTGGCAAGGTCTGGTCATCGGGTGCTGCACGCTCGTCGCGTTTGCCGTGGGCATGCGGTGGTACGGCACGCACGGAGCCGGCCTGCGACACGCGATCACGCTCGCGTTCATGACGCTCGCGATCGCGCAGGTGTTCCACACGTTCAACGCTCGGTCGCGGACCCGCTCGATATTCACCGCTCGCCTGCTCTCGAACGGCTGGCTCTGGGCAGCGGTCGGGCTCTGCCTCGTGCTCCAGCTCGCCACGGTGACCCTCGGTCCACTCCGGGCGCTGCTCGGGACGGAGCCACTTGCGGTGCGCGACGCGGCGTTGATCGCGGGGTGCTCGCTGGCGCCGATTGCGGTCGTCGAGCTCGTGAAGTTTATCCTCCGTACTCGGCGCGCGCGCCCGTACCGTTCCGCGCGCGCCGATGACGGATCCGAATCCTCCGCTGCGAGGGTCTGACCCGCGCGGTCTCGTTCGTGCACTCCGAGCGCGCATGGCCAAGCTCTTGTTCGTCGCGATGCTCGTCATCCACGGGCTGATCCACCTGCTGGGATTCGTCAAGGCGTTCGGGCTCGCGGACGTCCGTCAGCTGTCTGCGCCCATCTCGCCTGCGATGGGTATCCTGTGGCTGGCCGCCGCGATGCTGCTGCTCGTGGCCGCGACGACGCGCTACGTGGCGCCGCCCTGGTTCTGGATCATCGGCGCTGCAGCGCTCGTGTTGTCGCAGGTCCTGATCATCAGCGCGTGGAGTGACGCCCGAGCCGGTACCGCGGTGAACGTGGTGCTCTTGGCTGGCGTCGTGCTCGGATTCTTCGCATACGGACCTGGAAGCTTGCGGGCGGAGTACGACTCGGCCGTGCATTCGAGCTTCGAGGTGCACGTCGAGCCGCGTTTCGTCGACGAGGCCGATCTCCGCACGCTGCCCGACCCAGTCCAACGGTACCTGCGGTTGACCGGCGCGGTCGGGCAGCCGCAGATCGACAACTTCAGGGCAATCTGGCGCGGCCGGATCCGTGCGACCGCGACCGCGCCATGGATGCCGTTTCGCGCCGAGCAGTACAACTTCTTCGGCGCGCTGCCGGCGCGGCTGTTCTTCATGGACGCCACGATGAAGCACATTCCCTTGGATGTGTTTCATCGGTTCCTGGGTGATGCCGCGACGTTTCGCGTCCGGCTCCTGTCTGCAGTGACCATGGTCGACGCAGCCGGGCCCGAGCTGACCCGCGGCGAGACGGTGACGCTGTTCAACGACCTGTGCATCCTCGCCCCGGGCAGGCTGATCGACCCGTCGGTCGAGTGGGACGCAATCGACAGCACGCATGCCCGTGCTCGTTACACGCGCGGCGCCGAAACCATCTCCGCCGAACTCGTGTTCGACGCATCGGGCGCGCTGATCGACTTCGTCACCGACGACCGCCCCGGGGCATCAGCCGATGGGAAGACGTTCACTCCGCAGCGGTGGCGCACGCCCGTGCGCGACTACCAGCGCTTCGGCGCGCACCGTGCGGCGAGCGTCGGTGAGGCTCGGTACACGCCGGAGGGCGGGGAGTTCACGTACATCGAGCTCCAGCTCCAGCGCGTCGACTACAACCTTCGCAGCAAAGCCAGGTAACCGGCACCGAGACCTGGAGGTTCGCCTGTAGCCATTGTCCCATCGCTCGTGCGAGACCACTGTATGACAACGACCGCCCCGGTCCCTCACGTCGCCGCACAGCTCATGAAGCGCGGCATCCTGACGCTGTCGCCCGGCACGCCGATCCTGGATGTCGAGCGGCTGCTCGGCGATTCGGCCATCCACGGCGCCCCCGTCGTCGACTCGGGCGGCTACGCCCTCGGCGTCATCAGCGCACTCGACGTGCTCCGCGCCACGATGAACCTCGACGCGCAGGCGCGGGACGCGCTGACCGCCGCCGATGCGATGACGCGTGTGCTCGTGACCGTCGGGATGACCACGCCGCTGACAGAGGTCGCGCACATCATGCGCCAGGAATGCGTGCACCGGGTGCTCGTCACCGAGCACGGTCGCCTGATGGGTATCATCACGAGCTTTGACCTGCTGAGCTTGATCGCGCCAGACCCGCCGATCCGTCCCGCGGCGACCGACCACGACCCGAGCACCTGATCCGGTCGACCGGGCACCGTACCGCCGCGGGTGTGCGCTCGACCCTGCGTGACGTTTCATGACCTCGGCGGCCGCGACCCGATCGAGCGAAACGGCGTTCCGCTAAAACCTCCGTCGCCGACTTCTCACGTGCAAGCAATCGACCGCTGCCGCAGCCTCGCACGGGGAGTAGTGCTATCTCCGTCAGGTGTCGAGCCATCGCGAGAGCCATCTCCACGGCCGTACTGGCTGGCTTCGTGCCGCGGTACTCGGATCGAACGACGCCATCGTCTCGACGGCGAGCTTGATGGCGGGCGTCGCCGCCGCGAACGCGACCTCACAGACCGTGCTGACCACCGGTGTCGCGGGGCTGTGCGCCGGCGCGATGTCGATGGCCGTCGGCGAATTCCTCTCGGTCAGCACGCAGCGCGACACCGAGCTGGCCACGATCGCGACCGAGCGCCGGGAGCTGGCCACGAGCCCCGACGACGAGCTCCACGAGCTCACGGGCATCTACGAGGCGCGCGGTCTCGATTCGACTCTCGCGCGCCAGGTTGCCGAACAGCTGTCGGCGCACGACAACCTCGCCGCGCATCTGCGTGACGAGCTGGGGATCGACGCCGGCAATCAGCCTCGCCCCTGGCAGGCAGCCTGGGTCTCGGCGGTCACGTTCGCCACGTTCGCACTGGTGCCGATCCTCGCACTGCTCGCCGCGCCCACGCGCTGGCGCCTCGAGGTGATCGCGGCGGTGACGCTCGTGGCGCTCGCCACCCTCGGTGCACTCGGTGCTCGTCTCGGCGGAGCCCGCCCCGGTCCTGCGATGCTTCGCGTGACCCTCGGTGGCGGCCTCGCGATGGCCGTCACGACGGCAGTCGGCCACCTGATCGGCGCTGCGATCTAGCCGCGTCGCCCGGTACCTCCGAGCTCGGCACGAACCGTGCTCTTCACTCGCGCGTGAAGGCCTGGACCAGCATCTCGATCATCGTGGTCGCCGCCATCACGATGGGCGCGACCCCCAGGACTCGCCTGCCGTGGGTCCGCGGCCTCGACCACGTCGTCGTCGCGACGCCTGCCTTCAGTGGTACCGACGACCGGGGCGCTGCCGGTCGTGGGTGCGGCGCAGAGGTCGGGTCCGCGCAAACGTTGCGCGCGGAGCTTGCGAGCACGGCCGGGACCGAGTGGCTCTCGGCAACCTACTCCGGAGGGATCGTCGTGCGCGACGTCGAAGGGCGAGAGTTGTTCCGGCACCCTGGCCTGCCGTGCGAAGGCTCCGTGGACCAGCTCGATGCGGTCGCGGTGGGCTGGGTCGGCCGGCAGCCGACGATCGCCGTCGTCGCCACGAGCGGTGGGCGCCGCGAGACCGTGACCACCGTATTCCTCTACCGGCTCGGCCTGTTCCACCACCTCGATCCAGTCTTCACGGGGGTGGTGGAGACCCGTGCGGACGAGACGGTCGCGCGCGGCGGCATCTGGCTCGACGCGACGGGACTCGTGTACCGCGCGCCGAACGGCGGTCCTCACCGCTATCGCTATGACATCGTGGGGCATACGTACGTCACCACCGTGATTCCGGAGCATTGACGCCACGTGAGCGGCGACGGCGATGGGTCGATACGGGCGAGGCGTGGGTCGAGCCCGGCCGGCGCACAATTTGCGCGCCGACCCCATCGCGCGCACATGCTGCGCGGGCGGTGCGCTCGCCGACCGAAGGCTGCGCGACCCGCTCGGTATGACGATTGCTCGAGTGGCACTGATGAGCCAGCGCGCGATTAGTCTTGGGTGTGGAGCGCTCGTGCTCGCGATTGGCTGCGGCGGCTCGCATCGGCAGGCGCCCGCGCCGTCCGACCCCGGACGTGAGCCGCAGCCGTCATTCGTCACGCAGGTGCCCACCTCCATCGAAGGAATGCACGAGCGACTCGCAGCAGCCCAGCGGGTCGAGCACGGCATCGTCTGGGGCCGACTCGACGAGGCGCAGAGTCAGGCGCGCCTGCTGCTCGCGTTCGAGGAGCCGCAGGCGCTCCCGACCTGGCAGCCGTTCTTCGAGGCCGTCAAGAATGCGGCGAGGGAGGTCGCGAATGCGCCCGACCTCGCGGCCGCGGCCACTGCGACGGCGGCGCTCGGCGCGGCTTGCGCGAGCTGCCACCTGTCGATCGGTGGCACGCCAAAATTTCCGGCCGAGACCCAACCGACGCCGAGCATCGCCATCTCGCCGCAGATGCGCGGTCACGAGTGGGCGACCGCGCGCATGTGGGAGGGCCTCATCGGTCCCGACAGCAACCGATGGTTCGCCGGTGCCGCGGCGCTCTCGGTCGCGCCCCTCGCGCTGCTGCCAGCGGATGAAGCGCGCCTGGCTCACGTCGATGCGGCCGGCGCCGCGGGCATCGCCGCGGATCTGACGCGGCTCCGTGGGTATGCGACGCGCGCGATGTCACCGGTCGACCAGGCCGACCGCGAGCAGATCGTGGCCGGCCTCCTGACCACGTGCAGCCACTGCCATTCGCTCGTGCGGGACCACTAGATGACGGCCGTCCCGCGGCTCGCCGGCCAGCTCATGAAGCGCGGCATCCTGACGGTCTCGCCCGGCACGCCGATCGTCGATGT
>JAYSYE010000392.1:0-13341 GCA_043716635.1 Deltaproteobacteria bacterium | reverse complement strand
CCGCCGCTACCGCGCCCACCGCGGGGTCGTGCTCGCGATGATCGGGTCGTCGTTCGCGTGGATCGTCGTGGCGACCACCTCGAATATCGCGATCGACGGCGTGGTTCGCATCGGCGACCTCTGGTTTCCGCACGCGGGCCCGGCCGCGTGGGTCGCGCTGCTCCATACCTTCCTCGTCTCCCTGCCCGGATTCGTCGGGCTCGCGCTGCGCGCCTTTTCGAGCAAGCCCTCGGACGAGCGCCGGCAGTTTCGCGCGGCGTTGATCGCGAACGCCATCACCTCCATGGGTCTCCTCGACGTGGCGCTCGCGTACGGCATCGGCGCGTTTCCCGTGGGCTGGCTGCTCTCGGGCATCGGCAGCCTGCTCGTGGTGCGCGCGATCCTGGTCGAGGACCTGCTGCGCGTGCGCGCCGTCGACGTCGCGGCGCCGATGCTCGCCGTGCACGCGACGGCCGCCGTGTTCCTCGCGTGGGTCGTGCTCGCACAGCTGCCGCCCCGGTCCCCGTGGTGGGCGGTGACGATCGTGATCGCCTTCGTGTTCGCCGGCGTGCGGGCCGCGGTCGCGACGTTCGGGCTCATCACGCGAGGCGCGCGCAGCAGCGATGGTCCCCTCGAGCGCCTGCTCGCGCAGCTCGTGACGCGGGCGCGCTCGCTCGCGACGAGTGGCGAGATCGCCCGGCTCGCGATCGACATCGTGGAGCTCGGCGTCGGCGCGCGGGCCGAGATCCTGCTCGCGGCCGAGGAGGACTGGGGCTGGACCACGGTCGCGGGGGTGCGTGTCGCCGACGAGGTCGCGCCCGATCCGCTGCTCGCGGGCTGGCTCGTCGAGTATCGCGGGCCGCAGGGCGGAGCCGCGCTCTTTGCAGCCGACCTCGAGGCCGTCCCGCCGGATCTCCGGGACCTGATGACACCGCTGTTCGAGGGCCACCACGCCCGCGCGCTGATCCCCGTGCGCAGCGGCGAGGATCTCCTCGCGCTCGTGATCGTCCCGGAGGCCGGTCGCCGGGTCCGGGGCCCGGCGATCGCGTTCGTCGAGCGCGTCGCGGATCGCCTGGCGGAGGCGCTCGCTCACGCCCGCATGGCGCGGCGCGCCTCGGATCGAGCGGCGCTCGCGCGCGAGGTGCAGCTCGCGGCGACGGTTCAGGCAGGCCTCTTGCCCGGCAAGGGTCCCCACGTGCTGGGGGACCTCACCGTGGTGGGGTCCTGGCAGCCCGCCACGCGGTGTGCAGGCGACTTCTGGGGCCTCTATCCGCTCGGCGACGGACGCGTGCTCGTCGCGATCGCGGATGTCACCGGGCACGGCGTGGCGTCTGCGATGGTCACCGCCGGCGCCGCGGGCGCGTTCGATGTCTGCGTCCGGCGCAGCGGCGCGGCGCTGGAGCTGCCCGATCTGATGGCGGCGCTCGATGCGGCCGTCCGTCGGGTCGGAGGCGGCACGCTGGCGATGACCTGCTTCGCGGGCATCGTCGATCCCGTGGCGAAGAAGATCACGTACGTCTCGTGTGCGCACCCGACGCCGTACCTGTGTCGCCTCAAGGATGACCAGCTGGAGCTCCAGGCCCTCATCGGGCGCGGCAACCTCCTCGGGATGGGCACCCACACCACGCCGCGCCAGCAGGAGCGGGCGCTCGAGCCTGGTGACGTGCTGGTCTGGTATACCGATGGGGTGATCGAGGCACTCGATCCCGCGGGCAAGGCCTTCGGTGATCGCCGACTGCAGTTGCTGCTCAAGCGCCTCGACAAGAGGCGGCTGGCTCCGCTCGCCGTGCACGACATCGTGCAGGCCAGCGTGGCCGCACACCGCGCGGGTCGTCCGCTCGACGATGACGAGACGGTGGTGGTGGCGCGGCTCGCCGCCCCCACTCGCATCAGCGCGCCCGAGGGCGTGGCGCCGTGAAGCTCCGCGTCCTCACCTACAACATCCACAAATGCATCGGCGGCGTCGATCGCAAGTACGAGCCCACGCGCATCGCCGAGGTGATCCGCAAGCTCGACTGCGATGTCCTGATGCTCCAGGAGGTGGATGCGGGCGTCACGCGATCGCGTGGTGACCGACAGACCGAGGTGCTCGGCAAGGAGCTCGGGCTCCACCACCACACGTGGTTCCCGAACGTGGACGTGCGCGGCGGCGGCCAGTACGGCAACGCGATCCTGTCGAAGTATCCGCTCATCGAGAGCACGAACATCGATCTCTCCATCCGCTGGAAGAAGAAGCGGAGTGCGCTGCACGGCGTGATCCGCGTGCGCCACGACGACGTCGATCGCACGGTGCACCTGTTCAACATGCACCTCGGGCTCGCGCGCTTCGAGCGGCGCATCCAGCTGAAGAAGTTCGTGGACTGCCACCCGTTCGCGAACCTCCATCACGAGACGCCGATCATAGTAGGGGGCGATTTCAACGACGTGTACGGCGGGCTCGGCGGCGACCTCGCGCCCGCGGGCTTCCGCGGCCTCGACAAGCGCCCGCTCACGTTCCCCGCGTGGGGCCCCGTGCGCGCGCTCGACGCGATCTTCGTCCGCGGCAACGTCGACCTCCAGAAGCTCTCGCGGTGCGACAGCCAGCTCGCCCGGCGCGCCAGCGACCACCGCCCGCTCTACGCCGACCTCCAGCTCCGCCCGAACGCGCCGCCCTCGCCGCCCGGCGATCCGGCCCCGCCCGCCCCGCGCCCGTAGGCGTCAGCGCAGCGAGCGCTGTTGCATCCAGGCGCGCACCCAGGCGACCCTGGCCCGCACGATCCCGGCCCGGCCCGGCTCGGGTGGGCTGGCCAGGTACGAGCTTGGTCGGCGGCGTTACTATCGCATGATCGGCTTGTACTTCAGGCGGTGCGGCTGGTCGGCGTCGGTGCCGAGGCGGCGCTTGCGGTCGACCTCGTAGTCCTGGAAGTTGCCCTCGAAGTACTCGACGTGGGAGTCGCCCTCGAACGCGAGGATGTGGGTCGCGAGGCGGTCGAGGAACCAGCGATCATGGCTGATGACGACCGCGCAGCCCGGGAACTTCTCGAGGCCGTCCTCGAGCGCGCGCAGCGTGTCGACATCGAGATCGTTGGACGGCTCGTCGAGCAGCAGCACGTTGCCGCCCCGCTTGATCATCTTCGCGAGGTGGACGCGGTTGCGCTCGCCGCCGGAGAGGATGCCGACCCGCTTCTGCTGGTCCTGCCCCTTGAAGTTGAAGCTCGACACGTACGAGCGCGCGTTCACGCTCTTCTCGCCGAGCTGCAGGAAGTCCATGCCCTCGCTGATCTCGTCGTAGATCGTCGCGTCGGGCGCGAGCGCGTCGCGGCTCTGATCCACGTACGACAGCTTCACGGTGTCGCCGATCTTGATCGTGCCCTTGTCGGGCTGCTCGACGCCCATGATCATGCGGAACAGCGTGGTCTTGCCGGCGCCGTTGGGGCCGATGATCCCGACGATGCCGCCGCGCGGCAGCTTGAACGTCAGGTTGTCGATCAGCATGCGATCGCCGAACGACTTCGACACGCCCTCGAACGACACCACCTCGCCACCGAGGCGCGGGCCGGGCGGCACGATGATCTCGAGCGAGGAATCGACGACCTGCGTGGCGGCCTCGGCCACCATCTCGTCGTAGCGGTTGAGGCGCGCCTTGTTCTTCGCCTGCCGCGCCTTGGGCGACAGCCGCACCCAGTCGAGCTCTCGCTGCAGCGCCCGCGACCGTGCGTCGGCCTGCTTCTCTTCGTCCTTCTGGCGCCTGGATTTGAGCTCGAGCCAACCGGTGTAGTTGCCCTCGAACGGGCGCCCCTCGCCCTGATGGAGCTCGAGGATCCACTTCGCGACGTTGTCGAGGAAGTAGCGATCGTGGGTGATGGCCACGACCGTGCCCTTGAACTTCTCGAGCGTCTTCTCGAGCCAGGTCACGCTCTCGGCATCGAGGTGGTTGGTAGGCTCGTCGAGGAGCAGCATGTCGGGCTGGCTCAGCAGCAGGCGGCACAGCGCCACGCGGCGCCGCTCGCCACCGGAGATGACCGTGACGTCCGAGTCACCCGGCGGGCAGCGCAGCGCGTCCATGGCCATCTCGACCTGGTGATCGAGCTCCCACGCATTCACGGCCTCGATCTGATCCTGGAGGCGCGCCTGCTCCGCGAGCAGCTTGTCCATCTGCGCGTCGGTCAGCTCCTCGCCGAGCTTCATCGAGACGTCCTCGAACTTCTGGAGGAGCGCGCGCGTCGCCGCGACGCCCTCGTCGACGTTCTCCTTGACCGTCTTGGTGGGGTCGAGGTGGGGCTCCTGCGGCAGGTAGCCGATCTTGAGCCCCGGCGCGGGCCAGGCCTCGCCGAGAAAGTCCTTGTCGACGCCGGCCATGATGCGCAGCAGCGTGCTCTTGCCCGCACCGTTGTTCCCGAGGACGCCGATCTTGGCGCCCGGGTAGAACGAGAGGTGGATTCCCTTGAGGATCTCGCGCCTGGGCGGGACCAGCTTGCGCAGGTCCTTCATCACGAACGTGTACTGGGCAGTCATCGCGCGCGGGTTATAGCACCGCGGTGGCTTTCGGCGGTGCGAGGACGGACGAGCGGCTATCCTGCGAGGATGGCGTACCGCGATGACGCCCGGGAGACCCTCGAAGCTCCCTCGGCAGAGGGGGTCCTCCGGGTGGAGCTGGGACCGCGCGACGTGAAGCTCGCGGTGGGCGGGCGCGTGCTCCACGTGGTGGGGCGCATCGCGACGCTCGCTGCCATCGGCCCCCATGGCAAGCCCGCAGGCCGCCGGCAGAGCTGGCCGATCGCGGGCTCGCTCGTCGTCGCGCGCGACGTGCCGCAGGACGACCTCGGGATCTGGATCAGCGAGCCGACCGGCATGCGTCGCGTGTTCGGCGTGATGCCCGTGGGCGTGATGGAGGAGCACGGCCTCGCGGCACGAGCCGCATTCGACCGCCTCGCGGACCGCGTCCGCGCCGCGTTCGCGGACCTTGCGGGCGACGTGCGGAAGGCCGTCGAGATCGGCGGGCACCTGGGCAAGCTGCTGGTCGCCGAGCACGGCGATCGCCACGTCGTGTACGCGCGCGCCTTGCTACGCAACGGCACTCGGCCCGCGCTGGACGTGTTCGCCGACGGCCGCATCCTCGTCCACGGCAAGCAACCCGTGACGGTCACGGTGACGTCGCGCTACGGCATCACGGTCAGTGGCGACCACGTGCGATTCGCCGCGCCCGATGGTCGCGACCTCGCGCGGGTCTCGATCCCGTGGATTGGCGCCGAGGATCGCCACGAGCTCGCACGCCGGATCGGCCTGCTCGTGGACCGGCGCCACGCCGACCCGGCGGATCGCGACTGATCGCGACTGACGTCGCGATCCGTCCCTGGCCTGATGGCCGTCAACCAGGAGACGTTCGCGATGATCGCGTGACGAGTCGCGCGAGCGCTGGCACCAGCTCTGGCTCCTCGATCCGGAAGTAGGCGAGCAGCGGTCGGTCGTCACGCGCCTCGCGCCGGAGGATCGCGGCGAGCCGCCCGGCGGCGGTGATCACCGCGGCGTCGCGCACGTCCGGATCGATCAGTCCGAGGAGCGCCCGCACCTCCTCGATGACCTCGGGCGCGACGATCTTCGAGGAGACATTGGGCCGACACCCGCGCGATCTGCCGGTGGCGAGACTGCAGGAGCGGCCGATCAGCTCGCACAGCAGGTGGCCGCAGTCGGTCGTCACGGGTCGCCTGTCCAGCATGGGCGCGATCGACCTACTTGGTCGTCGAATTCGGCTTCGCAGCGGCCGGCACGAACTGCGCATCCGCACCCATCTGCAGGACGGGCTCGAGCGCGAGCGTCGGAAACTTGGCCTTGATCTTCTGCTGCAGCTCCGCGGAGCTCTTCGACGCGAGCACCGCGGCGTCGAACGCGATCAGGTAGTCCTTCGTGCCCTTGATCGCGGCCGCCGTGTCCGGCTGCTTCGGGTCCTTGTGACCCGCGATCACGGTGGTGGCGTTCAGCGCCGCGAGCTGATCGAGCGTGGCCATCCACGCCTTGCGCGATTCCGCGTTCGTCTCCGCTGTCCAGACGTGCGTGCCGTTGTAGACCACGTCGCCCGCGATGATCGTCTTCGTCGACGGGATCCACAGGTACGAGTTGTGGGCATCGTCGCCCTGCACGGTGCCGTGGACCTCGATGTCCACGCCCTCGAGCGTGAGCGTGGTGCCCTTCAGCGCCGTCGGCAGCACGGGGCGCGTCGGCACCAGCACACCGAACATCGGGGCCCATTGCTTCACCTTGCCCGCCCATGTCTTCTTGATGTCCGCGACCGTCTGCGGCAGCGCGACGAGCTTCGCCTTCGGGAAGGCCGCCTGGATCACGGCGAGGCCGAAGTAGTGATCGGGGTGCGAGTGCGTGATGTAGACGGTCGTCAGCGTCTTCTTCGACTCGAGGATCATCGCGACGAGGCGGTGCGCCTCGGCGAGGCTGAACTGCGCATCCACGAGGATCGCATCGTGCTCCCCGGCGATCAGCGTGGAGTCGACGCCGAACCCGCCGGGACTCGCCGTGAATACGGTGGTGGTGAGCGCGGGAGCCGGAGGGGGCGCGGCACGGACCGCACCCGCCGGGCGAGCGGCGAGGAGCGTGGTGGCGAGGACGGCGGCGGTCGAGAGGGTGGCGAGCTTCGTCATGGGGCCCAACCTAGACGTCCCCGCGCCAGGCCGCGAGGGTCAGGACCGGCGTCCGGATGGTAAAAACGTGCGGTACCGCGCCCGGAACGCGGCCGGCGTGGTGCGGGCGTGGAGGCGGAAGAACTTCACCAGATTCGTGGGCTCGTCGAACCCGACGCGGTCGGCGAGCTCCTTCACGGACAGCTCGGAGTACGCGAGCTGCCGCTTCAGCTCGAGGACGACGCGGTCGTCGATCACCGCCTTCGTCGAGATGCCGGTCGCGGCAATCACGAGCTCACCGAGCCGGCGCGGCGAGAGCCCGGACTCGCGCGCGTAGTGGGCGACGCTGCGCGTGCGTGCATGGTCGCGCTCCAGCGTGGCGAAGAATCGCGCGAGCGGCGTCGCGGCGGGGATGCCCGGCCACGCGTGCTGTGCGCGTTCGGCGATCAGCAGCAGCGCGCGCAGCAGCGTGGAGAGCAGCTCGGGTTGATGCGGATCCGGCGAGCGCGCGTGCTCGACCTCGAGCGCCTGTGCGAGCGAATGCGCCTCCGCGGAGGCGGGTGCCGGGAGCGCGACGGCGGGCTCCGGCCAGCGCGCGGACAGCACGGTCAACCGTGCCGCGAGGTCGCCCACGAACTCGGGCTCGAAGATGAGCATCCACGCGTCGGCGCGCCCCCGCGGGTGAGTCAGCTGGCGGACCCGACCCGGCGCCGTGATCGTGACGCGGCCCTCGCCGATCGGGACCTCGGCGAAGTCGACGCGCATCGAGGTGACACCGCGGATCCCGACGAGCACGACGTAGAAGTCGGTGCGCTCCGGGCGCGTCAAGCTGTCGCCGAGCTCGCCGCGGTCGGAGCGCGCGAACAGCTCGGAGAGCCGGAAGCACTCGAACGCGAGTCGCCGGCCATCGGGCCGCCGGAACGGCACGCGCTCGATGCCGTCGCGCGGTGACCGCGCTCGCCCCATGAGCCGGATGTTAGCCCGGCGGTCGCGCTAGAACGTCGGGGTGGCGCTCACCGTCTACCAGTATCCAGGCTGCTCGACCTGCAAGCGCGCCCTGGCGTGGCTGCGCGCGAAGGGCATCGCGTTCGAGTCGATCGACATCGTGAAGGCGCCCCCGTCCAGCACCGTGCTCGCCCGCGTGCGGGACCTGGCGGACGTGCCCGTGAAGCGGCTCTTCAACGTGGCCGGCGAGTCCTACCGGGCCGGCGACTTCAAGTCGAAGCTACCCGCGATGAGCGACGCCGCGGCACTCGCAGCGCTCGCCGCCGACGGCAAGCTCGTCAAGCGCCCGCTCGCCCTCACCGGCACTCATGCCCTCATCGGCTTCGATGAGACCGCCTGGGCCGCCGCGTTGCTGTAGCCCAGCGCTCGGTCCTTCATCAGCTCGATACATCGGGCCGGATGTTCACGGTCAGGTCGTCGATAGCGCTCGGGATCATCAGCGTAGTGCTCGGCTCCGCGCCTCGGATCGTGGTGGAAGCCCACGCCGAGCCGCGAACGTGATCGACGCGGTCGCCCTGCGGCTCTACCCAGGGTCGGGCCCGGCGGTGCGGACTCGTGCCGACGCCATCATCGGCTTCAGCCCGAAGGGCAAGTACGGGCTGTATTACATGGCCCGGCACCACTACGTCGCCGATGGCGATGTGAAGGACGCCTCGGCGAGCGCCACGCACTACACCTCGGCCATCCTCGGAATCCTCGTTCCATTCTGAGGGCCCCGACGAGCCCGGATCAGAACGGCTGCGGGACGGGCGGCGGCGTCGGCTCACCGCCACCGCCGCCACCAGCCGGGAGGCAGTAGCCCTCGACCGCGGGCTGGGCGCACACGTCGGCGCCTTCGGGGCAACCGACCTCCGGCGTCACGCAGGTCTCGCCCTCGGCGCAGTCCGCGTCCACCGCGCAGGACGTCGGCGGCGTGTAGCACTCCGTGTACGTGGTCTCGCCGTCCGTGCAGGTCCAGCACGTGGAGCCCGGGTCGTTGGGGTTGGTCGGGTTGGTCGGGTTGGTCGGGCTGTTCGGGTCGGTCGGGCCCGCCGAGCCGGTCACCTCGCACGAGATCGGGTTGGGCGGAGCGCACACCGGCTCGCCGACCGGATGCATGTTCTCGTCGAGGCACTGGTAACACTCCGCGCCAGAGCCGCCGCTCGTGCCGCCATCGGATCCCGTGCCACCGCCCGAGCCGTTGCCCGTGGACGCGTCGGGACCGCCCGGAGGAACGCTGCCGCCAGTCACCTCGAGGAACACGCAACCATCGGGACCCGGGACCACGGTGCAACCGGTGTTCGTACCGGGCGTGTTGCCATCATCGCCCGGCTCGACATGGCCGTCGGAACCGGGTCCGCCGCAGTCGATCACCGGCCGCGGGTCGTCGCACTCCGGGGAAGCAAAGAGGCCGTCGCCGTCGAGGTCGGACAGGAGGCGGCCGTGCGCGGGCGTCGGAGTATTCGACGACGTGCACCCGGATGCACCGACGAGCGCGGCGCATGCGCCGGCGAGGAGAAGCGAGGCGAGGCGAGAATTCATCATGGCCAGCTCCCTGTTCACGGCTCGTGCCGCTGTCGTCGATCGTGCAAGTGGTCGAAACAGCGGTGCTAGCGCGCCAGAAATTCGAGGGTGCTCGCAACGAGGGCACGAAAATTCAGCGGGCGCTCCCGTGCGGCGGGCTCGACGCGCCTCCTCCGCACGAGAGCGGGATACCGTGCGCGCCATGACGAATCGATGGTTGGGGTGTGCGGGAATCGCGCTGGCGCTCGTGGCCTGCAAGCAGAGCAAGCCCTCGGGCTCGGATGTCACGGCCGTGGATGTCCACGTGACCACGGGTCCGAACGGCGAGGTGAAGCCCCCCGGCACGGTCGTGACCACGGGCGGAGGCGGCACGACCGTGGTCACTCCGGGCGCGGACGTGGCGACCAGTGGCAGCGGCGGGACGGCACATGTGGGAGAGCCCGTCGTGGTCGTGGCCACTGTCGATGCCGCCGGCGATGTCGACGCGCCAGCGATGGCAGACGGGTCGGGCGCGGTGGACTCCGGCAGCGCGAACGTCGCCGTCGCCGTCGATGTCGGCACGACCGGGCCCGCGGGCGGCACGACGGTCACGACCACCGTGGCGGGCGGCGCCAAGGCGGGCGCGCGCCCGATGCCTGTCGCCAAGAACTGCGCGGCCGGCAAGTGCGACCAGACCTGCGCCGCCGGTCAGCTGTGCACGTTCTCGTGCACGGGCGGGAGCTGCGCCCAGTCGTGCGGCCTCGGATCGATCTGCACCGCGTCCTGCACCGGGGCGGCGTGCACGCAGACCTGCGCCGCCAAGGCCACCTGCACGTTCGATTGCGCCGGCGGCAAGTGCCCGCAGAAGTGCGCGAGCGGCTGCACGAAGTCCTGCTCCGGCGGCAGCTGCTCGTAGCGAAGTAAGGTCGCTGCGAGATCGCGAATCGATCACCGGGTCGCATTCGCTGTAACCTCCTCGTCTCGCATGACCCATTCAGGTTCTCTCGCCGCACGTTTCATCGGCTGCTGGCTCGCTGGCCTCGTCGCTGTCGCCGTGGGGTGCGGCGGTCACGGCACCGCGACCGACGACCTGGCCGGGGATGGCGGCGGGTCCTGCCATGGCCTCGCATTCGGCGCGTGTCGAACCGCAGCCGGCTGCGTGCCCGACGTCTGTGCCGGGTGCGGCTGCGCCGAGCAGTACCGCGGCTGCCTCGACGCGGGCGAGACCCCGGCGTCGTGCCCCGCGCTCGGCTGCCCGAGCGGCAGCTGCTGCTCGTCGGAGCTGGCGTGCGAATCCGGCGGCGCGGCGTGCACGGCGCCCGATGCGGGGCCCAATTGCGGTGCGTGCAATCCGACGGCGAGCTCGTGCGCGACCGACGGGAGCTGCGGTGGCGGTACCACCGGCATGATCTGCTCGCCGATCGCGTGCTCGTGCACCGGCGCGCTCGCGTGCGTCGCGGGCTGCACCGACGACTCGCAGTGCGGGGACGCCGAGACCTGCGACGTCGCGACCGCGCGGTGCCGCGCGCGCGCGTGCGATGCGACCGCGCCCTGCCCCGCTCCATTCGCGTGCACCGCGGGGACGTGCGCGCGCCCGACCTGCACGGCCGATGCGCAGTGCGACGGCTATTGCGTCGGGGGTCGCTGCTTTGCCGACCGCGGCGAGTGCCGCATCCCCGCGCCGTAGGCTCGAACCTGGTGGGCGCGGGGGGCTACCGAACGGACGACGCGCGCGCGGAGTCGGCCTGGGCGGCCTGGGCGGCGGCGATCGCGTCCGCGACCATCTTGTCCTGCTCGCCGGGGATCTTCCAGCGGGCCTGGACCTCCTCGGAGAGCTGGTCGACGGGATCGAAGTAGATGAAGAATCCGGGCTTCACCGACGGCGCTGCGAACACGGAGACGCCCGTGGTGCGATCGTAGTGCTCGTAGCTGTGCGCGACGCGCTTGCCGCCGCCACCGGGGGCATCGACGACGAACGTGGGCGTGTGAAAGCCGGCCGTCGTGCCGCGCACGGCCTTCTCGATGTCGAGCGCCGTCTGCAGCGTGGTGCGCAGGTCCTCGACGCCCTTCACGAGGTCGTGCACGTAGACGTAGTACGGGTGCACCTGGCAGTGGCCGAGGCGCTTCACGAGCAGCTGCATCGTCGCGATGCTGTCGTTCACGCCGCGCTGCAGGACGCACTGGTTGCGGACGATGATGCCGCGCTCGAACACGCCGTCGAGGGCGCGCTTCGTGATCGCCGTGATCTCGTTCGGGTGGTTGAAGTGGGTGTGCATCACCACTTCCTTGTGGAGCTTGCGACCGCGCTCGACCACCGACGCGAGCGCATCGACCCACTCGTGGTCCGTGATGAGCTTCATCGGCATCACGGCGGGACCCTTGGTCGCGAACCGGATGCGGCGAATGTTCGGCATCTCGAGGAGACGATTGCCGATCAGCGTGATCTGGCGCGCCTTGAGCTGGTAGCTGTCCCCACCGGACACGACGATGTCCTCGAGCTCGGGCCGCTCCGAGATGTACCGGAACGCGCGCTCCCAGCGCTCCTCCGTCGCCTTCAGCGACACCTTCTCGACCTCGTCGGTATCCACGCCGACCGCGTAGCTGCGCGTGCAGAACCGGCAGTAGACGGGGCACGTGTCGAGCGCGAGGAACAGCGCCTTGTCGGGGTAGCGGTGCGTGAGCCCCGGCACCGGCGCATCGGCCTGCTCGTGGAGCGAGTCGAGCGTGAGCTTCGGGTGGTCGGGCAGCAGCCGCGAAGCGACCGGCACGAACTGGCGGCGCAGCGGATCGTTATACGGATCCGCCCAGTCGATCAGCGACAGCAGGTACGGCGACACGCGGATCGACATCGGCGAGTGGCGGAAGCCCTCGGTGACATCGTCGTAGAAGCTCTGCGGCACGAGATTCTGCACCGTGGACAGGAGCTTCGCAGGGCTCGTGATCGTGTTCTTCGCCTGCCACGTGTGGTCGAGGAACGTGGCCTCGTCGACCGTGCGGTACGCCGGGATCTTCTGCCAGAACGTACCGTCCAGCAGCTGGCGGTGGTGCAGCGTCGACGGATCGACGGTTGCCTTGATGTGCTTGATCGCCTCGGGGACGGCGGCGACATCGCGGCCGATCACTTTCAACAGGGTTTCCATGAGTCCTCGCAGGTAGAGCCGGCAGTCACGGCCAGGCGACGAGCGCGTGACCGGAGTCAATAGAGCAGACGCGAAGCGCGTGCTCTAGACGTCAGGCTGGTGCGGGACGGTTCCCAGGTACCACATCGTGCTTCACGGATATCACGACCGGAGGGTCCGGCCAAGGACTGCGTTTCAACTGCGACGTTTGAGCTTCACGAGCGCGTCCGGCGAGGGCGCCGGAGCCGCCAGATCGAGCTTCGGGCGGCCCTCGTTCGTGTCCTTGCACTCCGAGCCCGTGTCGCGCGTCACCGTGTGGCGCAGGAGCTGCGTGTGGTCGATCCAGACGCGGACCACGTCCGGATCCACGGCGTGCGCGGCCAGCACCTGCCGCAGGACCTCGAGCCGACGCTCGAAGTGGCCGCCGAAGATCGTGTGGCTGCCGTGCGCGGTCCGCATCGGCCGGCCGGTGTAGGTCACGCCCGGCGCGCCGAGCATCTTCGCGGTCAGCTCGGTCTCGCGCGCGATCAGGTGCGCCTTGTCCTTGCCCTGGAACATGAAGCCGATCATCACGTCGCGAAACAGCCGGTCGTAGAAGTCCGTCATCACCGCGGTGAGCTTCTCCATGCCGAGCTTCGCGAACAGCGCGGGGCTGCGGACCGCCTCGAGCTCGGCCTCCGTCATCGGGGGCGGCACGGAGGTGGGCGACGCGAGGTCGGGCGGCTGCGTCACGTCACTCATGCGAGCACGACTTCGACGCGTTGGCCCGTCAGCGCCGCGGTTCCGGTCAGGGCGTCCATCGCCGCGGGGTCGGTGATGTCGTTCACGCTCGCGCCGGCGACCTTCGCAGCCACCCGGAGCCGCGTGCCGGCGCGGCCATGGCCCCACCCGTGCGGGATCGACACCACGCCGGGCATCATGGCGTCGGTGATCTCCACGGGCACCTCGATCGCGCCGGTGGACGTCGAGACGCGCGCTTGCACGCCCTCCGCGAGCCCGCGCGCCGCGGCGTCGTCGGGGTGCATCAGCACCGTGCAGCGGGTGGGGCCCTTCACGAGCCGCTCGCTGTTGTGCATCCACGAGTTGTTGCTGCGGAGGTGGCGGCGGCCGATCAGCACGAGCTCCGTGGTGCGCGCGCTCGCGTGGCG
>JAYSYE010000391.1:0-4427 GCA_043716635.1 Deltaproteobacteria bacterium | reverse complement strand
GCCAGCGGCACCGTCTGGTTGACGATCTTCAGCAGCCCGCCGCCGACGAGGCGCTTGTACTTCACGATCGCGATGTCGGGCTCGACGCCCGTGGTGTCGCAATCCATCAGGAACGCGATGGTCCCCGTCGGCGCGAGCACCGTGGTCTGGCCGTTGCGGAAGCCGTACTTGGTGCCGAGCTCGATCGCGTCGTCCCAGGCCTCGCGCGCGGCCTGCATCAGGTCGTACGGCACGAACGCGCTATCGATGCGCTCGACGCTCTGGCGGTGCTTGCGCATCACCTTCAGGAACGGCGTCTCGTTGACCTCGTAGCCGGCGAACGGTCCGGTCGCATCGGCCGAGATCCGCGCCGACTGGCGGTATGCCTCGCCGCACATCACGGCGGTGATCGCCGCGGCATACGCGCGCCCCGGCTCGCTGTCGTACGGCAGCGAGCGCGTCATCAGCAGCGCGCCGAGGTTCGCGAAGCCAAGACCGAGCGGGCGGAACTTGTAGCTGTTCTGCGCGATCTGATCGGTCGGGTAGGCCGAGTTGTCGACGATGATCTCCATCGCGGTGACCGTGGTCGCGCACGCTCGGCGGAACGCGTCGACATCGAGATCGCCTGCCCCCTCGCCGCCCTCGGGCCGCTGGAAGGCCCTCAGGTTCAGCGAGGCCAGGTTGCACGCGCTGTCGTCGAGGAACATGTACTCGCTGCACGGGTTCGACGCGTTGATCCGGCCCGTGTTGATGCACGGGTGCCAGTCGTTGATCGTCGTGTCGTACTGGATGCCGGGATCGCCGCAGACCCACGCGGCATGCGCCATCTTGCGCATGACGTCACGCGCGCGGTGCGATTCGAGCTTGCGCCCATCGGTGACCGCGCGCGTGTGCCACTCGCCGTCGCGCTGCACCGCGTTCATGAACTCGTCGTTGACGCGGACCGAGTGGTTCGCGTTCTGGTAGTTGACCGAGTCGTACGCGCCGCCGACGACGTTGAACCCGCCATCGTAGCCGGCGTCGATCAGCGCCCACGCCTTGCGCTCCTCGATCTGCTTGCAGTCGATGAAGTCCACCACGTCCGGGTGGTCGACGTTCAGGATCACCATCTTCGCCGCGCGGCGCGTCTTGCCGCCGCTCTTGATGGCGCCCGCGAACGCATCGAAGCCGCGCATGAACGACACCGGGCCCGACGCCGTGCCGCCGCCGTTCAGGTGCTCACGCGAGCTGCGTAGCGACGACAGGTTCGAGCCCGTGCCCGACCCGTACTTGAACAGCATGCCTTCGGTCTTCGCGAGCCCGAGGATCGACGCCATCGAATCATCGACGGAGTTGATGAAGCACGCCGAGCATTGCGGGTGCTCCTCGACGCCCACGTTGAACCAGACGGGCGAGTTGAACGCCATCTTCTGGTGGAGGAGGAGGTGGACCAGATCGTCGCGGAACGCCCACGAGTCCTGATCCGACTTGAAGTAGCCGTCCGCCTTGCCCCACGCGTAGATCGTGTCGGCGACGCGCGCGATCATCTGACGCACCGAGTGCTCGCGCTGCGGCGTGCCGAGCGTGCCGCGGAAGTACTTTTGCACCACGACGTTCGTTGCCGTCTGCGACCACGACTTCGGGAACTCGACGCCGCGCTGCTCGAAGAAGATCTTGCCGTCCGCGCCGGAGATCACGGCGTCGCGCAGCTCCCACTCGACCGTGTCGAAGGGATCGACGCCCGCACGGGTGAAACCGCGTTCGAAGGTGAGGCCCGGGCGCTGGTCCTTGATGACGCGGCTCTGCACCGGCTGCTTCTCCTTCTTCGACGACGGCTTCGACTGCGCAGCGGCGACGGACTTCTCGATCATGGACTCTCCTGTGACGGTTCGAACGGCGTGGATGACGGAGCGGGGAACCGCGCTCGGAGCGCGGGCATACCGATGGCACGCACACCAGCGTCAGGCCCGGCACTGGGCTGACCGGCCCTGTGCGTGGACTGCAACGGGTACTGCGCAAAGACCGGCGGACGAGGAAGCGAAGCGAGACTTGGCGAAGCAGCGAACGACGGGAACGCGAGAGCCGAGGCGGTGCCGGCGGAGGCGTCATGTAACGCGGCCACGAACGGCTGGGCAAGAAAAGACGCCACAGATTTGGGGTACGAACCGGGAGCTACCACTACCGCTAGTGTACGAGCGGGTACGATAGCACGGTGGAGTACCTGTGGATTGAGCGTGAAGCAGGCATGGGCAGCCCGAGGTTTCGGGCGCAGATCCAACGCGTTAGACAACCGTGTGGATAACCCTGTGGGCTGTGGAAAACGCTCGGTTCGACGCACTGCGTAAGGGGCAGATCTCGTCTGGAAAAAGTTTGCGCACCGGTCCGGAGTGGGTTCAAAGGGAGCGTTTCGGCGGGGATCGGCGCCTCGATTTCGAACGCGATTCGAGAGCAACTCCGGGGGCGATCCCGGGATCGCTCACGCCGTGTTAGGTGTGCCTGAGATGGCGAGGTCGACGCAGCGCAACCGACTCGCGGACGCGGTCTGCGCCGGCCTCCTGGCCATCGTGGCGCTGGGCGGTCCCGCGTGCAGGCGCGAGCCCGTCGGTGCGGCCCCGGGCCCCGCGGCCGGCTCCGGGGCGGGCTCGGCGGCCACGGCCCTGCCGGCGCGCATCGTCTCCCTCACCCCCAGCGCCACCGAGGTCGTGGCCGCGCTGGGCGCCGCCGGCGAGCTGGTGGGCGTCGACGACTACTCGACGTACCCGCCCGCGGTCGCGACGCTGCCCAAGGTCGGCAGCTTCCTGGCGCCCAACCTCGAGACGATCGTGACGCTCCATCCCACGCTCGTCATCGTCGACGACGTTCACGGCCAGACGGCGGGCGCGCTGCACGACGCGGGCATCACCACGATCGAGTGCGCCGTGCACGACCTGCCCGACGTGAAGGCCGCGCTGCGCGCCGTCGGTGGAGCGCTCGGCCGTACCGCCGAGGCGGACCGCGTGATCGCCGACATCGACGCCGCGCTCGACGCGGCTGCCGCGCAGCGCCCCGCGCACCATCCCCGGGTCCTCGCCGTGATCGATCGCGAGGCGGGCGGGCTCGGCAACCTGGTCGCGGTCGGGCCCGGCAGCTGGGTCGACGAGCTCCTCGCGGTCGTCGGCGGCGACAACGTGCTGTCGGCGTCGGTCGTGCGCTACCCGAAGATCTCACTCGAGGAGGTGCTGCGCGGTCAGCCCGACGTGATCCTCGATCTCTCGTACCCCGGGCGTACCGAGATCGCGTCGTGGAGCGCGCTCGCCGTGCCCGCCGTGACCACGCACCGCGTGGTCGCGCTCGCCGATTCCTACCTCGTCGCGCCGTCGCCCCGGGTGCGGGCCGCCCTCGACACGCTCGCGCGCGCGCTACGCTGACGCGACCGAACGCGGCGCCTGCTGCGCGTGCGCTTCCTCGTCGCGAACGCGCGCGTGCTCGAGCAGCAGATGCGTCAGCGCGAGCGCGGGCCGGCTCGACGGCTCCGGCGTCGCCGCCGCGAGCGTGAACTCCCCGTCGGTCCAGTCGAGCAGCGTCATCATCACCGTGCGCGTATCGCCCGGGACCGAGGAGTGCGACGCGCGCACGATGCGGCCATCCAGGACCTCGACCGACGCCGTGTCGCGGCCCCTCACGAGCGCGAGGCGCCCGCTCTTGCGCTCCTGCTCGATCAGCCCGAACAGCGACGGGAGCTGGAGGTCCGCGAGTGACCCGCGCAGCATCACGCGCTCCCGACCGGGCTGCCACGGCTCGACGACCGGGCTCACCGCGGTGCCTTCGGAGCCGAGCCGGGTCACCACCGAGCCGGTCACCGTGCGCGCCGCGACGAGCTCCTCGGAGCCGTGGTCGGCGCCGTCGTCGGAGACGTCGATCGTCGCGTACGGCGCCGTCACCTCGGCGTCCGTGATCGCCGTGACCACCGTGTCGGGCGCGTCCATGTCGAGGAACGACCCGGCGGCCACCACGTGGGCCAGTCGCCGGGCGCGCAGCACGACCTCGATCGACGAGAACGGCCGCGCGATGAAGTCCATCGCCCCGAGCTCGAACGCGGCGACGAGATCGTTCGGGTCGTCCGAGGTGATGATCACCGGCACGCCGGCGAGGCGCGGGTGCCGCTGGATCTCCGCCAGCGCGCGAAACCCGTCGACCACGGGCAGATCGCGCGCGAGCAGCACGAGATCGGGCACCTGACGCATGCACGCGGAGAGCGCCTCCATCCCGTTGGTGGCGGTCGCGACCGCGAACCCCGCCTCGCCCAGGGCCGTCGACAGCCGCTCGAGGAGGCGCGTCTCCGCGTCGGCGACCACGATGCGGCGAATCACGGTCGGCACGCGCTCCGCGCATCCCGCGACCAGCCGCGCGACGACCTCGGCGAACTGACGGTCCGCGGGCCGCAGCGGCTCGCACAGCTCGAGCCCGACGCCCGCGAAGCGGCCCACCGT
>JAYSYE010000040.1:0-22791 GCA_043716635.1 Deltaproteobacteria bacterium | reverse complement strand
CGCCCGCCCCGGAGCCCGCCGTGCCCTCCCCGGCGGGTCCCTCGCCCGGAGCCGGGTCGGGCGGGCCCCGCGTGCGCGGCGGGCTGGCGGCGGCGCTCCGCGTCGACATCGGACGCGCGATCGCGATGGCGTCGGGTGGCGCGGCTAGTTTCGCGATCGTCGAATACGTGGCGACGCTCTGGGCATACGCAGGGCACATCTCGCTCGCGAGCAAGCTGCGGCTCGTCGCGCTCGTCGCCACGCTCGCGGCGTGGCTGTGGGTGGTGCTCGTCGCGGCTCTGGTCGCGCTCGTGGTCGGCGTGCGCCTCGTCAGGACGCGCGTCGAGCCCGGTCAACCCGACCGCCCGGGCCTGTTTGCTCTCGCGCCCCTGGACGCCGGCGTCCGCCGCGGCGTACCGCGCCTGTGGGCGGTGGGTGCCACCGCGCTCCCGCTCGCGGCGGTGCTCCAGCGCGGCGCGCTCTACGCGTTCACGCACTACAAGGAACCGCAGCTCACCGCCCTCTTGGTCGCCGCGCTGGGGCTCGGCGTCGTCGCGCTCGCGTACCCCCTCCACCGCGCGATCCACGCCGCGCTCCGCGGTGCTGCGCTCGCGCTCGCCGGCCTGCTCGAAGGGCGCGCGATCGCTGCGGTGAACCCGCTCGCGCGCTGGCGCGCCGCGGGGTTCGCGGTCGCAGCCGTCACCGTCGCGATCCTCGCCGTCGCGTGGCGGTACGTGCCGCAGAGCCGCTCGGTCTTGCCCGTGCGCCTCACCATCAGCGCGATGGCGATCGCTGCGGGGTGCGGGCTCGGCCTCCTCCGTCACGCGCGACGCCGCCCCGACCCGGTGCACCTCACCCCGCAGCGCCGTCGGCGAGCCCTCGTGCTGGCCGCCTCCGCGCTCGTCGTCATCGTCGCCACGCTCGTGTGGTGGGGCGCCAACCTCGAGACGAAGTACACCGCGATCACCGCGTCACCCGCGCTGGACCGGCTCGTCGCGCTCGTTCGCACCACGAACGACTTCGACCGCGACGGCTTCGGATCGCTCCTCGGCGAAGCCGACTGCGGGCCGCTCACCGCATCGATTCACCCAGGCGCCAACGACATCCCGAGCGACGGCATCGATCAGAACTGCGACGGCACCGATTTCTCGCTCGCCGACATCGCCGCGCCCACCGGTCCGGCCCTCCCCGTCCCCGCCGCGTTCAAGCAGGACTGGAACGTCCTGTTCATCACCATCGACACCGTGCGCTACGACAGCACCACGTTCGGTGGCTCGAAGGACTTGCCGAAACATCGCGACACCACCCCGCGTCTCGCCGAGCTGGTGGCGCGGTCGACCTCGTTCCTATTCGCGAACGCGCCCGCCGCGGGCACGATGGCCTCGATCCCCGCGATCCTCACGTCGAAGTATTTCCATTCCGGCATCGCCCTCGACGAGCACATGCCCGCGGGTACCCCGCCGAAGATCATGCTGGAGAACACCACGCTCCCCGAGATCATGAAGCGCAAGGGCTACGCGACCGGCGTGGTCGCCTCGCACGAGTGGTGGAATGACTGGGGGCTCGACCAGGGGGTCGACGACTACGACAACTCGATCGGCAAGACCGCCGACCCGTATCGCGTGGCCGCGGACAAGGTCACCGATCACGTGCTCGCGTGGGTCTCGCGCCACCAGTCCCAGAAGTGGTTCATGTGGGCGCACTACATCGATCCGCACGGTCGCTACGTCGCGCATCCCGACGTCGTCGACTGGGGGACCTCCGAGCCCGACCTCTACGACTCGGAGCTGCGCTGGACGGACCAGCAGGTGGGGCGGCTGCTCGACGAGCTGCAGCGCCTCCCGTCGAACGATCACACGATCATCGTCATCACGTCCGATCACGGCGACAGCATGGGCGAGCACACCGTCCCCGTGGGGACCCACGGCACCGCGCTCTACCGCGAGCTCCTGCACGTGCCGCTGATCATCTACATTCCGAACAACAAGCCGCGGCTCGTGCACGGCGCCGTCACGAACCTCGACATCGTGCCGACGATCGCCGATCTGTGCGGCATCGACGTGCACGACCTCTCGTTCGAGGGCCGCAGCCTCGTGCCGCAGCTCTTCTACGGCAAGGAGGATCGCGATCGCATCGTGTTCGCCGAGACCAACGCACCTGGCAAGCAGCGCGCCGCGATCTCCGAGCGCTGGAAGCTCATCTATTACCTGAGCTCGAATCTCACCGAGCTGTTCGATCTCACCGCGGACTCGTGGGAGAAGGTCAACCTCGCACCCTCGGCGCCGCCCGCGCTCGCGACCATGCGCGGTGCGCTGGATGCGTGGATGCAGCGCGTCCTGTACGCGCGCGACCCGCTGTTCAACCAGGCGTACCGGCAGGTGGCGGACGTGATCCTGAAGGGCGCGGCCGCGCCCGCGGTCGTCACCTCCGGCGCGACCTTCGAGGGTGGCAACGTCACCGTCCTGGGGCTCGGCATCGCCGCGGGCGAGCACCTCGCCGACAACGCGAAAGCCGACGTCCACGTCTATCTGCGCGCCAGCCATCCCACCGCCGGCGCGGCGAAGCTCCAGCTCGTCGTGTGGCCGCTGCCGGCCGGTGCCGAGCTGCCCGCGTCGGCGGCCCAGATCCCCATGACGGCGCTGCGCAGCGCGCTGCGGGTCACCGCGGACGGCGCGTACGGCTCCGACCACTGGGAAGCGGGGCAGACCATCCGCGAGCGCTTCCCGGTGGCCGTCCCGGCCTGGGCCGTGCCCGAGATCGGGGTGGGCCTGGTGGTCGTCCTGCCGGCCGAGAGCACCACGCTGGTGCTCGGGCGGCTTCCGATGGGAAGCCAGCCGGCTCCCACACCGTAGTAGACTCACGCTCATGCCGGGTCCGGTCTACAACCTCGAAGGCGTCTTCTCCGCCCAGATCCATCAGGCGGAAAAGGAAGGCCAGAAGGTCTACGAGCCGGTCGTGGCGGTCGTCACCGACAACAAGGACCCCGAGAAGCTCGGCCGCGTGAAGGTGAAGGTCCCGATCCTGTCGGAGTCGGACTCGAGCCACTGGGCCCCGATCATCATGCTCGGCGCGGGCAAGAACCGCGGCTGGTTCTTCATCCCCGAGGTGAACGACGAGGTCCTCGTGATGTACGAGCACGGCGACATGCAGCGACCGGTCGTGGTCGGCGCGCTGTGGGGCGGCGTCGACAAGCCGCCGGAGAAGAATTCCGGGAGCAATCCCAAGCGGGTGATCAAGAGCCGTCAGGGCTCGAAGATCACGTTCGACGACGAGAAGAAGCTGATCGTGATCGAGGACGGCAAAGGCAAGGGCAAGATCACGATCGACGCCGACAAGAACAAGATCATCATCGAGGCGCTCGAGGGTGACGTCTGCTTCCAGAGCCCGAAGGGTGACATGACGATCGTCGCGAAGGACATGAAGCTCGAGGCGAAGCAGTCGGTCGAGCTCCACGCCGGCGGCAACATGCGGCTGGGCGCGCAGACGGTGACGCTCAAGGGCCAGCAGACGAGCGCGAGTGGACAGACGAAGAATGCGAACGGCGGGACGGCGCAGATGCCGCCCGACGCCACCGCGACGCCGGCCGAGGTCGCCGACCCCTACGGGTCGTAGCGCCCCCTCGCATCCTCCTGCCGCGAGCGCGGCTCGTCGGAGCGGGCCGCAGCGGGTCGTGACGCCTACTGAGAGAGAGTGAAGTTGTCGTCCTTCACGGCGGGCGGGGTGTGCGGCTCCTTCGCGGGCGGCATCTTCGCGAGCGGATCGGGGTTCGTGCCGCGGCGCACGTACTCGGTGACGGGCTTGTACTCGACGGTCCACTTGTTCGTGCGGACGGTCTCGCCGTTCTTGATGAAGCGGCGCGTGCGCTGCAGGCGATAGCCAGGGAAGCCCTCCTGGTCGTTCTGCGTCTGGTCCATCGGCATCGTGTCGTCGAGGCGCTCCTCGGACGTGAACGGCGTCTCTTCGAGCACCTTGCGCTCGAACACGATCTTGTCCCACGGGCGCTGCTTGCCGAGCACCTCGACCTTCGCCTCGCCGTTCGTGACGACGTAGCGGATCGCGACCGGGAAGTCGTACGGGTTCATCAGCTTCAGATCCGTGTCGGGCCACACCACCGTCGCGTCGAACGCGAGCGGCGTGTACGCGCTCGGCCGCGAGTGATTCGTGGTCTTCACGATGTCGAGCCCACCGAAGAACGCCGCGCCGAACAGCGTCGTCGAGATCTGACACGTGCCGCCCGCGAGCCCGTCGACCATCTCGCCGGCCGTGATCACGTGCGCGATCTTGTAGCCCATGCGCTGGCTGCGCTCGCCGACGGTGTCGTTGAACGACCACGTGACGTGCGGCGGCAGCACGGCCCCGTTCAGCTTGCTGGCGGCGAGCTTGAGGTTGAAGTTGCGATCCTTGTCACCCACGGAGAACTTCGTCTCGTAGTGGCCGAGCACGTGCGAGATGTCCTCGATGCCGAGGTTCTTGGTCGTGACGGCCGCGGGGACCGCGATCGTGGCGAGCGCGAGCGTCGGGGCGGCCTGGCGCCCGGCGGCGGCGAGGCTCGGCAGCGAGCCCCAGACGTCGAGACCGTGTCCCGCGCTATCCGCGTGGATCTCGCGCGCCTCCAGATCGAGGTACGCGCTCGTCGCCGAGCGGTCGACCTTGCTCTTGAGCGCGAGCAGCGCCTTCACGGCGGCCTCGCGATTCATGCGGATCGGTAACGAGCCCGTGACCGCGAGCGCGGGCAGATCTGCGTTCGCGCCGACCCGCGCCGCTTCGTCGGGATCGATCTCGAAGCCGAGCTCGGCCCACGTCAGGTGCGTCTTCACGCCGCTCGCCGAGAGCTCGACGTCGCGCGCGAGAATCCCCGCGAGATCCTTCGGCACCGCGCCCCTGGAAGCGGGCTTGGCCCGGTCCGCGGCCTTGGCGGCGGGGACCGTGGCCGCGTTCGCGACCGACTTCGCCCCGAGGACGAAGTAGCCGGCCGTCAACCCGCCCGCGACGACGAGCATGCCGCCGGCGAGCCCCAGCAGCACCCCGCCGCGCGGGGCGACGCGGGTCGCTCCCGCCGACGAGGGACGCCGCTGCCGAGAACCACCACCTGCTTGTGTCGAGCTCATGTTGACCCCACTTCCCTAGGTATCATGGGACGTTCGCGATGCAGCAGTTCTGCACGAGCAGGAGGTGCATCCGCAGGGCCACTTTCGAGTCCGGTGTGCACGCGCCGGAGGCGGTCCGGTCGCCGCGGTGTGTCACCAGGGCCGCGGTCACCGTGTCCGGGGGACCGCGCGATGCTTTGACAGGTGCAGGGGCATGGTGCAGCCTGACGGTGTGGGTACCTCGCTCGTGCAGCGCAACAAGGGCGTCGCGAAACGCAAGGGCGCCCTTGCGGTGGTCGCCGGGGGCGGTGCCGTCGCACTCCTGGTCATGAACCCGATCGTCGGCGTGCTCGGGCTCGCCGGCGCAGCGTTCCTCGGGTGGGACTGGCTGTCGTTCCGCATCAAGAACGGCATGCGGCTCTAGGCCGGGCGCGCCTTGCGCGGTTCGCCCGGCACAAGGGGGTCCCGAATGGCTACGCCATTCACCCTGCTAGCGCGGCGGGCTGCACCGTCGTGAGCTTTGCGGAGGGGCTCGTGGGCATCACGCTCGACGAGCGGTACCGACTGGACGCCGTCCTCGGCGAGGGCGGCATGGGCGCGGTGTTCCGCGCGACCCACCTCGCGATGGACCGCAAGGTCGCGGTCAAGCTGCTCAAGCCGCACCTCACGAGCGACGCCACGCAGCAGCAGCGCTTCGCGCGCGAGGCGCGGAGCACGATGAAGGTCGAGTCTCCGCACGCGGTCAAGGTCCTCGACTTCGGCGTGACCCCCGCGCTCGCGGGCGCGCCCGAGTTCTACATGGTGCTCGAGTATCTCGACGGGCGAACCGTGCAGCAGGAGCTCGAGATCGATGGCGCGTTCACCCCAGCGCGGGCCGTCCACATCGCGCGGCAGGCGCTGCACGCGCTCGGCGCTGCCCATCGACGCGGGCTCGTGCATCGCGACATCAAGCCCGACAACTTGTTGCTGATGCGCGTCGGCGCCGATCTCGACTACACCAAGGTTCTCGACTTCGGCGTCGCGAAGGTCATGGACGGACAGCTCGCCTCGGGCCTCTCGGCGCTCGCGCTCACGCAGCAGGGGATGGTGTTCGGCACGCCGGAGTTCATGTCGCCGGAGCAGGCCGTCGGCTCACCGCTCGATGGTCGCAGCGATCTGTATGCCCTCGCGGCCACGGTGGTCACGATGCTGACGGGCGCCGGGATGTTCGAGGGGATCACGGCCTTCGACTGGCTCGTGCACCACGTGCGGACTCCCGCTCCGCACCTCGCGGCGCTCGTGCCCGATCTCGCGGCCTACCCGGAGCTCGACCGGCTGCTGCAGCATTGCCTCGCCAAATCGCGCGACGAGCGACCGGCGACCGCGGAGGCGCTGGATGCCATGTTCGCGGCGCTCGAGCCCACGCTCGCGCGCGCGCCCGGGGCCGCGCCGGTAGGGGCGAGGGCCGCGGTGCATCGCGCCGTCTCCGCGTCGAGCTACGTGGCCCGACTCAGCCCACCGAGCGGTGACGAGCGGCCTGGTCCCGGCGCCGCCACGGTCGATCCGCGGGACGCTGGCGGCGAGCCGCGCCTGAGCGATCCGCACGCGGCGACGCTCGACCCCCAGGCCCCACGCGAGGCTGGGGACGCGCCGGACTCGAGCTCTGCCCTGCCCGCCGCCCACCACCGCCGACGCCGGCGCGTGATCGCTGCCGCCGCGCTCGTCGCCGTGGCGGTCGTCGCCGTGGCGCTGATCGCCGGGCGCTCCTCCTCGTCCGGCGCACGCACGGCCGCCGCGGCGCGCGAGGCGGGGGGAGTCGTCGCGGCGTCGCCGCTCGCGGCCGCGCCCCGTGCCGCGGATGACGAGGCCGCACACCACGACGCAGGCACCGCGGAGCCCCCGGGTGACGCGGCGCTCGCGCGCGGCGCGCCGATCGTGGTCGCGAGCACACGCCGGTCGCCGGTACCGCCTCCCGACCGGTCCCACCCGGTGGCTCGTCCCGTGACGGCAGTCACCCACCCCTCCGCGCCGAATCCGCACCTGCAGGCCGCGGAGGCCGCGGCGGCGGCTGGCAATCGCCTCCGCCAGCTCGCCGAGGCCGATCTCGCCCTGCGGGCCGACCCCCGAAGTCCACGCGCGCGCTACCTGCTCGGCGACGCGCTCGTCGCGACGGGCGATCTCGACCGCGGGTGTGCCTACCTGCGCAAGCTCGCACGCAACGCCAGGGCGGCGGCGCGGGCACGCACTGCAGGCTGCCCCGCCGATTGAATCCGCGGCACGGGAACTCTATTCTCCTCCGTCATGGTCGGGACCACCTCCGGTAGCCACGCGGCGCGCTTGGGCCCGGGCTTCCAGCTCGGCGATTATCGCCTCGGTTCCCCACTGTGGCCGCTGCGGATCGCGGACGCGTACCAGGCCGACGGGCCCAAGGGCCGCGCCACGGTGTACGTGATCCACGCGCGGATCGCCGCGGACGCTGCGATTCGCGACCAGATCATCGCGGGCACGCGCGCGGCGGCCGCGCTCCCCGAGCACAAGCACCTCGTCCACACGATCGCGGCCGGCCTGACCGGCGACTTCCTCTGGATCGCGACGGAGGAGGTCGAAGGCTCGCTCGTCCGTGATCTGCTCCTGAAGAAGCGCCAGTCGAGCAGTGGCGGGCTCGGGACGCGCGCCACCGGCAACCTGATCGCGGGCGTGCAAGGCGCGCTCGCGGAGCTCGTTCACGGCTCGCTCGCCGACGAGTCGATCGCGGTATCCCGCACGGGCCGCGTGCGCGTTCATGATCTGGCGCTCGCGCCGGGGACCCGCGCGGCGATCGCGGCGGGCCTCGTGCCCGCGGGCTCGTGGTACGCGCCCGAGCTGGCGCAGGGGGGAGCCCCGACCGGCGCCTCGGATGTCTACGGCGTCGGCGCGCTCCTGTACGAGGCGCTGGTGGGCCGGCCGCTCGAGCGCGGTGGGCCGCGCCCGAGTGACGTCGTCGAAGGCGTGAACCTCCAGATCGACGAGGTCGTCGCCCGCGCCTGCCATCGCGATCCGAGCAAGCGCTTCGGCCGCGTCGACGTGCTCGGGGAGGTCGTGGCCGAGGCCCTCACCAAGGGCGGCGCCGTGATGACCTCGATGGTCCCGCTCCTCGAGATGTCGCCGTCCCTGGATCACGAGGTGTCGGCGGCCTCGCCGCTGCCGACGGCGGCTTCGAGCGCCGCGATCCAGCTCCCGGCAGGGGCGAGCCTGGCGGCGGCGCTCGGAGGCGAGCTGTCACCGGCGATGTCGGGGAACTTCACGGCCAACGCCGTTGTCGATCGTGCGCTGACGGCGGCGCTCGCGGACTCGACGGAGAAGTGGCTCGTCTCGAAGGGCAAGCTCGACTACGGCCCGTTCTCCCTCGCCGATGTCGTCAAGCAGATCGAGAAGTGCGACATCGTCGCCGGCAATACGATCATGGACAAGGACACGGGCGCCCGGGTCGAGGTCGACAAGCACCCGCTGCTCGGCCCGATGGTCGAGTCCGCGCGGCAGCGGCGCGACGACACGCGGCGCGCGCAGGCCGAGGTCGCCGTGCAGACGCGCGAGAAGAAGCGTGGCGTGCTGCTCTACACGATGATCCTCCTCGGGCTGGCGGCGGCAGCGGGCGCCGTGTACCTGATCATCTCGTCGGCGCAGAAGAGCAAGGCCGAGCGCATCGCGGGCATCAACAAGCTCGACGGGGCGTCGCTGAAGGTCACCGTGTCGATGCCGAAGGCGCCTCCGCCTCGGCCGAAGCACACGGGCGGCCCGCGGCACACCGGCGGGGTCGGCGGCGACATGACGAAGGGGAGCGAGGACCTCGCCCTCGACATGTCCGACGAGGGCGACGACGGCGGCGGCGCGCCCCTCGACATGGGCGTGGTCTACGGCGTGTACTCGAAGTACGGCGGACGCCTCGGAAGCTGCCTCGCCTCCGCGGGGGCGCGCTCCGCGAGCATCTACATGAACATCGATGGCCCGTCGGGGAAGGTGCAGTTCGTGAAGATCGACGGCAAGCAGAGCGGCTCGCTCTACGGCTGCCTCAACGGCGTCCTGCGCTCGATGAAGTTCCCCGTGGCGGGTGCTCGCACGCGCGCCGAGTTCGACATCGGGGTGTGAGCGTGGGAATCGAGCGCGCACTGGCAGCGCGGGCGCGACTCGCGATGGCGAGTCCGCGGCGACCGCGCGTGTCCTGGGGGCTCGGGCTCGTCCTCGCGGCGGCGTTCACGGCCGCGGTGCTGCCGGCACTCGCCGCCGAGCGATGGCTCGAGGCCGCGGGCATGGGTGCGGTGGTCGCCGGCCGGCCGGCCACCGTCACGGTGCGGATCCCCGAGCTCCGCGGCTTCGTGCACGCGGGCCATCGGCTCGGCGGCAGCGGGGTCGTGCTCGCGCGCGGTGACGTGGCGGATGCGCGCTCCGCGCGCGCCGTGGCCGCGGTGCGTGCCGCGACGCCGGGTGGCGCCCTGCCCGATCTCGTGGAGGGCGTGCTCGTGCTCGTCCTCGCCGGGCTGGTCTCGTTCCACCTGCGGCGGTCGCAGCGCGGCCGACTCGTGCGCGTGCAGGCGGCGAGCCTCGGCGTGCTCGCGCTGTTCGCGATCGGCATGAAGCTCGCGCTGCTCGTGACGGCGGTGAGCCCGCTCGCGATCCCCGTCGCGCTGTTCGCGCTGGTGCCCGCGCTCGTGCTCGACCGGACGACCGGCCTCACGATGGGCGTGCTCGCGGCGCTGGTCGTGAGCCTGCTCGCGCCGTTCGACCTCGGGATCGCGGCCATCTTGCTCGTGCAGGTGGGCGTGGCCGGGCTCGTGGTCGGTGAGCGACCGCGCAGTCGCGTGCTCGCGACGGCGATCGCGGGGCTCGCTGCGACCGGGCTCACGATCGCGGCCTATGCGCTGGTCGCACGTGTCACCACGGGCGCGCTGCCCGCGATTGGCACCGCGCTCCACTCGCCGTGGCTGGCGGCGGCACTCGGTCCCGCGCTCGCGGCCGTGCTCGCGGTGCCGCTCGCGCCGCTGTACGCGCGGCTCGTGGGTGAGGTGACGCATGGCCAGCTCGTCGAGCTCGAGCATCTGTCACAGCCGCTGCTGCAGCAGCTCGCGAAGCAGGCGCCGGGCACGTGGCAGCACTCGCTGATGGTGGCAAACCTCGCCGAGTCCGCCGCGAACGCGATCGGCGCGAGCGGCCGCCTGTGCCGGGTCGGCGCCTACTATCACGACCTCGGCAAGTCGCTGCAGCCGAAGTACTTCGTGGAGAACCTCGAGCCCGGGGAGTCGAGCCCGCACGAGTCACTGCCCCCCGAAGCCTCGTGCGACGCGATCTTCGCGAGCGTCGTGGCCGGCATCGAAGCGGGGCGCGCGGCCGGCTTGCCCGAACGCATCATCGACTTCATGCACATGCACCATGGCGACGGCGTGCTCGAGCCGTTCTGGGCCAAGTGCCGGGACCAGGGCAACCCGCAGGGCCACGCGCTCGAGGCGTTCCGGTACCCCGGACCTCCGCCGCAGAGCCGCGAGACCGCGATCCTGGCGATCTGCGACGTGGTCGAGGCTGCATCGCGCACGCTCAAGGCGCCCGACGTGGGCGCGATCGACGCGCTCGTGCACCGCATCGTCGACGGCAAGCTGCACCAGGGCCAGCTCGACGAGAGCGGACTCTCGCCGGGCGACCTGCGCCGGATCAGCGACTCGCTGCGGGAGACGATCCGGCACGCCAACCACGGCCGCGTGGAGCAAGCTCTGCTGCAGGCACGGCAGCCGTCACGGCCCGACGCCAGCCTCGCGACCGGCGACGCCCTGGCCCCGACGGCGAACATCAAGCCACCGACGATCGTGGACCACGACGCCGACGTCGGCAGCCTCGCGACCGCACCCGCCGGCCTGCCCCCGAGCACGCCGCCTCCGCGCCCGGACGCGGAGCTCGTCGGTGCGGAGTCCAGCGCGTCGCGCGAGCCCGGTGCGCCCGACGCGCCCGACGACCGCGGCGGCCCCGACGAGCCCGACCTGGCCGGCGAGGTGATCGACCTGGTCCCGGCTGCACGGACCGCGCGCGCCACCGCGGCTTCGATCGAGACGGCGCCCCTGCGAACGGTCAGCCGGTCGCCCATCTCCGATGCGGAGCTCGGTGTCCACAGCGCGGGTGCTCGCAAGCGCGCCGCCACGCTCGCACCCGCACCGCGCTCGCTCGACAGCGCATCGCGACGCCGGGCGCCGACCGTGCAGCCATCGCCTGCCCTCCGGCGGCCGGGCCCCATCGCGCCCGAGGCGGACGTCGTCGGCGCGAGCCCGTTCGACGCCGACCTCGAGAGCAGCGTCACCGCGCCCCGGATGATGGCCGCGGTCCAGGTGGGCGACCGCGAGGCGACGCGGCGCCAGTCCGTCGACGAGATCGAGGTCCTGCACCGCCGCGCCCAGCAGCAAGCCCAGGTGTCCGATTCGCCGACGCGCCGGATCGCAGCGCCGACGGCCGAGGTCGATCCCGACGACATCGAGAGCGCGATCGAGCTCGCACCGCCCGTCCGCCGCGCGTCGACGATCGGCGTCGCGAAGCCGAAGCGGCCCCTGTGATGCGGGTCCGGCTCGTCGCGGCGCTCGGGCTCGCCACGAGCTGCGGCGGCGCCCGGGCACCGGTCACCCGGGGGCCGACCGTGGCCGTCACGCGCGAGCTCGAGGCGGCCGAGTCAGCCGAGCGCGCGCGCCAGCACGAGGAGGCTCGCCGCCACTACGAGCGCGCCGTCGCGGCGGCGGGTGCCGACGGACCGGGGCGCGCGCTCGCGCACCGCGAGTTCGGCGAGACCCTCGCGAGCTGGGGAGAGCTTCCTGCCGCGGCCCACCAGCTCGAGGCGGCCGTCGCCGCGCGACCCGACGACGCGTCCGCCTGGCACGACCTCGGGATCCTGCGTCACGCCGCGGGCGACCTCGCGGGGGCGACCGCGGCGCTGCAACAGGCGCGGTCGCTCGCGCCCACGGACCCACGCCCCCGCATCGCCCTCGCCGCCCTCTACTGGCGAACCGGCAACCGCGCCGCGGCGAGCGCCGAGTACACGGCGCTGCTCGCGCTGGACCTGCCCGTCCACGTCAGGGCGAAGGTCCGGTGGGCGCTGCAGACGCTGGCGAAGCCCTGACCCCCACGACATACTCGCCCCATGAGGCGGATCGCGATCGGGCTCGGGCTCGTGCTCGGGCTTGGCGCTGCGAGCACCAGCACGGTGGCTGGCGCCTGGACCTTCGACTGGGCCGGCCACGCCGAGGTCGATGCGGCGGACCTCCAGAGCCCCGATCCCGCGAAGCGCATCGTGGCCGTCAAGCAGCTCGCGAAGTACGACAGCGCGCTCACCGAGACGTACCTGATCGCCGCCCTCGACGATTCGAACGACGGCGTGCGGCTCGCGGCTGCCACCGCCCTCGGTGACGCGGGCTCGCTCGCGGCCGTGCAGCGACTGATCGGGTGGCTCGGCGATCCGGATCCGGGCCACAAGGCGACCGCGGCCACCGCCCTCGGGCAGATCGGCGGTCCCGACGCGACGGCCGCGCTCACGCGCTCGCTCGGCGATCCGGATCCGACGGTGCGGCAAGCGACCGTGCGCGCGCTCGGCGCGATCGGTACGCGCGGCTCGACGGGGCGGATGGCGGAGACGGCGAGCGTCGTGATCGCGCTCATCCCGCGGCTCGAGGACGACAAGTCCGACGTGAAGCTCGCGACGATCGCGCAGCTCGAGGAGCTCGGTGATCGGCGGGCCGTCATCCCGATGGTCGCAAAGTTCGGCGATACCTCCATGCAGGTGCGCACCGCGGCCGTGCGCGCGGTCGGCAAGCTCGGCGACAAGTCAGCAGTGCCCGCGCTCATCCGGCTGACGAGCGATCCCGCCGAGGACGTCCGCACGGCTGCTGTCGGCGCGCTCGGGATGCTCGGGGCCGTCGAGGCGATCGACGCGCTGACCGAGCAGCTCGCCACCGGCAGCGACGTGTTCCGCAACAAGGTGGCCAACGCGCTCGCGCAGATCGCCGCCTCGCCGGGCGCCGGGGCCGCCGGCGAGGATGCGATGCGCACGCTCGTGGCCGGGCTCGCGTCGCCGCAGACCCGACAGCTGTCCAGCGAGGCGCTGCGGGTCGCGGGCAAGGCGGCCGTGCCGGCCCTCGTCGCGCACCTCGAGGGTCGGCTGGCCGGCGATCCGACGACCGCCGTGAAGCTGCTCGGCGAGAACGCCGATCCGCGTGCCACGACCGTGCTCGCCGCCGAGCTCGAGCGCGGCCGCGTCGCGACGGCGCTGGTGCTCCAGGCGCTCGGCGCCACGGGGGACCCCGCCGCGCTCGTGCCGGTGCTCCGGTCCCTCGCGAGCAAGGATCCGGCGATCCGGCTCGCGGCGATGGAATCGCTGCGGCCGCTCGTCGCCACCGACGCGCGCGCCGGTGATGTGCTCGTCGAGCACCTCGACGACACCGACGACGAGATCCGCGTGCTCGCCGTCGAGTACCTCGGCATCCTGCGCGTGGCGGCGGCGGCCCCGAAGCTGGCGGCGCTGACCGGCCCGGGGAGCTCGCTGCGGCTGCGCGAGGCTGCGATCGACGCTCTAGGCGAGATCGGCCGGCCCGAATCGGCGGCGCCGCTGCTCGCGGTGCTTCGCGAGGGGCCGCCCCAGCTCCACCGAGCGGCGGCCACGGGGCTCTCGTACCTCGCAACGCCCTCGCTGATCGCGCCGCTGGTCGCGATGATCGAGATCGACACGACGCCCGCGCGTGCCGAGGCCATCCGTGCGCTCGGCGCGGCGCTGCGCGGCTCGCCCGAACCGGCGGCGCGCAAGCTCCTGCGCGAGCTCGCGCGCGCGTCGTCGCCCAGGGTGGCCGTGGCGGCGATCGCGGCGCTCGCTGCGGCCGCGCAACCCGACGACGCGACCTACCTGCGGACCTTCGTGACCGAGGCGCCGTCCGATCGGCGGCGGGCCGCGGCGTGGGCCCTCGGCGAGATGCACGACGTTGGCTCGGTCGCGGTGCTCGCGACCGCGGTGGAGAACCACGATGATCGCCTTGCGGGCGATGCGGCGTGGGCCCTCGGCGAGATCTATGCGTCGGGGACCGCGGCGGCCACCGACGCGACGTTCACGGCCGTGATCGACCGGCTCCTGTACGCCACCCGACACGCGGGTTGGGCCGCCTCGATCGATGCGACCTCCGCCGTCGCGCGGATCCTCGCGGCTCAGCCAGTCACCGCGCGGGCGCTGCTCGTCACCGGCGAGCGTCGCGCCACGCTGCTCTCCCTGCAGTTCCACAAGTCGCGCCTGGTCCGCCTCGCCGCGATCCGCGTGTACGGCGCGCTGGCGGGCGACGACATGACCCGCGCGCTCGCCGCGCTCGCGCGCGACGACGCGAGCACCCAGGTGCAGGAGGCGGTGAAGGCGGCGCACACCCCGCCGGTGGCCCGCACCGAGTGGCGAACCTTCTACGTGGTGGACCCCGGAGCGGACGATGCGGCGGTGCGGCAGGAGCCGTACTTCGTGCTGACGCCCGCGGACGGTCTCGTCTGGGCCACGTACACGGACGCGCGCGGGCACCTGACGTCCGAGCACGTGCCGCCGGGCGCGACGGTGGTGGGCTCGGCGTCGCGAGCGTCCGAGCTCTAAGGAGCCTGCGCCGTGCAGCCGATCGTCACCGCAGCGGAGATGCAGGCGCTCGACCGCGCGACGATCGACGAGCTCGGGATCCCGGCGTTCACGCTGATGGAGACGGCGGGGCGCGCCCTCTCCCGCGCGGTCCTCGCGGCGCTCGGGGAGCTCGGAGAGATCGGCGAGCCCGGGGAGCTCGGCGAGCCTGGCGACAGGGCCGGTGCCGCGACGCGCCGCGCGGTGGATCGGTCGGTCACCCGCGCCGCCAACGTGACCTGCGCCGTCGTGTGCGGTCCCGGGAACAACGGGGCGGATGGCTTCGTCGCGGCACGCGTGCTCCGTGCCGCCGGCGTGAATGCCACGGTCGTCCTCGTGGCCGCGCGCGCATCGGTGACGGGCGACGCGGCGGCGCACCTGGCCGTGTACGAGCGCGCGGGCGGTCAGGTCCACGCGGTGACCACCGCTGCGGACGCCGCGATGATCGCGAGCAGCACGATCGTGGTCGACGCGCTGTTCGGGATCGGGCTCGCGCGCCCGATCGCCGGGATCCAGCGGGAGGTGATCGCGGCGATGGCGCGGGCGGCATACGTCGTCGCGTGCGACCTCCCCTCCGGGCTGGCCGCCGACACCGGGGCGATCCTCGGGACGGTCGCGCGGGCGAACCGCACCATCGCGATGGGGGCACTGAAGGTCGCGCTCGTGTCCTCGCCGGGATTCATCGAGTGCGGGCGCGTCGAGGTGGCCGCGATCGGGATCGAGCCCGCCGCGATCCGCCGCGCCGCGCACGCGTGGCTCGTCGAGGAGTCCGACGTGGCCGGCTGGTTACCGCGCGGGACGGAGCTCGATCACAAGGGCCACCGCGGCCACGTGCTCGTGGTCGGAGGCGCCCCCGCGATGAGGGGCGCGGGCCGGCTCGCCGCGGTTGCCGCGCTCCGGGCCGGAGCGGGCCTCGTCACGCTCGCAGGCGACGGCGAGGTGACGGCGCCCGACTCGGTGATGACGCGGACGCTCGCACCAGGGGCGTTCGCCGGCGGCGCGAACGTCGACGATGGCGCGGACGGAGCTGCGGATCCGGGTGCGGCCGCGCTCGCCTCCGCGCTCGCCGGCAAGCATGCCGTCGTGATCGGACCCGGACTCAACCAGGGCGCGTTCGCCGCCGCGCGCGTCGCGCAGGTGCTCGCGGCCGGCGTGCCCGCCGTGATCGATGCCGATGCGTTGAACGGGCTCGCGTCGCGACCGGACGCGATCGCCGCCGCGGCGGGGCCCGTCGTCATCACGCCCCACCCCGCCGAGGCCGCCCGCCTGCTCGGCTGCACGACCGCGGAGGTCGAGGCCGATCGCCTGGCCGCGGCCCGCCGACTCGCTGCGGTCACGCGCGCCGTGGTCGTCCTCAAGGGCGCGCGCACGATCGTCTGTGACGGTGGTGAGTGCTACCTGAACCCCACGGGCGGACCCGCGCTCGCGACTGCCGGCAGCGGCGACGTCCTCGCAGGCGTGATCGCCGCGCTGCTCGCCCAGCGGCTCGGCGCGCTGGACGCAGCGCGGGCCGGGGTCTACTTGCACGGGGCTGCCGGCGATGCCCTCGGCGCCGCCCTCGCCCGCGGCACGATGTCGTCCGACCTCCCACTCGCGGTCGCGCACGCGCTTGCCGGCTTGGCGGCGCGTATTCCAGCGATCGCGTCTCCCCGGACCACAGACTGTGTGCGGCGGGACGCGTGAACGAATTTTCATCGTGATCTTGAATAGTTAGACCTGGCACATCGGCTGCTTTACAGCCTGGATATGAAGCACGACGGCATCGCACTGCACGCGGTTGGCGACGACTCGACCCCTCACCAGGCGTTCGAGTTGGCATGCCTCCCCCATCAGTCCGAAATGTACGGCGTCGCGATGCGCATCTGCCGCAATCCCGACCAGGCCAAGGACCTCGTGCAGGAGACGCTCATGCGCGCGATGGTCGCGTGGGAGAGCTTTCAGACCGGCTCGAACCTCCGCGCCTGGCTGTTCCGCATCCTCACGAACGCGTTCATCAATGGATATCGCAAGCGGCGTCGGCACCAGCGGTTCGCGACGGAGCGTCCCGGCGACGCCCTCGCCGCACTCTACGGCACCGACGTCGACCACACGGAGACCCTCGACGAAGCGATCGTCGCGCAGGAGCTGTGCGACGAAGTCAAGACGGCACTCGATCGACTCGGCCCGGAGTACCGCGACGTCGTGGAGCGCGCGGACCTGCGCGGCGAGAAGTACAAGGACATCGCGGAGTCGCTCCAGGTCCCGATCGGCACCGTGATGTCGCGCTTGTTTCGCGCGCGGCGCGTGCTCGAGACCGAGCTGCGCGGCTTCGCGGCCGCCGACTACGGCATCGCGCGCGCGGCGTAGCTCGCCGATCGTCGCCGGCCTACGCCGCTTCGGCGCAGCTCTTCACGAGCGCGACCGTGATGTCGTCCGCCCACTGCTTGATGCGGTCCTCGTCCGTGCCCTCGATCATGACGCGGACCTTGCTCTCGGTGCCGCTGTAGCGCACGAGGACGCGACCGTCGTCGCCGAGCTGCTTCTCGATGTCGGCGATCATCGCGAGGACCACGGGCAGCTGCTCGAGCGGGACCTTCTTCGGCACCGCGGTGTTCACCAGCACCTGCGGGGTCCGCGTCATGACCTTCACGAGCTCGGAGAGCGGCTTGCCCTCCTTCGCCATGATCGCGAGGACCCGAAGCGCGGCCACGATGCCGTCGCCGGTCGTCGCGTGGTCGAGGAACACCAGGTGCCCCGACTGCTCGCCGCCGAGGTTGTAGCCGTGCTTGCGCATCTCCTCGACGACGTAGCGATCGCCCACCTGCGTGCGCACGAGGTTGCCACCGGCCGCGTGCATCGCGTGCTCGAGGCCGATGTTCGACATCACCGTCGTCACGAGCGTCCGCTTCGCGAGCTTGTTCTCGCTCATCATCCGGGTGGCGCACAGCGCCAACACCGCGTCGCCATCGACGACGGTGCCGTGCTCGTCGCACAGCACGAGGCGATCTGCGTCGCCATCGAACGCGATGCCGATGTGGGCGTCCTGGTGGCGCACCGTGTCGCACATCATCTCCGGGTGCAGCGCGCCGGCGCGGGCATTGATGTTCTTGCCATTGGGGTTCGTGTGGATCGCGCTGACCTTCGCACCGAGCTCCTCGAACACGGCCGGACCGACTCGATAGGCCGCCCCATGGGCACCGTCCACGACGATACGGAGCCCGTCGAGCGTGAGCTCGCTCGGGAATGTGCTCTTGCAGAACACGACGTAGCGCCCGCGGGCATCCTCGATCTTGCGGCTGTAGCCGACATCGGAGGAGGCAGCGCGCATCCCGTCCAGCTCGCTCGAGGCCATCATCGTCTCGATCTCCAGCTCGACGTGATCGGGCAGCTTGTAGCCATCGCGGGCGAAGACCTTGATGCCGTTGTCCTCGAACGGGTTGTGCGACGCGCTGATCACGACGCCGGCGTCGCAGCGCATCGACGACGCGATGAACGCGATGCCGGGCGTCGGCAGTGGTCCCGTCAGCCACACGTCCGCGCCCATGGCCACGATGCCGGAGGCGAGGGCGCTCTCGAACATGTAGCCGGAGAGTCGGGTGTCCTTGCCGATCGCGATGCGCGTGTGTCGACCGGGCTGGCGAAGTCGAGCCGCGATCGCCATCCCGAGGCGCATCACGGTGTGGCTCGTCATCGGTTCGACGTTCGCCACGCCTCGCATGCCGTCGGTACCGAAGAGTCTACGACCGTTGCTCATCGCGTCGGTGGTAGCACGCAGCTCACGGGGTCCGCGCGGCGGCCGGCGTGAGCTTCACGTGATCGGGCGTGAGGCGCGCGGTGAGACCGTCCGGGAGTCCGTCGAGCCTTACCGCTGCCTCACGCGATTTCGCGCCGTCGGCGCTGGCGGAGTGATCGAGCTCCACGATCGCGCGTAGCTTCGGCAGCGCGCGCTCGATCGTGATGCCGCCACCCGTGAGCACGACGTCGATCGTCGTCGGCGAGATCGCCCACCGGATCGACGGCGCCGCCGGATCGGTCGGGGCCGCGGGCACGACCGGCAGGTCCTGCACGGTCCGCGTGGTGACGACCTCCTCGATGCGCACGCGGACCATCGCGACCTGCCCGGCATCGAGCGTCACGCCATCGGGGGCATCGATCGGGGGCGCGGCGTCGAACGTGGCGGGGTGCCCCGCGAGCGCGACGGGAAAGGTGGGCACCGACCTCAGCCCCGCCAACGCGTGCTCGCCACCGCGCACGCGAACCGTACTCGGGATCGCGCGCACGTCGGCGAGCGTATAGCCGCGGTCGGGCTTGCCGTCGGTGACGGGCACGATCGTCACCGTCTTCGTGACGAGCCGGTCGAAGGTCACGTGCACCGTGCGCGGCGACACCGCGATCACGCGGAGCCGCGGCGGGACATTCTCGATGAGCGCCGGGGTGAGCGGGAGGTCACCATTCGGCGTGCTGCGCAGATCGAGCAGGATGCGTGACAGCTCGCGCTCGTCGAAGTTGCGCAGGCGTCGCCAGGGCCCGCGGATGGTCACGCGCGCCTCCGCGATCGGCTTCGAGGTCAGCACGTACTGGTCCGCGGGGTAGTCGTAGGCGACGCCGACGAGCACGTTGATCTCGCGCTGCTCGTCGGTGTTCACGAGCAGGAACACCGTGATCGCGAGCACGAGCGAGAGCACCTTCACCGGGAGGTTGTCGAGGAGCGCGCCGCGGAGCCACGCGCGGACGCCGCGCCTCGGAGCCTCCGGTAGCAGCGGTGGGCCCGCGGACGGCGTCGACTGGGGCGCCCGCGCGGGGGCGCGCCCGAGCACGCCGATGGTCTGGGATCGCTGCCTCACGGCCCCACCTCCACCCGGGTGTCGGCCACCTTCGCGAGGGCCTTGCCGACAGTGGCCGCGGCCTCGGCCTCGCCCGCCATCTCCGCGGTGACGCGACCACCCGCGAACAGGCCGACGAGCGCGCGTCGGAGCATCACCGGCTCGAGGTCGCGCGCGATGGAGCCGCGGAAGCACAGCGAGATCTCGCCGCGCTCCTCGGACACCACGACGACGACCGCGTCGGTGTCCTCCGTGATGCCGAGTGCGGCGCGGTGCCGCGTGCCGAACTCGGGACCGAGATCGTTCGCGCGCGACAGCGGCAGCAGCGCGCGGGCCATGTCGATGCGGTTGTTCTTACCGATGATCACCGCGCCATCGTGGAGCTCGTTGTCACGCGCCGGCACGAACAGGGACAGCAGCAGCTGGCGCGACAGGATCGCGTCGACCCGCGTGGCGTCATCGACGAAGGCCTCGAGCGCCGCCTCGCGCTCGAACACGATGATCGCGCCCATCTTGGCGCGCGCGGCCTGGGCGACGGCCGCGACGACCTCGTCGACGACGTGGGTGGTCTCCTGTTTGCGGCCGAACGGCAGCACGTTCGACCCGATGCGGCCCAGCGCGCGCCGGATGTCCTGCTGGAACACGACGATGATGAGGATGATGAAGTACGAGATGAAGTTATCGAGCAGCCACGAGATCGTGACGAGCTCCAGCCGCTGGGCCACGAGGTAGGCCGCCCCCACCAGCACGATGCCGACGATCATCTGCGCGGCCCGCGTCCCGCGGATCGTCAGCAGCAGACGGTAGATCAGGAGGTACACCAGCGCGATGTCCAGCACCGTCGTCGCGACGGCGGAGACGGTGAAGCCGTCGATCAGCTGGTGCGGCGAGGTGACCACGCGGGTCGATCATAGACCGACGGTGCGAGAATGCTCTAGGAGGGTGAACCGCATAGCGGTTCGGGACCCTCCTTGTGCCGGGACGGTCTAGGAGGGTGAATGGCGTAGCCATTCGGGACCCCCTTGTGCCGGGCGAACGCGCAAGGCGCGCCCGGCCTATCCGTTCGTGAACGAGACGAGCGCCGCGCGCATCCGCGCCACGTCGTGAACGCGCAGCATCGTCGCGCCCGCGTGCACCGCGGCGAGGCTCGCGCCGACGGTCGCGTCGTCGAGCGCCGCCTCCGTGGGGCGGATCGCCGCGGCCTCGAGCAGCACGCACAAGAAGCGCTTCCGGCTCGCCCCGATCGCGACGGGACGGCCCGTGATGCGGGCGAGGTCACCGGCGTGGGCGATCAGCGAGAGATTGCCGGCGGGGTCGCTCCCCTTCCCGAAGCCGATGCCCGGGTCGACCCACGTGCGGGCGCGAACCGCCGGCGGTAATGCGGCGACGCGGGCCGCGAGCTCGGACGCGACCTCCTGCCAGGTCGGCGGTGCGCCCTCCGCGCCGAACACGTCCGCGAGCGTGCGGCCGCGGACGTGGCCCGCGATATACGCGGCGTCCGACGCGGCAAGCACGGCGGCCATGTCCGCATCGAACAGGCCGCCCGAGATGTCGTTCACGATCGAGGCGCCGGCCGCGATCGCCGCGCGCGCGACCGCCGCCTTCGTGGTGTCGATCGAGACGCGGGCCCCCGCCGCCACCAGCGCCGCGATCACCGCGAGCACGCGCGCGAGCTCGGTCGCCGCGTCGACGGGTACCGCCCGCGGGTTGGTGGCCTCGCCACCGACATCGAGGATGTCCGCGCCCGCGCCCATCAGCGCGAGCCCGTGCGCGATCGCTGCATCGGCAGCAGCGTAGCGGCCGCCGTCCGAAAACGAATCGGGCGTCGTGTTCACGACGCCCATCACGAGTACCGGCGCCCGCTGCCCGGCCGCGGTCAACGTGACGCTACGCCGGCTCGGGCTTCGCGCTGCCCATCGCAGGGAGCGCGGGACGCTCCCGCTTGTCCGCCACCTCGGCGTCCTTCGCGTCCTTGGCGTCCTTGGCATCGGCGCGCTTCTTGGCGGCCGCGGAGATCGGCCGCTCGATCCGGCCGCCGCGCAGCAGGGTGTCGATGTCGTTGCCGTCGATCGTCTCGTACTCGAGGAGCGCTTCGGTGAGCTGCTCGAGCTCCTTGCGGTGGTCCTTGAGGATGCTCATCGCGCGCTCGTACTGCCCCGTCACGATGCGTCGGATCTCGGCGTCGATACGCTTCGAGGTGTCCTCGCTGTGGCGATCGCCGCCGTTGTTGAAGTCGCGGCCGAGGAAGACTTCCTGCTTGCCGCCCGAGAAGTTCAGCGGACCGAACTCCTCGCTCATCCCCCACTCGGTGACCATCGAGCGCGCGAGGTCGGTGGCGCGCTCGATGTCGTTCCCCGCGCCGGTGGTCTTGTGGTTGAACACGATCTCCTCGGCGACGCGGCCGCCCATCAGGATCGCGATCTGGTTCAGCGCGAACTCGCGCGTCATCGACAGCCGGTCCTCCGGCGGCAGCTGCTGCGTCACGCCGAGGGCGCGACCGCGCGGGATGATCGTGACCTTGTGCACCGGATCCGCTTCTTCGCCGGCGAACCGGGCGACGAGCGCGTGGCCGGACTCGTGGACGGCGGTGGTCTTCTTCTCCTTGTCGGAGATGATCATCGAGCGGCGCTCGGCCCCCATGAGGACCTTGTCCTTCGCCTCCTCGAAGTCCTCCATCTCGACCTTGTCCTTGTCGCGACGCGCGGCGATGAGCGCCGCCTCGTTCACGAGGAACTCCAGATCGGCACCCGAGAACCCAGGCGTCCCGCGGGCGATCACCTCGAGGTCGACGCCGGGGGCCGGCACCTTGCGCGTGTGAACGGCGAGGATGCCCACGCGACCGCGCTGGTCGGGCCGCGGCACGACGATGCGGCGGTCGAACCGGCCGGGACGCAGCAGCGCGGGATCGAGGACGTCGGGGCGGTTCGTCGCGGCGATGATGATCACGCCGTCGTTGCTCTCGAAGCCGTCCATCTCGACGAGGAGCTGGTTCAGCGTCTGCTCGCGCTCGTCGTGACCGCCGCCGAGGCCCGCGCCCCGGTGGCGACCGACGGCGTCGATCTCGTCGATGAAGATGATGCAGGGCGCGTTCTTCTTGCCCTGTTCGAACAGGTCACGGACGCGGCTCGCGCCAACGCCGACGAACATCTCGACGAAGTCGGAGCCCGAGATCGAGAAGAACGGCACGCCCGCCTCGCCCGCGATGGCGCGCGCGAGCAGCGTCTTGCCGGTGCCCGGCGAGCCCATCATGAGGACGCCCTTCGGGATCCGGCCGCCGAGGCGCGTGAACTTCTTCGGGTCCTTGAGGAAC
>JAYSYE010000390.1:0-13349 GCA_043716635.1 Deltaproteobacteria bacterium | reverse complement strand
CGCGACCGCAGGTGCAGGCGGCGACGCGACCGCAGGCGCATCGGGCGCCGGTGCGACTGGTGCCGGATCCGCGGGCGGCGCGGGCGGCGGAGCCGTCGGCGCGGGCGCGACAACGGGATCTCCGGGGATCGCTGCCTCGGCGGGCGTTGGCGCGAGCGCTGAGGCTCCGGCCGCGGGCGGTGATGCGGCGGGCCTCGGCGGCGGCGCGGCGGGTGGCGGCGCGACCGCATCGGGCGGAGCGACGGCGAGTGCCGGCGGAGTCGGCGGCGGACCTGCCGGAGCCGACCTCGGTGGCGCAAGCGGCGGTTCTGGTGGTGACGCAGGCTCGACTCCGGTTGGCAGCGGAGCGGCGCCCAGCGGCGGCGGTGGCGCGGCAGCCGGTGGTGGCGGCGCTCCCGCCCTCGATGCAGCCGGGGTCAGCGGCGCCGGCGCTGGCGTCGGCGCGGTCGGCGGTGGCGCATCGGCCGGCGCAGGCGGCGGCGCGCCGTCGATGGATGCAGGCGGAGGCGCGCCGTCGGTCGATGCAGGCGGCGCAGCGGCAGGCGGCGCAGGAGCAAGCAGCATACCGGCAGGCGGCGTAGCTGGGGGCGGCAGCGCGGGCGGCGGCGCGCAGGGAATCGATGCGGGCGGCAAGGGCACCGACGGCATCAGCGGAGCGACGGGCGCTGATGCGGGCCATCTCGGTGGCGGCGGCGGCGGCGGCGGCGGCGGCGGCGGCGGCGGCGGTGCCGGTGGCGGTTTCGGCGCGGGTGGCGGAGCGCCAGGCGTGCCCGCGACCGATCTGGGCGGCGGCGGCGCCTCGGTCGGCGCGCCGAACATGGCCGCAGGCGGCATGGATGGCGGAGCGCCCGGCGCAGGTGCGAGCGGTGCGAGTGCATCGGGCCTGGGCGGCGGCGCGGGCGCACCGGGCGTCTCGTCCGGTGGAGCGGTGGCGTCGGGCGCGGCTGCAAGTCCAGACCTCGGTGGAGGCGGCGCAGGTGCGCCGATGCCGGGCGGATCGTCGAAGGAGTTCACGACCGGCGCGGGCGGCGCGAGCGGCGGCGGCGACGTTGCGGGTGGCGGTCCGGCGACGAGCGCCGGAGCGCTGCCAGGCGGTGATGGCGGCGGGATGCCCGGAGGTTCCGCGACCGGCAGCGGCGTGCCCGGCGGCAGCGGCGTGCCCGGCGGCAGCAGCGCGGGCTCGAGCTTCGGTGCGTCTGCGAACGCGAACATCGGCACGCAGGGTCCGTCCATCGAGACGGGCCACCAGGTGCCATCCGAGCATGGCGTCGAGCGCGCGATCCAGAGGAAGATCGATCATCAGCAGGGCGCGGGCGAGACCAAGGTCGCCGGTGCCGAGGCTGGCGGCTATCAGTCCGCGGGCGCCGAGGGTGATCTCGCGGCCCACGGCAACGTCGGCAACGTGGCCGAGCGCAATGTCATGCAGCCTGCGGAATCGAAGATGGGTCCCGTCGACGGCGATCAGGTGCAGCGGACCGGGCACGCGAAGGTGCGCGATGCGCGCTTCGGCGCGGGCCCGGCCGGCGATGCGGCGAGTGGCGAGTACGACATGGGAGCGCAAGATCCCGAAGCGCAGGGCACCAACTACGCGTACGGCAAAGCCGTTCACGCACGTGCGGACGTCGCCGAGAGCAGCGACGAAGGCAGCGAGGTCCACGGCAAGGCGCGCGAGGTCGTCCTGAATCCGACGGATGCGGCACGCTCGAATGCATCGGGTCACGCCAGTCAGGTCGTGCAGGGGAGCACCGGCGTGAGCGCCGGGGAGGAGCAGGCGAAGTACGAGCAAGCCCGCCAGCTCGCCAACGATCCAGAATCAGCCGCGAAGGCCAAGCTCGCGCGCGACGGTCAGGCGACGGCGACCGTGAACGCCGGGACCGATGGCACCTCGGCTGACGTCGACCACGGCGAGCCGACCGGCCGCAAGCGCGACTCCTGAGCACGCGCACCATCGCCACGATCCTCGGCCGGGCGAGATCGCCGCTCGCGGCTTGCCCGCGGGTGGCCGCCCCGCCGGAGGGCGGGGCGGGTCATGATCCGGCACGCGTGGGGTGGAACCGCGGCGAGGCCGGGTTGCCGCCGGGAGTGCGCACGGCACGGGACGCCACCTGATCGCAGGATGCCGGGCGACATCTGACCCTTTTCTCACGCTCGTCGTTGACCGAGCCGGGACCGTTTTCTACGATGCAGGTCCGTTCGAAGGGGTCGAATGGAAAGGATTTCCTGCGTGGACGAGGAAGCGCTGATGGCTTGGCAGGACGTGTTGGACATGGTGGCGGCCGGGCGTCCGAGCGAATCGGGCTGTCCGTTTTGCAACCATCGGCCGCTCACGGTCGAAGAGACCGACAACACGACCCGGATCTCGTGCCCGAAGTGCAAGAAGTTCATCCAGGGTCGCTTTAGCTGATGGCCGATGATCGCGACTTCCTCGGCAAAGGACTGCGGTTCCCCGTCGCTGTGAACCTCAACGGCGGGGTCTCGCAGTCACATCTCGAGGAGAATGTTCGCCAGTCGATCTTCATCATCCTCGGCACCGCGCCAGGCGAGCGCATCATGCGTCCCGACTTCGGCTGTCGCATCCACGACCTGATGTTCGCGCCGAACAACGACATCACGGCGGCTCGCGCCGAGGTGTATTGCGAGGAGGCGATCTACAAGTACGAGCCCCGCATCGACAAGGTCGTGTGTCGCGCGACCTCGAATCCCGATGCGCCGAACCGCCTCGACGTGAAGCTCGAGTACGTGATCGCCGGGAAGCACGACAAGCGTAACCTGGTGTTCCCCTTCTACCTGCGCACCGAGGAGGAAGAGGGCGGCACCGCCGTGCTCTCCGCCGGCGCGACCACCGTCTCGATCAACGGCTCGAACGGAGCGAAATCATGATCCCACCGCCGAAGCTCGACGACCGATCCTTCCACGACATCGTCGAGGAAGCGATCTCGATGATCCCGCGCTACTCGCCGGAGTGGACGAACCACAATCCGTCGGATCCGGGCATCACGCTCATCGAGCTCGCCGCGTGGATGACCGACCTCCTCATCTATCGACTGAACCAGGTCCCCGACAAGAACTATGTCGCGTTCCTAAATTTATTGGGGATCAAGCTGCGCGCCCCGCACGCGTCGAAGGCGCTCGTGCGCTTCTCTCTCGTCGAGGGTGGAGTGAAGCAGCGGATCCCACGCGGCACCCAGGTGTCCACGCCGCAGGCGACCGAGGAGCACACGGTCACGTTCGAGACCGCGCGCGACGTCATCGTCTCGCAGTCGAAGCCCGATCGCTGCTTCTCCTACTTCGATAACTCGTACTCCGAGAACAGCCGCTACATCGATCCGACACCCGGCACCGAAGCGGGCTCGTTCGAGGTTTACGGCGGCGCGCAGCGCATCGATCGCTATCTGTACCTCTCCGATCCGCGGTTCGCGAACACCGGCGAGAGCGCGCTCCTGCGCGTGTACCTGGGCACACCCGAGCGCGGCAATCGCGACATGGCCCGTCTCCTCGAGTGGGAGTACTGGGAAGGCACGCGCTGGAAGGAGCTGACGCCGACGCTGATCGAGATCGATCGCGGCGAGGTCGCGTTCGCCGGTCCGCTTCGCTTCGAGCCGACCACCGTGAACCACGTCGAGGGGCTGTGGATGCGCGGCCGGCTCGCCGAGGTCCCCGAGGACCCGACGGAGACGGAGATCGATACGATCCGCGCGCGCGTCGAGGTCGTGGGCGAGGGCCTGCTGCCGACGCAGGCCTACGCGAACCTCGACAACAACGCGTTCCTCGCGCTCGACCTCGGCAAGAACATCTACCCCTTCGGCAAGGAGCCGAAGGTCGACAACATCCTGTACCTCGCGTGCGACGAGCTCCTGCAGACCGCCGATGCCTACGTCTCGATCGAGATGCTGCTCGCCGACTCGAGCGTGATCCCGCGCCCGAACCCCAGCGAGCAGCTCGTGCTCGCGTTCGAGTACTGGGACGGCAAGCGCTGGCGCCACCTCGGCCGCACGGCACCGCGCGGCGTTCTCCCCGGCGCCGGTGACGAGCTCGGCTTCCACGACGACACGAAGGCGATGTCGCAGTCGGGCACCGTCAGCTTCCGGCGCCCGCGCGACATGGAGCAGCTCGAGATCAACGGCGTGATGAAGCGCTGGGTCCGCGCGCGCGTCGAGAAGGGCGACTACGGCGAGCAAGGCCAGTACACGCTCGAGGCCGAGAAGTGGATCTTCAAGGACGACCGTCCGCTGCGGCCGCCCGCGCTGCGGTCGATCACGTTCCGCTATCGCGAGGACTATCGCGATGTGCGCCACGTGCTCGCGTACAACGACTTCCAGTTCGCCGACGTGACCGAGGTCGCGCGCACGGAGTTCACGATCTTCCAGCCGTTCCTCGCGCGTCCCGAGGAGTCACCGGCGCTGTACCTCGGGTTTGCCGGGAAGCCCCCGAACGATCCGCTCGGCCTCTACTTCTATCTCGACGAGGAGCTCGGGCTCGGCGCGCTGCCCACCGACGAGGCCGAGGTGGCGACGACGGAGCTCGACAAGTACGAGACGATGCGCCGCCTCGCGTGGGAGAGCGGTCAGCGCGTGATGTGGGAGTACTGGGACGGTCGCGAGTGGGAGCCGCTCGCGGTCGATGACGAGACGGGTGGCTTCACGGCATCGGGGTTCGTGATGTTCATCGCCCCCGACAACTGGGCGGGCTCGTCGAAGTTCACCGAGGAGCGGTTCTGGTTGCGCGCCCGGCTCGAGCAGGGCGGGTACGTGAAGCCGCCGCGCGTGCGCATGGTCGTCACGAACGCGATCGACGCCTACAACCAGGAGACGATCCGCGAGGAGACGCTCGGCAGCTCCGATGCCACGCCGATGCAGCGCTTCAAGCTCCTGCGCCAACCCATGCTCGACGACGAGGTCATCGAGGTGCGCGAGCGGCAGCGGCCGCCTGCCGAGGAGATCTCAGATCTCGGCACCGACCCGATGCGCCCCGTGGATCCCGACAACTCCCAGAACAACGAGGTCTGGGTGCGCTGGAAGCGGGTCGAGAGCTTCTTCGCGTCGACCCACCGCAGCCGGCACTACACGCTCGACTACGTCTCGGGCGAGATCGTGTTCGGCGATGGCCGCCGCGGGATGGTGCCCATCGAGGGACGCAACAACATCATCGCCACGTCCTATCGCATCGGCGGCGGCTCGCTCGGCAACGTGAACAGCAACACGCTGACTTCGCTCGGCCGTGCCCTCGCGTACATCGATGGCGTCACGAACCCACTCCCCGCCACCGGCGGCGCGGACCGCGAGACGATCGACGAGGCGAAGGCGCGCGCGCCGTACACGATCAAGAGCCGCGATCGCGCCGTCACGTCGGAGGATTACGAGATGCTCGCGCTCCGGGCGTCCACCACGCTCGCGCGCGCCCGGTGTGTCGCCGATCGCAGCAACCGAGGTCACGTCACCCTCGTGCTGTTGCCCAAGGGCGAGCTGCGCGGCGAGGAGCTGAAGCGGCGGCTCGTGCCCTCGAACGAGGTGCTGCGGTTCGTGAAGCGCTATCTCGATGATCGCAAGCTCGTCGGCACGGTGCTGAACGTGGTGAAGCCCCGCTACAAGGACTTCTCGCTGCGCGTCGTGCTCATCCGCCGGACCGTCGGCACGAGCGACCGGCTCCGCCGTGACATCGAGACCAAGCTGCGCCGGTTCCTTCATGCGCTCATCGGCGGTCGCGATGGGAAGGGCTGGGAGTTCGGCCGGCCGGTGCTGAAGGCGGAGCTCGTGCACCTCGCCGAAGAGGTGCCCGGCGTAGAGGGCGTCGATGCGCTCGAGATCCGCGACGAAGCGCGAAATGTCGGGGTGGAGCACCTGCGACTCGATGACGACGAGCTGCCGTTCCTGGTTCACGTACACGTCGCGGAGAAGGTCCGCGACGACATCAAGTAGCGCGCCGCCCGCCCGACACCTGACAGACCCCACCATGGCCGACCTCTCCACCAACGTTCACAGCTCGCTCAACCGCAAGGTCGTGCGCGTGCCCGACGTCGTCGGGCGGCCGCTGAGCAAGGCGACGATCCTGCTCGAGGATGCGGGGCTGCCGAAGGTCGTCACGCTGTACCGCGAGAGCTACGAGGACCGCGACACCGTGCTGGAGCAGAAGCCGGCGCGCGGCCAGATGGTCTACGAGAGCACCGAGGTCATCATCTGGGTGGCGCGGCGCGGCTACCTCGAGAACTTGCCGGCGATCTACCGGCGCTCGGATGCCGTCGGTCGGAACCTCGTCCGCGACGTGTGCTTCCTGTTCGAGCACATGTTCGACTCGGTCGAGGTGAACCTCACCGACGGGTGGCGGTTCTACGATCCCCACGTCGCACCGGAGGAGTTCCTCAACTGGCTCGCGGGGTGGACGGCGTTCACGGCCGACCTCGACTGGCCCGAGGCCGAGAAGCGCGCGCTCATCAAGCGCGCTGTCGATCTCTATCGGATCCGCGGCACCAAGCGCGGCCTGATGCTGTTCCTGATGCTCTTCACGGGCCACGAGCCGGACATCGACGAGAACACCTGGCCGTTCAAAGGGTTTCGCATCGAAGGCGAGGGCGCCGAGGTGGGCGCGCGGATCGCACTCGATTCCGTGATCTTGCCCCCGGTCGAGCTCGCGCACTGCTTCGTGGTCACGATGCCGATCAGGTTCGAGACCGTGACCACGGACACCATCATTCGCATCCATCAGATCATCCAGATGGAGAAGCCCGCGCACACGCACTACTACCTTCGCTTCACCGAGGAGGAGGGCGACTCGGAGCTGCGCGAGTTCTTCGAGATCGGCCTGCGGTCCGGCATCGGCATCGGTGCCGAGGTCGTCCGCGAATCTACCGACGACATCGTCACGGTCACTGTCGAGAACACTGCGCCGCCCCTCGGTGGTGCTGACGGGCGCGGACAAGCCGCGACCGCCCAGGACGCACCGGAACCCGGAGCCAAGAAGCCATGAGCGAGACGCAGCAGGGATTCAAGCGCATCAACTTCTTCAAGGGGTTCCTCACCACCGAGAAGGACTGGAACGACGCCGAGCGCTACCACATCGACAAGCGCCGCCTGCACAACCGCATGATGCACAGCCCGGGCATCGTGTACGGGTACGCGGGCGACCTGCGCGTGACGGCGCGCGCGCGTGGCGACCTCTCGGTCGAGGTGCAGCCGGGCTACGCGATCGACGGCATGGGGAACGACCTCATGATCCAGGACGCGACGATCCGGAACATCAACCTCGAGGAGTTCAGGCTCCCGCAGACCGTCTACATCGTGCTGCGCTACTACGAGGAGCTCACGGACTTCATCGCGTACAAGGAGAACCTCGAGTACAAGGGCCACCGCCGCGTCCTCGAGGGCTGCCGCGTCGAGATCTCGCAGACGGAGCCCGACATCGTGCGCGAGATCGAGCTCGGTCGCATCTACCTCGAGAAGGGCGTGAACCGCGTGCGCGACGCGCGTGACGCGAATGACCCCAAGGCGAACGAGATCGACATGCGCTACACGCCGCGCGGCGGCATGTGCGGCTCACTGCTGCCGCCCGCGCTGCGGCTCCGGCTCGAAAATCTCCTGAACACGGTGCGGCGCGGTGCCGTGGAGTACACGCGACGCGGCGTGATCTCCGCGCACGACGTGCTCCAGGCCTGCAACGCGGCGCTGATGATGCTGTACGGCAACCAGCTCGATCTGCGGAACGTGTTCGACGTGTGGAAGCTCATCGTGGACACCGAGGGCGAGCTCGCGCTCGACGTCGACGTGCACCACCCGACCATCGCGCAGAAGAAGGAGTTCTCGGAGTACCGCCGTCAGGTCGAGGTGCTCCGCGGCCTGCTCGGCGAGGGCAAGCACACCATCGACGCGTACATGAACTTGATGGCGTATCAGGCGAAGTGCGCGGAGATCGCGATGTCCGCGGTCGCGGGCGAAAAGGCGCTGATCGAGGCGCCCGACAAGAAGGAAGCGCCGAAGCTCGCGAACATCAACGACTGGGAGGCCGTCAAGGTCATGCCTGCGCCCAAGCCGTCGATGGAGCTCGAGGGCATCACGTGGGTGCTGGTGGACGAGATCGAGATCCTCAACAAGGAATCCGAGGACAAGCACATCTTCCAGATCAAGGAGGCCAAGGACTCCTACCGGTCACGCCAGAAGCTCAAGTACCCGGACGGCACCACGGTCGAGGACACGGGCCGCGCCCACGTGGACGGCTACAGCGAGTTCAAGCTGCAGAACATCACGCCGGGTCGCCCGGTCGTGATCCTGCGCCGGATGGACTACGTCTACGGCGACTACGAGCTCGAGATGAGCATCAACGGCAAGAAGGCCAGCATCGTGTCCTGCGTGGGCACCGACCGTGTCCACCGCTGGCGCAACTGGCCCGCGATGATCGCGGCCGAATCGGTTACCGAAGCCACGATGCTCGTCCGCCAGCAGTCGATCACCGCCGGTCGCGACATCAACATGTTCCACATCTGGGTCTACCAACCCAAGACCTGATGGGCGGTCGCACCGCAAGTCGAGCCCTCTGGCGCGACCGCGTGGTGTTAACCTAAGCCCTCACAGGGGGATCCAGCCGTGTTCCTCAGATATCTCGATTTCATCTTCGCCCCGTTTCGCGCCGTCAATAACAAGATCGTTGGCATCAAGAACATCAAGGGCAACTTCAAGGTCGACGTCAATCGCGTGAAGTCGATGGCGGCGCGCGGCAAGAACTTCGCCGGCCAGGCCGGGAACTACAATCAGCAGCTGAACCAGCAGGGTCAGCCAGGTCAAGCACAGGGAGCGCAAGCGATGCAGCAACCAGGAATGCAGCCCGGGATGCCCGGGGCACCTCCAGGAATGCCGGGGGCGCCGCCGCCTCCGAACGCCAATCCGGCCATCCGGGTCACGGGCTGGTGGGTCTTCAAGAAGAAGTTTTGCACGCAGTGCGAGCAGCAGCTCGATGTCTCGTGGGACGCGTGCCCGTACTGCCAGCAGATCGCCGCGCAGGTCGCGGCCGCGCCGATGAAGCAGGCCCTCAAGACCCAGGCGTTCGTCCTCGATGCGGCCGGTGGACCCGGCAGCATGCAGCTGCTCGGCTGGCTCGTGCCGCTGCAGGGGGCGCAGCGCGGGGAGCTCTTCACGCTGGCGCCGGTCTCGACGATCGGGACCGACCCGAAGAGCACCATCGTCCTGAACGACAAGTTCATGTCGACGAAGCACGCCGAGATCAAGGCCGAGAACGGCGTCTGGATCCTGCGCGACTCCGGGTCGACGAATGGCACCTACGTCAACAACCGTCGCGTCGATCGCCACGAGCTCGTGGACAACGACTTCATCAAGTTCGGCAGCGCGATGCTGAAGTTCAAGAGCCTCTGACGTCATGAAGAGCAGTTTCGCGATCCGCACCCTGGCGGTGCTCGCCCTCGTCGTCAGCGGGCTTGGTCTGAGCGCGCGGCGCGCGGTCGCCGAGTCGAAAGAGGTCGAGGTCTTCTACACGCTGTCTCCGCCCGATCCGGGCAACGAGAAGACGAAGCACGACGCGCCGCAGGTGCTGGCGACCGTCATCGGGGCGCCAAACCTCCCGCTCGAGAAGTTCACGCTGATCGACAAGAGCTCCAAGGTGCCGGTGGAGCTGAAGGCGATCGACAAGAAGGAGTTCAATCAGGGCAAGGAGACGCTCGCCCTCGCGATCGTGATGAACGGATGGGAGGTGTGGATCGGCAACGACAAGGAGGTGAAGGAGGTCCACGATGGCGATTCCGATTTATTTCCGGGCGTGCTCATCGGCCTCCGTGCGGCGCTCGACAAGGTCAATTTCGCGACCGCCGGTCCGCCCGGGAGCGTCGGGACTGTCATCATCTATTCCGACTCGGTCTCCGAGCGCGTCAAGATGGGACCGCTTGCCAACATCACGGGAACGGCACTCGGGACGCAACAGGATTATTACGGCACGCAGGGCCGCGATCTGAAGGCTGGCGTGACCGCGGGTGTAACGGCGCTCCATAACTCGAGCGCCTCCCGCAAGGTACTCATCGTGATTTGCGACGGCAGCGACACGGACGTGGAACGCGCGAAGGCCGAACTACCGGCGCAGCGCGATGCCGCCAAGACCGATAAGATCCAAACCTTCGCGATTATTTACCGCGGTGGTGGGGAGCCCGGGGTGGACGTGATCAGCTTTTTCACGAAGAACGTACAGACCGTCAGCAGTGCCGAATCGATCGCGTCGGCCGTGGACGCGATCCTCGGGCGCATGAACGATCGCCAGTACCTGACATTCGCGGGCTACGACAAGAAGTTGAAGAGGGGCCTCGCCTGGGATGGCAAGCCTCACGCGCTGGTGATCAGGTACGACAAGGACGAGAGCCCCGAGCAGGACGTCACGTTGATCCCGAAGTGGGATGTTGCGCCGCCCTCGGGGTTCCCGTGGCTCGTGCTGATCATCGTGCTGGTCGTGCTGATCCTGATGATCGTCATGGCCGTCAAGGTCTTCGGTGGCAAGCCCGCGCCGGCGCCGGTGCCCGTGGCCGCGCCCATGATGGCAGCCCCCGAGCCGCCGAAGCCCGCGGGGCCGATGAAGACCGTGATGATCGGCGTCGGCGGCGACCAGGACGGCTTCCCGGTGGTCGGGTGGATCGTCGCGCTGAACGGCGTGAATGCCTACCAGACCATGAAGCTCCGCTCGGGCGGCACGAAGATCGGGACGGCGCCTCCCTCCGATATCGTGGTGAACGACGGCTTCATGAGCACCGACCACTGCATGATCCACTGCTCGCCGAGCGGCTTCACGCTCATCGATGGTGGCTCGACCAACGGTTGTTACGTCAACGATCGCAAGGTCGCCAAGCAGGACCTCGTGGACAACGACACGCTGACGCTCGGCAAGACGAGCTTCAAGTTCAAGTCGATCACCTGATCAGGGCCCGGGAAGCAGTCAGGTCGTGTCTACCGGGTCCTTGATCGGCAGCATCGCGGCGGGCGCGGTGGTCCTCTTGCTCGTGATCATCGTGATCGCGAAGCGAGGGGGAAATCCCGAGCCGCCGAAGGTCTGCGGCGGGTGCCAGCGCGTGATGCTCCCGGTGTGGACGAAGTGCCTGTTCTGCGGCTGGGCCCCGATGGCGCGCCTCGAGTTCATCCACGGGCCGATGCAGAACCAGACGCTGAACCTCTCGGACGAAGTGACGACCATCGGGTCGGTCGCGGGCAACACGGTGGTGCTCGCGGATCCCGCCGTGTCGCGCAAGCATGCGGGGATTCGCAAGGTCGAGAGCTCGTACGAGCTCGCGGATCTCGGCTCGACGAATGGCGTGTACGTCAACGGCCAAAAGGTGCCGAAGAAGACGCTCGAGGTCGGAGACGTGATCCGCGTCGGCAACACCGAGGCCGTGTTCAAGCGCGAGTAGCGGTTGCTGGCGAAACCGGCACGCGCCCGGTACGATGTCACCCGTTCATGGCCCGCTTACTTTTCCGGGACAGCCAGGGTCGCGAGGGGACCGTCGAGCTGACTCCGACCGAAACCGTGTACGTCGGGCGCGGGCTCGAGTGCGCGATCCGCACCGACGACGGCATGGTCTCGCGCCGGCATTCGCAGATCCGCATGGAGGGTGGCCGCTACGTGGTCGAGGATCTGGGGAGCTCGAACGGCACCATCCTCAACAACACCCGCGTGCAGAAGCAGGCCCTCGGGCACGCCGACATCGTGCAGTGCGGGTCGCTGGTGATTCGCTTCATCGACCAGGACGCGGTGAACGTCGTCGCCCAGGTCGTGGCGCCCGGGCAGGCGCCGCCGCCCAAGAAGGGCGGCACGATGGTGCTCGACCGCAACGACGCGCCGCCGCTGCCGGGTGGCGCGGGTGGCGCGAGCACTCCGGGCCAGGCGCCCGGCGGGATGTTCGGGCCCGGTAGCCCCGGTGGGCCTCCCGCGGTGAGCGGGCTCGGCCACGCGGGGACGCAGGTGTCGGAGCGCGGCGCTGCCGGAGCGCCGGGCGGCATGGCTGCGGGTGGGCCCGGCTACGCAGCGCCGAACGGTCCGGGCTCGTCGCCCGGTGCCTCGCCGTATGCGTTCGGTCCGGGTGGCAGCGCGGCGGGCATGCCCGCGGGCGGGGGCAGCCGACCGGGCGGGCTCCCCTACGGCGGACCGCCGGGTGGGTCGGGCAACACCGGGGTCGGCATGCCGGGTCCGGGCCACACCGGCGGAAGTATGTTCGGCGCCAGTCGCGGCGGCTTCGGCGGCACGGCCGCGGGAGCCTCGGGAATCGGTGGCGCGCCGATCGCGGGCGCACCATCGCCGTACGGCGCACCGCCGGGGATGCCGGGCGGCGCACCTGGCACGGCTCCGCAAGGCGGGCCGGGTGGGCACGGCGCGGGCGGCATGCCCGGGATGGGCGGCGCCCCCGGGATGCCGGGCAGTTACGGCGCCGGAGGAATGCCGGGCGGTCACGGCGGCGGAGGAATGCCAGGACTGCCTCCGGGCGGCTATGGTGCGCAGGGTCCAGGTGCGGCGGCCGGCGCGGGGCCCTACGGTGGACCACCGGGGATGCCAGGTGGCGGGCCACCGCAGATGCCGGGCGGCGCGGGCTCCGCGGCGGGACAGGGCCTCGGTCCGAACGGGATGCCGTACGGAGGCCCGCCAGGGATGCCGGGTGGCGCTCCTGGTGCGGGCGGCTACGGCGGACCCGGCCAGCACGGCGGCCCGGGCGGAGCGGGCCAGCACGGCGGTCAAGGAGCCCAGGGCGGTCACGGGGGCGGCGCGCCGGGGATGCCCGGTGCCGCCGGCGCAGGCCCGTATGGCGGTCCGCCGGGGATGCCGGGCGGCGTGGCGGGCGGTGGCGCCGCGAACCCGAGCATGTTCGGTCGCGGCGGGCCGACCAACGCGACCTCGCAACCTCCACGCTCCGCGGCGGAGGCCGCCGAGAACAAGGTGCTGGTCGATCTCGGGCTCGAGGTCGATCCGCAAAAGCTCGACGCCGAGGTGAAGAGTCTGCGCGCCGAGCTGGCGAAGCAGATGGCCGCGTACGAGCGCGAGGTCGCCGACGGCAAGCGGGTTCGTGCCGAGGCCGCGACCCTGCGCGAGCGCACCGACGAGCTGCGCGCTCAGATCAAGGATCGCGAGGAGCAGGTCGCGGCGCACGATCGCGTCGCCGACGAGCTGCGCGACGAGCTGCAGCAGACGCGCAACGACGGCACCAAGCTCCGCAACGAGATGGGGGAGCTCGCCGAGAACATGGCGGCGCGCGAGCGTCAGGCGGCTCGCGCGGTCGAGGACACCGCGAAGATCCGCGAGGACATGGACGATCTCAACCGCCAGCTCATGGAGCTGTCGCGGACCAAGGACGAGGGCTGGAAGAAGCTGAACGACCAGCTCACCGAGAT
>JAYSYE010000389.1:0-13360 GCA_043716635.1 Deltaproteobacteria bacterium | reverse complement strand
CGGTGAACGGCATCACGGGGAGCACCTCGCGGCGGTCCTTCTTCGTGAGGTCGTGGTCGAACCCGGTGCGCCCGAGCTCGGCCATCGCCGGCGAGCGCTCGCGGAACAGGTCGTAGGCATCGATCTCGATCAGCGATCCCGTCGGACACGCCGAGATGCAGGCCTGGTCGCCGAACGCGGCGCAGTGATCGCATTTGTTCGCGATGCGGCGCGCGCGGGCGACGCGCGGCGTCCCCGGACCGAACTTGAGCAGCTCCTTCTTGTCGAGGCGCGCCTTGAACGCTTTCTTGAAGCTCGGCGCCTCGGTCTCGACCTCGACCATGTCGATCGCCCCGTAGGGACAGCTCTGCGCGCACGCCGTGCATCCGGTGCACGTGGCCTCGTTGATGACGACCTCCTTGCGCACCTCGTCGTACTTGATCGAGTCGTACGCGCAGGGGTCGACGCATCGCTGATCGGTGCACGTCCGACACGTGTAGATGAAGTCGAGCATGCCGATCTGGTAGCCGCCGAGCGTCAGCCGGCGCGCGCCGTATCGGTCCTCGCATGCGTCCTCGCACTGCTTGCAATCGATGCAGAGGCCGAGTTGCCGCACGCGCACCATCTCGCCACTCACGGAGATGCCCTGCCGGACGAAGAAATCGAGCAGCTCTTGCTTCACGCCGGACACCCACGCGAGCCGCTCGCGCGAGATGCCGAGCGCGCGCCGCAGGCGCATCTCGAAGGTCGGGTAGCGAACGGCAAGCTCGGCCAGCCAGCGCTGGTCGACCGACACGAGCGCGGACGGCGCCGTCGTGTAGAACGCGATCGGCTGCCCGCGAGCGGCCGACAGCGCACCGGAGTTGAACAGGTCGCCCGCCATGAACAGCGCGATGTTCTTCAGCGCCGTGCGCGCGAGCGGTGGCGGCTTGATCAGCGACTCCTCGTCGCGCTCTTCCTTCGACGCATTCTCGTGCGCGACCTGCGCGGCGCGGCGCTCGACGAGATCGTGCTCCATGAACACGGCGGCGGCGATCTGGCCGTCCGCGATGTACACGATCGGAGCGGGCTGGCCCTGCGACAGGCCGATGGGGTCGAGGACGAACATGTCGCGCTCGACGCGCCGCACGGCGATTCCGCCCTGCATCATCGCGGCGACGAGATCACTCGTGTCGACGCCTTCCAGCAGCGGGAGCGCGCGGACGAGCGAATAGTCCGCCTCGAGATGCGGTGGTACCATTCCGGACGGAACGACCGGGACGCTGCGCTGGATGGCCAAGTTCGACATCAAGACTGCTGTCGACCCTAGCTGGACCGACGTAGCAAGCAGCGAGCCCGACCCCTCGGGGTCTCGATGCGCATTAGATTCTAGCAGGATGGCTGCGTTTCGGGAGCCCCCCGGGGTGGAGGACAACCGCCCGGGCCCGGGACGGTCGGCCCCACGCTGTGGCTCGCTGATCTCCTTGTGTTTCCTCGCTGTTACATCATCAGCAGCGGTCGCGGACGTGCCGATCCCCGATCCGCCGCCGCGGCAGCACCCGCCCGTGGTGGGTCCATCGGGGTTCCGGACCACCGGCGACCTCGACGGGCTCTACGTCTGGCTCGGCCCCACGGCCGCCGCCTCGCACATCGATCACGACTGGGATTCGATGTTCGGGGCGGACCTCGCGGTGCTGCGCGTGAAGGAGCGCGAGCCCATCGCCGTGATCGGCGGCAGCCTCGGGGCGAGCAAGTGGACGATGCGCGACGGCGGGCGGATCTGGGTGGATGCGGTCGTGGGGACGCGCGCGCTGGGCCCCACGATCGGGGTCACGGCGGGCCCCGTCCTCGAGCTCGCGGCGCTCGCCCATCCGCGGGTCGGTGCCTCGGTAGGGCTGTGGCTGTTCGCGGGCGTGACGCCGTACGTGCGGGTCGGCGCGGTGCAGGAGCTGGGGATGTTCGGGGAGCTCGGGATCCGCATCGCCCTGCCCGTCTTCCGCACTCCGCGCAGCAGCACGAATCAGTGAGGAATTCCACGCCGCTTCGAGCCCCGACCGAGGCCCCCCGACCGAGGGCCCCCGACCGAGGGCCCCCGACCGAGGCCCGTTGACTACGTTCGCGGAAGGCGTTATGTACGTTCGCCTTCCGGGGCGTAGCGCAGTCTGGTAGCGCACTTGGTTCGGGACCAAGGAGTCGCAGGTTCAAATCCTGTCGCCCCGACTACCCGCGGAGACCTCGAGAAATCGATCGGTCTCCGCGGTCTTTTGTCGGTTTTCGTTGTCTGCCGCTGCGGGCGGACTATCGTTCCTCCGTGGTTGGAATCGCGCCGGTAGTGGGACCCGCGGCGACGGCGGGTGCGGTGGCTTCGGGGGTGCGGACCTCGTCGAAGCTGAGTGTGCTCGTGGTCGACGATGACCCGGACGTGCGCGAGTATCTCCAGGATTTCCTGAGCGCCGAGGGCTTCGAGGTCACGACCCTGGAGGACCCCACCGCCGCGGTCGACCGGATCCGCGACGAGGTGTTTCACCTGGTCGTGCTCGACCTCATGATGCCCAGGCTCTCGGGGCTGGATCTACTGATGCAGATCCGCGCGATCGATGACGACATCGCGGTGATCATCCTGACCGGGCATCCCTCACTCGAGACCGCCGCCGCGAGCATCCAGCACGATGTCTCCGCGTACATCCACAAGCCGGTCACGCCCGCGGAGTTCCGCGAGGTGATCGCGCGCATCGCGAAAAAGAAGGGCCTCGTGCTGCGGCGCGAGGACGAGCTCCACGCGGCGATCGGCCGGCAGATTCGCGACCTGCGCAAGGCGCGGGGGCTGACGCTCAAGCAGATGGCCCGCCGCACGAGCCTGTCGGTCTCGCTGCTGTCCCAGATCGAGCGCGCCGAATCGAGCGCCAGCGTGTCGTCCCTGTTCAAGGTCGCGACGGCGCTCGACGTGCGGTTGACCGAGCTGTTCGGCGGCTACTGAGCCCGAACCGCGATATGTGATCCGCGTGAAGTCGCCGATCCGCATCGCGCCGTCGATCCTGTCCGCAGATTTTGGTCGCCTCGCCGAGGAGGTCCGGGCGATCGGCGCGGCGGACGCCGTGCATGTCGACGTGATGGATGGCCACTTCGTTCCGAACCTGACGATAGGTCCCGTCGTGATCGAGGCGGTGAAGCGGGCGACGGCGTTGCCGCTCGACGTGCACCTCATGATCGAGGATGCCGATCGCTGGGTCGCTGCCTACGTGAAGGCGGGCGCGAGCACGGTCGGCGTGCACGTGGAGGGGAGCGTGCATCTCCACCGGACGCTCCACCAGATCCGCGACCTCGGCGCGCGCCCGTGCGTGGTGCTCAACCCGGCGACGCCCCTCGAGGCGATCGAGTGGGTGCTCGGCGACGTGGATCAGGTGCTGGTGATGAGCGTGAACCCCGGATTCGGCGGCCAGAGCTTCATCCCGAGCGCGCTCGACAAGATCCGCCGGCTGCGCGCGATGATCGACGACCGCGGGCTCGCTGTCGATATCGAGGTCGACGGCGGGATCAAGCTCGAGAACATCGCCGAGGTCGCGGCCGCCGGGGCGAACGTGTTCGTCTCCGGCTCGGGCGTGTTCTCGACGCCGAGCTACGCGGCCACGATCACCGAGCTGCGCGACCGGGCGACGGCCGCGTACACGCCGCGCGCCTCGGTGCACTGACCGCGATCGTCCGGCGCGGCCGTTACCGCTCGAGCCGCGCGAGATAGAACGCGTCGGCTGCCGGCGGCCAGGTGCGCTCCTCGACCACGATGCGCAGGCCGTGGCGCTGCGCGAACGCGGCCATCTGCTCCGGTCCCTCGGCCCGCGTGAACGTGCATACCGAGTAGATGAACGCACCACCTGGCGCGAGCAGCGGCACGAGCGCGTCGAGCAGCAGGCGCTGGAGCCCCGCGAGCCTCGGGACACTGTCGGGCAGCATCCGCCACTTCGCGTCGGGGTGGCGCCGCAGCACGCCGAGCCCCGAGCACGGCGCATCGAGGACAATGAGGTCGAACAGCGCCGGCTCCCCCGCACGCTTCACCCACGCCGGGTCGAGCAGATCCGCGAGCACCGTCGTGATCGACCGGTGCCCGAGCCGCGCGGCGCTGTCGACGAGGTGCCCCAGCTTCTTCGACGATTGATCCGCGGCGATGATCACGGCCGCGTCGGAGCTCAGCTCGGCGAGGTGCGTGCTCTTGCCGCCGACGCCCGCGCAGGCGTCGAGCACGCGCATTCCCGCGCGCGGCGCCGCGAGCTGCGCCACCTGCTGCGCGCCCGCATCTTGCACCGTCCACTTGCCGGCCAGGAACGTCGGGCTCGTCGCGGGGTCGCCCGCATCGCCGAGCCGCAGCGCCGCCGGAGCCCCCGCGATCGGCTCCGCGCTCGTCCCCGCGGCCCGCAGCTCGTCCGCGAGCACGTCCCGCTCGATCCGCAGCAGATTCGTGCGCGCCACGATCGGTGCGCTCTCTGCGAACGCGCCCGCGATCGCAGCCAGCTGCTCCGGCGGCGCCGCGGCGGCCAGCTCGTCGAGCATCCAGCGCGGCAGCGAGTGCTCCACCTCGATGCGCGCGAGCGTGCGGTCGTCCCCGAGCGGCAGGGGCGCGTGTCCGGCCGCGCCGACCTTGCGCAGCACCGCGTTCGTGAAGCCGGCGAGCTTGCCGCCCGCGACGGCCCGCGCCGCGCCCACCGCGTCGTCGACGACCGCGTACGCGGGCACGCGATCGAGATACAGGAGCTGGTACGCGGCCACGCGCAGCGCGGTCACGACCTTCGGCGGGGTCTTCTTCAGATCCGCGTGCCGCGCGATCGCGCGATCGATGCGCGTGCGATGCCGGAGCACCCCGTACACCAGCTCCGAGGCGAGCCGACGATCGCGCTCCTCGAGTCCCGAGCGGCCGAGCTCGGCGTCGAGCGCCAGCGTCGCCCATGCCCCGCCCTGGTCCACCCGCTCGAGCACGCGGCGAGCGACCTCGCGGGCCGTCATCCTGGCGTCACGACGGGCGTCACGACGGGCGTCACGGCCGGCGCCTCGACCGCGGGAGTCCCGAGCACATCGCCCACCGCGATCCCCCGGCCCGTCGCGAACACCGTCGCCGCCATCCGCTTCTTCCCCGCCGCCTGGACCTCGCGGATCACGACGGCGCCCTCACCGCACGCGACGTGCAGCCCCGCGGCATCGATCGCCACGACGGTGCCGGGTGTGGCCGTGGTCGTGCTCGCCGGCTCCGGCACCGCGCGGAACAGCTTCATCGGCTGGCCCCGCAGCACCACCTGCGCACCCGGCCACGGATCGACGCCGCGGATCCGGGCCGCGACGGCCGCGGCGGCCCGCCCGAAGTCGATCGCCCCATCGGACTTCTGCAGCATCGGCGCGTGGGTCGCCTGATCGTGGTTCTGCGGCACCGGGGCCGCGCGTCCGAGCGCGAGGTCGGCGATGGTCTCGAGCAGCGCCGCCGCCCCGATCGCCGAGAGCCGGCCGAGCAGCTCGCCCGCCGTCTCCTCGGGACCGATCGTCGTGCGCGCCTCGAGCAGCACGGGCCCGGTATCCATCCCCTCGTCGAGCTGCATCACGTCGACGCCGGTCTCGGTCTCGCCGTGGATCACGGACCACTGCACCGGCGCGGCGCCGCGGTACTTCGGCAGGATCGAGGCGTGAACGTTGATGCACCCGCGCGGCAGCGCGGTCAGCACGTCCGCGGGCAGGATCTTGCCGTACGCGACCACGGCCGCGAGCTCCGCGCCGCTCGCCAGGAGGACGTCGCGCAGCTCGCCGTTACGGGCGGACCGGGGCTGGACGACGGGAATGCCGAGCGCGATCGCGGCCACCTTCACGGGCGGTGGCGTGACGGTCCCACCGCGGCCCGCGGGCTTGTCCGGTTGCGAGACGACGAGCACGACTTCGTGCCTCTGTGCGAGCGCGCGCAGGCACGGCACCGCGAAATCGGGAGAGCCCATGAACACGACGCGCACCGGCGCATCCTAACCGAACGCTTCGCGAACCTTCTACTCGTAGAGGTTCGACAGGTAGGTCTGGCGAAGGCGATCGTCGCGCAGCACGCGGAAGGCCTCATCGAGGACGCTCGCGATGTCGTCGAGCTCCTGGGCGAGCTCGCGGCGCAGGTCGCTCGGAAACGTGTCCGCCGCGAAGTCGCGACGCGCCGCCTGATACGCCCGCCGGATCTCGAACGCGGTGGCGTCACGGCGCACCCCGAGCAGCGCGAAGTAGTCGGCCTCGCCGACGAGCTGCCAGCGGGCTCGCACGCGCTCGCGGTCGATCGCGAGATCGGTCTCGCCGACGAGCGCAGCGCTCTCGTCGGGCACCTCGGTGTCGGCACGGCGCGCGGTCGCGAGGCCGAGCACGCACAGGCCCCACGCGAGTGGGAGCACGTCCGCGAGATCCACGCTCGCGACCCGCGCGACTTGCGCGAGATCGGCCTGGCCGTCGAACGCCGCGAGGGCCGCGCGCTCCTCGCCGGCGAGATCACCGAGGCTCACGATGCCGCCGAGGCGCTCGCGATCGGCGACCTCGATCACCGTGGAGCCCCCACCGGTCAGGCGGTCGAGGCTCGCGCGGTCGAACTTGCGGCGAATCCCCTCGAGGATCAGCGAGGCGGGGTGACGCGAGAGCCGGATCCGCTCGGCCGACGGCTGCTCGTCGAGGGTGATCTGGTAGGACCCGCGGTCCCAGCCGAACAGCGAATACACGATGTCCTCGACGTGGCGCCGCACCGCCGGTAGCAGCTCGCGGCGCTTGAGGTAGCCGAGATCGACGAGGATCTCGCCCATCCGGCGGCCTGATTCCGCGGCGACGGTCTGGCAGCGCTCGTACTGGGCGGCCGTGATCTTGCCCTCGCGCACGAGCAGCCCGCCCATGCGGTCGGCCGGATCGCTCGACGACGCGAACACGGGGCGACCCTGGTCGAACATCACGACCGTCTCGACCTCGGTGCGCTGGAACGCGACCCGGCCCGTTGCCTCGGTCGCAAACATCTTGGCGAGCAGCATCGCGACATCGGAGACCCCGCGGACCACCTCGCCCGCGTCGGGCAACCCGCGCTCGCGCACGTGCGTGTCCCACGAGCCAGGGGCCGTGGCCGGCGCGTCGGCGACGCCTTGGCGGGGCGAGCGCGACTCGATCTCGGTCACCCCGCCGACGATCTGGATCTCGTCGCCCAGCGTCGAGAGGTCGATCTCGGTGTGGTGGTCGTGGCGCGGGGCCAGGTCACTCGCCTTCGGTGCGGCCGCATCGGCACCCTGGAACAGGCGCTGCGCCATCATGGACATGCGCGCGCGCAGCTGGCGGGCGAAGTCGCGACCCTCGGGGACATCAGGACGTGCCGCGCCCGCGGGATCGTCAGCGCTCGCGGGCGCGGGGTCGGCGGCGGGCACCGCCGGGATCGCGTCGAGCTCCTCGAGCACGTCGAGCTCGTCGAGCTCGTGGAGCTCGAGCGCGTCGCCGCCATCGGCCAGCGAGCCCAGCCGGTCGAGGCTGCGCGCGCTCGGCGCGACGCTCGCGACGGGCCATCCGGCAGTGTGAGCCGGCGGCGCGAGGCCCGGCACCGTCGCGCTGGGGGAGCTCGCGGCGATCGGCGTTGGCGTTGGCGGTGGCGGCGGCGACGGCACGACGCGCGCGGGCGTCGGACCCGGGGTGCCGAGCCCGTGGTTGGTCACCCGGAGCAGCGACGACCCGCTCGGCCTCGCAGCGGGCGGCTCCCGGTCAACCAGCACGACCGTCGGCTCGCGCACGATCGGCGGGGCCCAGCCGGCGTCGCCGAGCGCGGACGTGGTGCCGGGTTGCCACGCCTCGATCGGCGGCGGCGGGGACGATCCGCCGGCGCGCTGGCGTGGCCGGATGATCAGAGGTGGCGGCAACGGCGCGGGCTCGCCCCCGGGATGGGTGGCGGGGCGCAGCCCGGCCTCGGTGTCCTTGGCGTCGCGGTCCGCACCGTCAGCGTCGCCGTTGCCGTTGCCGTCGTGATCGTCGTCGTTGTCGTTGTCATTGTCGTGCTCGCCGCCGGAGTCGCTTGCAGCGGTGCCCTCGCCGTCCGAATCCGGGAGGTGTTCCCACCGCCCGCGCGCGCGATCTCCCTCCGCGGCGCTCCGCGCGAGCCACACCGACTCCATGGCTCCCGCCACGGCGTCACGCAGTGCGCCGGGTGCGACCGGCGAGGTCACGAAGCGATCGGGCTTGAGCTCGAAGGCGTCGGTCAGCGTCCGCACGGGACCGGACGCATCGCCGATCACCACGACCGCGACGTGCGCGCGTGGCACCATCGCGCGCAGCGCCTCGAGGAGCGCGGCCGAGTCACCCTCGGCGAGGCTCGCCGTCACCACGACGACCTCCGCGCGGCGCGCCGCGAACTCGTCGATCGTGTCATCTCCGCCGGTCGTGACGATCACGTCGATGTCCGCCAGGCCGGAGGCAGCCGCTGCCGCTCCCGCGAGCGGGGTAACGAGCTCGTCGACGCGAACCGGATCCGCGACGACCAGCACGCAAGGTTTGGCAGCCGGTGGCTCGCTCACGGGATCCCGCGCGGGGACCCGACTATAGGCCCGGCTCCCGCCGCGCACTACATCGCCGAGAGCGGATCGATATCGAGCGCCACGCGAACCTTGCCCGGCACGACTGCCGCCGCCACCGTCCGGGCGACCCGACGCAGCGCATGGCGGTCGGGCGAGCGCAGCCAGATCTGCCACCGCGTCTGGCCGCGGATCTTCTCCATCGGAGCCGGCACCGGACCCTTCACCTCGACGGTCGGCTCTTCGCCGTCGGCGCCGCGGGCCGCGACTTCTGCGAGGTCGGCGAGCCGCTGCGCGGTGCCCGCGACGTCGTGGGCATCCGGTCCGTCGATGCGCACCGCGACGAGCCGGCCATGCGGCGGATATCCGAGCTCCGCGCGCTCGGCGAGCTCGGCGACGAAGAAGCTCTGGTAGTCGTGCGCAGCGGCCGCCGTCACCGCGGGAGACGTGGGTCGGAACGTCTGCACGATCACGCGCCCCGGCCGATCGCCTCGCCCCGCGCGACCCGCGACCTGCGCGAGCAGCTGGAACGTCCGCTCGGAGGCGCGAAAGTCCGGCATGTTGAGGCCGGTGTCGGCGCACAGCACGCCCACGAGGGTCACCCCGGGGAAGTCGTGACCCTTCGCGACCATCTGGGTGCCGACGAGGATGTCGATCTCGCGGCGCGCGACCCGTGACAGCACCGCCTCGGCGCGGGCCCCGCTCGCGACGTCGCGATCGAGCCGCGCGACGCGCGCGCCGGGGAAGCTTTCGGTGATCGCGGCGGCGATGCGCTCGGTGCCGAGCCCCTTGCGCTCGATGGTTCCCGTCGCGGCGCACTTCGGGCACGTCTCGGGGATCCGCTGCTGGTACCCGCAGTAGTGACATGCCAGCCGATCGCTGTGCCGGTGGTATGTGAGTGACACCGAGCACTGCGGACAGCGGAACGAGTGCCCGCACGCCCGGCACAGCACGAACGTCGCGAACCCGCGGCGATTCAGGAACAGGATCGTCTGATCGCCGGCCGCGAGAGTCTCCGTGATCGCGGTGCGGAGCGGCGCGGACAGCATCGCCTCGCCGTCCGGCATGTACGTGCGCAGGTCGATGATCTCGACGGTGGGCATCGGCCGCGCCGTCGGCCGGACGGTCAGCGCGAGCCGCGCGTACGTGCCGCGCTCGGCGTGATACGCGGACTCGAGGCTCGGCGTGGCGCTCCCGAGCACGCACACCGCGCCCGCGCGCTGCGCCCGGACGAGCGCGACGTCGCGGCCGTGATAGCGCACGCCCTCGTCCTGCTTGAAGGAGCCGTCGTGCTCCTCGTCGACCACGACCACGCCGATGTTCGCGAGCGGGGCGAACACCGCGGACCGGGCGCCCACCGCGATGCGCGCGTCGCCGCGCCGCAGCCGCGACCACTCGCCGAGCCGCGCCTGCTCGGACAGCCCCGAGTGGAGGATCGCGACCTGGTCGCCGAAGCGCCCGCGAAACCGCGCCGCGAGCTGCGGCGTCAGCGAGATCTCCGGCACGAGCACGAGCGCGCCCTTCCCCGCCGCCATCGCCTCCGCGATCACGCGCAGGTAGACCTCGGTCTTGCCGCTGCCGGTGACGCCATGGAGGAGCACGGGCTTGCGCACCGTCGGCGGCTCGGTCGGCGCCGCCCCGTCGAGCATGGCCGTGATCGCGGCGACGGCGACGGCCTGCTCCTCGGTGAGCACCGGCGGATCGATCACGAGCATGTCGGCGCCGGTCTCCACGGCGTCCAGCGCGACCTCGCGATCGACGATCTCGACGACGCCGAGCTTCTCGAGCTCGCGCAGCGCGGGCCCGACGTTCGTGACCGAGCGCGCGAGGTCGGCGACGACGTGCCACTCGCCGTGCTCGTCGTGCGGGTTGCCGTTCAGCGCGAGCGCCTCGAGCGCACCGAGCCGCTTCGGCGCCCGTCCGGCTGCTGCGCGCGCGGCCTCGAGCGGTCCGACGAGCCGCGCCACGCGCTCGCGCCGCAGCCGCGCGCGCGCCTTGCTGCGCAGCTCGCGCTTCGCGACGAGACCCTGGGTCACGAGCGCCTCGACGATCCGTCGCGTCGGCGCGGACAGGCCGGTCGCGGCGAGCTCCCCCTCCGCGAGCGTCGCGAGCACCGCGCGCTGCTTGCTCGGGAGCGCGGCGCCCGAGGCCCCCGCGGCGAGCACGCCCGCTTCGGTGAGTGCGAACACCGCGCGCGCCGCGACGCCACTGCCCGCGGGCAGCGCGGTCTTCAGTGCCTCGCCGGGCGGGGCCTCGTAGTAGTCAGCGACCCACAGACAGAGCTCGACGAGCTCGGGCAGCAGGGCGGGCTCGGCGGCATCGAGCACATCGCTGATCGCGATGGGGACGATACCTTCGGGCCCCGCAGTGTCCCGACGCACGACGATGCCGGTCACGCGCTGCGTGCCGAACCGGACGAGCACGCGCGTCCCGATCGTGATGCGCGCATCGAGGTGCGGCGGGATCGAGTAGTGATACGTGCCCGGGACGGGGAGCGTGACCGCGATCTCGGCGAGCGGATCAGCCGGCGGCGCCGCGGAGGTCATCAGCTCCGCGGCGCGTGGCTTGCGAGCAGCTCGCGGCAGATCGCGAGGACGCCATCGCGAAGCTCGGGCCGCTTGAGCGCGTAGCTGAGGTTCGCGCGCAGGTAGCCGAGCTTGTCGCCGGCGTCGTGTCGCGTCCCCTGAACGACCACCCCGTACAGCCCCTCGGGCGAGCTCGCGAGCGCCTTCAGCGCGTCGGTCAGCTGGATCTCGCCGCCGGCGCCCGGCGCGGTCGCGGCGAGGTGCTTCCAGATCGTCGGCGGCAGCACGTAGCGGCCCACGATCGACCAGCGGCTCGGTGCGGTGCCGGGCTTCGGCTTCTCGACCATCTCGCGGATGCGCATGCGCGCCGGCGAGACCCCGGGCACGAAGTCCCCCGCGACGATGCCGTACAGGTGCTCCTGGCCCTCCGGGACCTCGAGGATCATCACGGCGCCCGCGCCGGTCTCCTCGTACACGCGCACGAGCTGGCCGATCGCGGGGTCATTGTCGTCGTCGACCAGATCGTCGCCGAGCAGCACGGCGAACGGCTCGTCACCGACCGCACGCTCCGCGCACAGCACGGCATGCCCCAGCCCCAGCGGCTGCTTCTGCCGCACGGAGTGCAGGTGAGCCATCGTCGAGATGGCCTCGACCTGATCCGCGAGCTGGGTCTTGCCGCGGCTGCGCAGCGTGTGCTCGAGCTCGTACGCGTGATCGAAGTGATCCTCGATCGAGCTCTTCTGGCGACCGTTGACCACGACGACATCCGTGATGCCCGCTCGCACGGCCTCGTCGATGACGAGCTGGATGGTCGGCGTGTCGACGATCGGCAGCATCTCCTTCGGGATGGCCTTGGTGGCCGGGAGGAATCGCGTCCCCAGGCCGGCGGCCGGGATCACTGCTTTGCGAACCTTGCGCGTGGCGGTCATCGCAAAACGACCATAGCACCGCGGTCGGACATACCATCGCTGCCGCGATGGCAGAGCCGCGTCCCTTCCCGGCCTCGCCCCGCCGCCTCGCCCTCGCGCGGCGCGCGGGCCTCCACGCCGCGTCCCCGGTGCTCGTCGGCGGCATCGCGTGCGCGGCGGCGGCACTCGGGACCGCGATGGTGGCAGTCGCGCTCGCGCGCAGGCTCGGGGTCGCGCTGGCCGCGGCCGCCTCGCGGGGGGCAACCGGAGCCGCGCCGCCCGCCGGCCCCGGTGCGCCGATCGCGCCCGCGGCGGTCACGCGGGTGGTGCTGGAGTCGGCGCTACCGCTGCTCGGCCTGGTCGCGCTCGCAGCGATCGCCGCGCACCTCGCCCAGACCCGTGCTCCGTGGCTGCCGCGGCGTCGCGTTCCGGACGCGCCCGCGGTGGCGACGGGCGCAGGATCCCGCGTGCGGCGCGCAACGCTCGAGCTCGGCAGTGGCGCCACGATCCTGCTCACCGCGTTCGCGTGGCTCTGGCTCGTCGCGCCCCGGCTCGCGGCGCTGCCGACCGTGCCCGGCGTCGGCGCCGCGATGATCGCGAGCGCGCTCGCGACGGTTGCGATCGTGTGGGTCGCGCTCGGGGTGGTCGACGCGCTCGTGCGTCATCTCGAGGTCGCGAGCGCGCTGCGCATGACCGCGCGCGAGCAGCGCGACGACGTGCGCGCCGCCGGCCTCGATCCCCGCTGGCGGGCCCGGCGCGCCGCGACCGCCGCATCGGCGCGGGTGGGTACCACTGCTGCGAGCGTCGCCGCGCAGGTCGCCGGCTCGACCCTGCTCCTCCTCGGCGACGACATCGCGGTCGCCATCGCCTGGGATCCCGTGCGGCGGCCGGTTCCCGGTCGCACCGCGAGTGGCCGGCGCGCGCAGGCCACGCAGCTCCTCGCGCTCGCGCGGCGCCACCAGCTCCCCGTCATTCGCGATGCCGGGTTGGCGGCGGCCCTGGTCGGCACCGACGGACCCGTCCCCGAGCGACATCGCCTTCGCCTCGCAACCATCATCGCGTCGCTGCCGCCGCGGGACGGAGGCCAGCGCCATGGCGAGCGCCGACGCGAGGGCGGTGGCGACGTCACCCGCGCCGAGCGGACGCGATCAGCTCGGTAGCGGGGTCGGCTCCATCACCGTCGCCTGCTTGATCTTGTCGAGCCGGAACTGCCGGTCCTGCCCCGTCTCGAGATCCACGCAGTTGAGCAGCGTCTGCGCGCGATCGAACACCAGGTTGCGGATGCGCACGAGTCTCGGCGCGAGCTCCCACGCCTTCTTCTCGTACACGATGCGCAGCGCGCGCTGCTCGAACCACGCGGTCTCGACCGCATCGAGTACGGCCGCGGGGACGGGCAGCGCGGGCACGCCCACGAGCTGCAGCTCGCCCACGAGCTGGAGCA
>JAYSYE010000388.1:0-4454 GCA_043716635.1 Deltaproteobacteria bacterium | reverse complement strand
TCGCGCGCGCGGACGAGCTCGGGAACGCGCGGATCGTCGGCGGTGACGCGCGAGACGAAGCTGTCGACATCGAGCCGGGCGTGCGCACAGTCGCCCTGCGCGACCTCGGTCAGCGCCAGCCAGCGATACGGGTTGGCCTTGTATGGCACGAGCTCGTTCGCCGACTGGAACTCCGCGCGCGCGGTCGCGTAGTCGGCTGCGCCGAACGCTGCGATGCCCCGATCGAGGTGCACCTGCGCGGCGGTCTCGACATCGTCGGCCACGGCGACGCGAGCTGCGAGCTGCAGCACGAGGATGGATGCCAACCACGGGCGCATCTCGTGTCACAGTAGCCTGCGATCCCCGGGGTCTCAACGCATGGGCGCACGCGAGGCCACTCAGCAGCGCATGGTCGGGGGATTTCTCCTCGGCGCCCGGCTGGGACGTGGAGGCGCGGGCGAGGTCTACGCCGCCTCGCATCCGCGGCTGGGGCCGGATCTCGCGATCAAGCTGATGCACGAGCCGATGGCCGCGGATCCCGCGGCGCGCGCTGCGCTGCTCGCGGAGGCGACGCGGGCGCGAGCGGTGAGACACCCCGCCGTCGTCCGCGTGGTCGAGGTGGGCCGCGACGATGCGCTCGATCTCGGATTCCTCGTGATGGAGCGGATCCACGGCGAGGATCTCGCGGCGCGAATCGCGCGCGTGGGCCGGCTCGAGGAGGCCGACGTCCGCGCGCTGTTCGCCGCGATCGCGGACGGCATGCAGGCCGTGCACGCGGGCGGCCTCGTCCATCGCGATCTCAAGCCCGCGAACGTGATGCTCCGCGGCGACACACCTTGCATCGTGGACTTCGGCATCGCACGCGCGCTCGGCGACGCCAGCGCGCTCGTGACCAGCCGCCGCATGGGCACGCCGGCCTACATGGCGCCGGAGCAGCTCACCGGTGGTGTGATCGCGCCGTGCGTGGACCTGTGGGCCCTCGGCGTGATGCTCTTCGAGGCCGTCACCGGGCGCCTGCCGTTCCAGGGCTTCGCCGACGGCCGCTGTCCGCAGCTGTTCGAGACTGCCCCTCGCGCTCGCACCCTCGTGCTGGTGTCGCTGGAGCTCGATGCCCTGATCGCGCGCTGCCTCGACCGCGATCCCGCGCGCCGCCCCGGCTCGATGGGGGCGCTCGCGGCCGCGCTGCGCGGCGAGGCGCTCCCCCGGGACGTCGACGAGCGCCTCACGCAGGATCTCGTCGAGGTCCGGGGGCTCGCCACCGCCGCGCCGGGTCGCGTGGCCCCGGGAGCTGGTGCACCCGGAGCGGCCACGCCGCGCAAGCGCCTACGCGAATGGATCCTGGTCTCGATCGGCGGACTCGCTGCCGTGACCTTCGGCGTCATCGCCGCGAATCTCGTCGCCCATCGCCACGATGACGCCGCGCCGCGCGCGGTCGACATCGCGATCGCGACGGCCTCGAAGGAGTCGCCGGTGGTGTCGCCCGAACCGTCGCCGATCGCGCCGCCCATCACGTCGCCGGTCGCGCTGCCGGTCGCGCCGCCGATCGCGTCGCGGATCTCGCCGCGGATCGACTCGCCCTCCGCCGCTGCCTCGGTCGTTGCCCTCGACATCACCACGACGCCCGCGGGCGCCACGATCCTCGTCGGCGGCAAGCATCGTGGCGTCACGCCCGCGCGCATCACGCTCCCCGCCGCGACCGCCGCGCGGACCGCCATCGAGCTCCGCCGCGCCGGCTATCGGACCGCCCACGTCACCGCCGCCCACCGCACCGCGATCACGATCACCCTCGCTCCGCTCCCCGGGCGCCCGCCGGAGTCCCTCGATTGACCATGCGAACCCCACCCGCCACGCCCGACCCGCGCACCACCGAGGCGCTCACGCACGGGCTGCCGCTCCGCGCGCTCGTGCGCGAGTGCCGGATCGGGATCGTCGATGGCGATCTCGCCGGGACCGAGCATGTCTTCGCCGCCGAGCGCATGACCATCGGTGCCGATCCGAGCGCCGACTTCGTGGTCGACGACCCGACGCTCTCGAAGTTCCACTGCGAGATCCGTGTCCTCGACGGGATCCCCTTCGTCCGCGATCTCGGCAGTCGCAACGGCACCCAGGTCGACCGCGTCCCGATCCTCGACGCTCCGCTGCGCGACGGCGCGCTGCTCACGCTCGGTCGCACGTCGATGCGCTTCGATCTCGGGACGCAGCATCGCGAGCTCCACCTGTCGGCTCGCGATCGGTTCGGGCGCCTGCGCGGCACCTCGGTCGCGATGCGCGCGGTGTACGCGCTGCTCGAGACGGCGGCCGCTGCCACGACGACGGTGCTCATCCAGGGCGAGAGCGGCAGCGGCAAGGATCTCGCCGCCGAGTCGCTCCACCTCGAGAGCCCCCGTCGCGACGGGCCGCTCGTCGTGGTCGACTGTGGCGCGATCCCGCCGAACCTCCTCGAGAGCGAGCTGTTTGGCCACGAGGCCGGCTCGTTCACCGGTGCCACGGCCGCGCGCGTGGGCGCCTTCGAGCTGGCGAGTGGTGGCACCGTCGTGCTCGACGAGATCGGCGAGCTCGCGCTCGAGCTGCAGCCAAAGCTCCTGCGCGTGCTCGATCGCCGCGAGATCCAGCGCCTCGGTGGCTCGCGCCGGATCCCCGTCGACGTGCGCGTGGTCGCCGCCACCAATCGGGATCTCAAGGCCGAGGTCAACGCGCGTCGCTTCCGCTCCGATCTGTACTTTCGCCTCGCGGTGCTCGTGCTGCGGATGCCGCCGCTGCGCGAGCGCATGACGGACCTGCCGATCCTCGTGGACGCGATCCTCGATGGACTCGGCGACCGCGACTCCGAGATGGCGCGCTCGCTGCGGAGCGGCGCGCTCCAGTCCGAGCTGCTGCGGCACTCCTGGCCCGGCAACGTGCGCGAGCTCCGGAACTACGTGGAGGCCTGCATCGTGCGGCAGGAGCGCGCGGTGGCCACCCCGAGTGCCGAGCCGACGATCGACGTGGGCCAGCCGCTCCGGGCGGTGCGCGATCAATGGGTGCGGTACGTGGAGCGCCGCTACCTCGAGCAGTTGCTCGTGACGCATGACAACAACGTGAGCGCTGCCGCGCGTGCGGCCGGCGTGGATCGCGTCCACCTCCACCGCCTGCTCAAGCACGCCGGACTCCGGTGACGTGCCTTACCGTTTCGCGCTGATTGCGCGCTCGGGGCAACTCGCACACCTGCACCGCGGCGCGAGCGCTCGCTCGCCGGGAGCCGAACCGTGCAAGCCGCGAAAATGACGGTCGCGGGGGCCGGCACGATGGTTGCTCCAATAGCAATCACCATGAACCTCACGACCATCCTCATCATTGTCTTGATCGTTATGCTCCTTGGTGGCGGCGGCATGTTCTTCCGAGGTCGTCGGTAAGGGCGGCGCGCACGGACCCGACGGGCCGTCCGCGCTCGTGGGAGGTGCCCCCGTCATGCCTGCAAGGGCGTGACGGGGGCATTGTCATGTCGGCGGCTGGCGTGAACTCGCCCCCGCGCTCGCGGCAGGCGACCATCGCGCCGTGAGTAGACGAGTGCTCGAGCTGACGAATGCGCGGCCCGCGGTGCAAGGTGGCCCGGACCTCGCCGCATTTGCCGTGTGCGATGACGGCCTGCTCGCGGTGGGCGGCCGTGTGGCCAGCGGCGGTGACGCCGCAGCCGTGCTGATGTGCCCGAACGGATCCGACGGGTCCGGCTGGATCGAACGTGCCGCCCCGCCGTGCGGGCGACTGCATGCGGCGCTCGCCGTGGGCGACGCGATCTGGGCCTGCGGGGACCACGGCGCGCTCGCGTGGACGCGGGACCTCGCCGCGACCTGGACTGTCGTCGGCGCGGGCGCGACGGCCGCGCTGCGCGGGCTCGCGCTCGGTGGCGATGGCGCGATCTGGATCTGCGGCGACGACGGCATGGTCGCGCGCGTACTCGGGCCGGCCGTCCGTCGGCTCGACGTGGGCACCACGACGGGGTTCACCGCGGTGCGAGCGATCGGCGACGAGGCCTTGATCGCAGGGGCCGACGGCACGCTGCGACGCGTCCGCGTGGACGGCGGCGGTGACGCTGCGGCGATCGACGTCAAGGTGGTGTCGTGTGGCGCGACCGCGCCGTTGCGCAGCCTGGTGGTCACCCCGAGGGGCACGTGGATCGTCTGCGGTGACGGCGGGTTCGTCGCGCGCTCACCCGATGGCCAGTGGTTCTCGCGCACGCTGACGCCGACCCCGGTGGACTTCACGGGGCTCACGCTGCTCGCCGCAGGCGAGGTGGTGCTCGTCGGTGCGCGTGGCCAGGTGCTCGCATCGCACGACGACGGCCGGGCGTGGTCTCCGTATCCGGCGGCTGCGTCGGTGCGATGGCGCGCCGTCGCAGCGCTGGCCAGCGGCGCGGTGGTGGGCGGAGAGGCGAGTGCGATCGCGCGACTGGGTCCGCCCGGCGTGTCGGTGCCCGAGCCGGAGCCGGAGCCGGAGCC
>JAYSYE010000387.1:0-13435 GCA_043716635.1 Deltaproteobacteria bacterium | reverse complement strand
CGATGCCGGGGCGCGCGCCGCGTTCCTCGCGCTCGCGCGATCGGTCGAGCCGCTGCCCGTCGGTGGCATGGCCGCGCCGGTGCCCGCCGCGGATGCCGGCGGGTTCGCGCACTTCCTCTAGGAGGGTGAATGGCGGAGCCATTCGGGACCCCCTTGTGCCGGGCGAACCGCGCAAGGCGCGCCCGGCCTAGCTCGGGCGCGCGGGCTGGATCGCGGCGACGGTCTTGACCGGATCCGCGCCATCGAGCGCGATCGCGCGCATCCCGGCCGCAGCGAGCTCGGACGTGCCGACGACCACGCGCGCCGCGTGGAGCAGCGAGGCGTCCGAGTAGCCAGTGTCGAGCGCGACGACCGTGGCGCGGAAGAACAGCTCGCCCGTTTCCGTATTGAGAACCCATGCCCCCATGAAGGAGGTCGCATTCATCGAATTGACGGCCTGCGTCACGGCGGCCGCCCGAGCGGCCGGGACCGTGAACGGCTGGCGCATGGCCATCATGACCATGCCGCGGTCGAAGTGCGGCATGAACAGGAGCGGCGCCGGCTGGCCCAGCAGCGCGTACTGGACGGCGAGCTGGCCGTCGGCGCCGGTGTACGTGTACCCCTGGCGCTTACACCAGGCCTCGAGGGTCGATCCGGACAGCTCGAAGCGTTCTGTGGAGGAAGGCATGGGCAGACTCATCGTACAATGAAGCGGTGAGTGACCTTCTAAACATGTTCCGGAATGCATTTGGTTGGGGCGGCGGTGGCCCACAGCAGCAGCAGCCCGGACATGAAGGGGCCCTCACACCTCACGGGCCGGAGCTCCCACCGGCGCCGCATGGCGATGAGCACGCCCCGCCCCAGCAGCCGGCAAGCACGCTGCTCGGCAGTCATGTCGGTGGCCTCGGCCTTCCGATCGAGTACCGCGGCGAGGGCTTTCAGGGCTCGACCGATGTGTATCGCGCCATGGGCGCCGGCTACGGCAAGACGGCGGATGGTTACTCCGGGACGGCGGGACGGACCGCGATCGGCGCGCAGAACACCGACGCGGGCTTCCAGAGCGGCAGCACCTCCGGGCATGCCCATATCGGCGATGCCTACTACGGCAAGCAGGAGCTCTCCGGCAGCGCCGGTGAGAGCAACGGCGTCTATCACGCGGACGGGCGCTTCACGAGTCTGCGTGGTGTCGACAACGTCGATGCGAACCTGAACACGAGGTACGGCAACCTCGACGCGCACGTCGGCAACTACTCGCGCGGCGAGGCCTACTCGGGCGGCGGTAGCTACGACTCGAACACCGGCGTCTCCGAGCTTCACGGGAGCAAGGGCGGCCCGATCGCGCGCGACGTGCGGCTCGGATATACGACGGCCGATGGCCAGGGCGGCGGCAACGTCGGCGTCGGCACGGTCACGCACGGGGTCGAGGGCGAGGGTCGCGTGCAGTACGACCCGCGCACGGGCACCGCCTCGGCGGACGGTCGCGCAAACATCGGCGGCCTGGCCGCTAACGACGTCACCGCGAGCGGCCACTACGGCGACAGCGCCGTGAACCTGCGCGCCGGCCAGATCTCGAGCGACACGCAGATCACGAACGCGCATGCCGAGGTCGATCGGAATCACGCGCGCGCGAGCGGCGACTACGACGGCGGCGGCGTGCGCATCCGTCAATTCGACGGCGCGGGCACGTTCGGCTCCGGCCCCAACCAGGTGACCGCGTCCTCGCACATCGGCGAGTTCGGCAACACGAGCCAGGTCAAGGGCGCGTTCGCGGACGTGAACTACGCCGATCCGCACAATCCGTCCCTGTCGGTGGGCGCGCGCGAGATCGCGGTGGGCCCGGGACTGTGGGGCGAGAACATGAGCGCGGACGTGCACGGCCCGGGCGGCTCGGCAGCACACGCGTCGCTCGGCTCGTTCAGCGATGGGCTCGAGGCGAAGGACGCGAGCGCCACGCTCAGCCGCAACGGCCTGACGGCCGACGTGCGCGAAGCGAACTACAGCTCGTTCCGCATGAAGGACGCGGACGTGTCGGCGGGCACGGCGGACTACAATGCCCGCGCGCACCTCGGTGGCTTGAACACGAACAGCACCACGGTCAACGGCGGTCACCTCGACGCGGGGCTCGACCACCTGAACGTGTCCGCCCGAGAGGCCGGCTACCAGACGGTCGGGATCACGAACGCCAGCGTCGACCAGCACTACGGCACCGCCTACAACTCGCACGCGAGCCTCGGCGAGGGTCACTACAACTCGTTCCACGGCGAGAACGTCACGGCCGGCCTCGACCGCAACGGCCTCCACGCCTCGCTCGACAACGGCTCGTACAGCTACGCGGGAGGCAAGAACCTCGATCTCAGCAACTCGATCGCGGGCGGCGCGGTCACGAGCAACCTGCACGTGGGCGAGGCCTCTGTCGGCGGCATCAACGCGGGTCACCTCGATTACTCGACCACGCTGCAGAACACGAACCTGTCTGCGACCAACCTGTCGGCGCACGGCGCGCGGATCTCGGACCTTCACGGCGGCCAGACCGTGGGCGATGTCGGGGTCAACTACGGCGCGAGGACGCTCAACGCGCTCGACCTGAGCGTCGGACAGCTCGACGCGCACTCGCGCAACTTCGGCACGGCCGGCGACGCGCACGTGCAGAACGCGAACCTCGACGTGCTGAACGTCCAGGGTGGCCACGCTGGCTTCTCGCGCGGCGGCCAGGAGATCGCCGGCGTGAGCGGTGATTACCGTGCCGGCGGCAGCGTCGCCGACGCGTCGGCCCAGTACGACGTGATGAACGGAACGGCCTCGGGGCAGTTCCGCGACGCTCATCTCGGCGCGCAGATGAACAACGCGAGCCTGAACTTGATGGGCCACAACATCGCGCTGCCGAACGCAGGCGTCGACGTGCGGGCTTCGGGCAGCGGCAGCGTCGATGCCCGCCACGGCCGCGCGGAAGGCAACGTCGGCCTCGGCGGCAGCAGCGTGAACGTTGGCGGCACGCGGCTGACGGTTCCGGACTTCGTGCAGGCGAATGGCGCCATCGATGCATCGCGCGGCGCGGCACGCGCGCAGGTCGGCGGCGCGAACGGCGTGGGCGGCTCGATGGACCTCTCGCGGGGTCAGCTCGAGGTGAACGCGTTCGGCCAGCGTGTCGACGTGGCGGGCGGCGTGCGCGACATGGCGAACGGCGCCAGCAACCTGGCACAGAGCGCCTGGAATTCGCTGCCGCACATCGAGATGCCGAAGATCTCGCTCCCGCGCATCTGGTAGCGCGGTACCGAGCGTCCCGGATCATCCGGCGCGGAGCGCCTATACGTGCCAGGGATGGCAGCGCCGCTCGGGATCGAGGCGCTGCTTGAGCGTGGTCCACTCGGGCCACACGTCGGCGTACTGCGCACGCAGCCAGCGCGCGTCATCGGGCTCCTCGCCGATCGCGTAGAGCCGCCCGCCCGCGGCGAGCGCACGGACCGCGATGCCGCGGAGGACGGCGGCCGCCTTGCGCGCGACCACCTCGTCGGTGACCCGCACGCGCAGCGCGATGGCGACCCCCGCCTGACCATCGCGGGGCAGCGGTGACAGCGGCAGCCGCGTACCGGGGGCGACGACGCTGACCGAGACACCCTCGCGAAACAGCGCGGGGATCCCGGTCGTGCGCAGCTCGCGGTCGAGCTCGGCCCAGATCGCGACGGCCCTGTCAAACGGCAGCACGAGCTCCGCGCACGGCGCATACACGAACGGGGCATCGTCGCGATCCGCGCGCGCGAGTGCGAGCAGGTCGACCAGCTCTGGCTCGGACGATGCCGAGGAGCCGGGGAGCTGCGCCGGGGGCGCGGCGGCGAGGTCAGCGGCGAACGCCCCGATGGTGGCCTGCACCGGTTGCTCGGCCTGATCGCGGACCCAGAACATCCGGCCGCGGATGAAGGCATGGCGCGAGGCGCGGCCCGCCTCCGAAAGCGCGGTGACCGCGGCGAGGTACGCGGGGAGCGACGGGAACGTGTACGCGCGCGCGGCCAGGCTCGGCGGCCGCCGCCGGGTGGACAGCGTGACATCTGCGAGCGCGCCGAGCTGACCGTGCCCCGCGAGCGCGAAGCGGAACAGGTCATCGCCGGCCGCGAGCGGGTGGAGCTCGCCGTCGGGCGTCACGAGGGTCAGCGCGAGGACGCTGTCGATCTGCAGGCCATCGAGGTGCGAGGTATCGCCGATGCCGCCGACGGAGAGCGTGCCACCGACCGTGGTGTAGAGCTGATCGGTGACCACGGGCGGGCGGCGGCCGTCTGCCGCGAGGTGCTCGATCACGTCGCGCCAGGGCGTGCCCGCGGCGACCGTGATCGTGCTGCCGTCGTCGGCGATGATGCCGGTCAGTGCGCGCGAGCGGATGACCGCGCCCTGGCCGATCAGGGGCTGCCCGCCGGCGGAGTGCCCGGCCCCGCGCATCACCCACGGTGTACCCGCGACACGGAGCTGGCGGATCGTGGCGGTCAGCTCGTCGAGCGTCGCGGGCGCGTGCACCGCGGCAGGCTCGCGCGTGATGAGCCCGCCGTAGTCGCGGCTCGCGGTACCGCGGTAGTCGGTGCGAGCCGTGGACGGCGTGGTCGGCGTGGACGCCATGGCGCCACGCTAGCACCGTCGGGTTCGTGAAATGCGCGGTTCCCCTCCGCGCGTTCGGACCGCGATAGGCTGCGCATGTCCCTCATGGTCGATCCGTCACAGCCGCCGGGCCGGTTCGTGCTGCGCCTGGCCGGGCTGCTCGCACAGCTCGGATGCGCGGGCTGCCTGCTGGTCGGGACGATCGCCTTCGTGCTGATGCAGCAGGGGCGGACCGGCGGCAGCGACCTCGCGATCGGCTGGGCCGGCGTCGCGATGCTCGGGATCGTCTGCGGCGGCCTGATGAAGCGCGGGGCCATGTTCAGCGTGCTGTTCGCGGCGCTGATCGCGGGCGGATTCGGGGCGGCGCTCCTGCTCGCGCACTACCCGATGTTGCGCGGGCTGCTGAAGATCCTCCCGGAGTCCGACGTGCGGATGATCGCCCATGTCCTGACGGTCGGCGGCGTCGCGCTCGTGACGACGGCCGTGCTGGTGCTGGCCGCGATCCCGCAGGCGGTGCGCTACGCGCGATGGCTCCACACGCCGGATGCCGCCCGCAGCGGCGCGACGATGCAGCTCACCGCTGTCGGCCCCTCCGAGACCGCGCGCGGCTGGAAGCCAGCGAGCCCGACGCTGGAGGTGAACATCTTGCCGGCGCCGATCCCGATGCCGGGGTACGCGCCCCGGGCGACGTCGGTGTGGCACATCCCGGCTGCACCGCGCGCCGAGGTCCGATCGCGTCGGCGGCTCTACTTCGCGCTCGCGGGGCTCGCGATCGGCGTGGGTGCGGGCGTCGGTGTTCTCGTGTCGGGTGACCACCGCGTCGCGGTCGCGTCGGTCGCGGCACCAGTCGCGGTGCCGGCCGGGCCGTCGGGCTCGGCGATGGCCGCGGCGAACGAGCGGGTGACGGACGCCATCGCGATTCCCGCGAGCGAGGTGGTCGCGCCGACGGCGAACACGCTGCTTCCAGCGGACGCCGCCGACACCGCTGTCGACGGTACCGACGCAGCCGCCGCGATCGGCGCCTCGATCTCCACCGTGCCCGCCCCTGCCCTCACGGCTGCTGCGTTCCTCGATTCGCAGATCGCGGCACTCTCGTCCGGCGACCTCGCGACCGTCACGGGCGCGCTGGCGCCCGATGGCTTCGGCTTCGGGATCGATGGTGACGAGGTCGCGACGGGCAAGGACGCGCTCGCCGCCCAGCTCGTGCATGACCTCGGCGAGCACGCGACGATCTCGACGATCTACCGGGGTGCGGGAGCCGATGGCGACCATGCGTGGCTCGCGCTGGAGCTCGCGGTCACGGCGGGCGACCGCACGCGCAAGGTCGCCGTCACCGAAGCCGCGCACTTCGCGGCGGGCGCGTGGGTGATCGACGCGTGGCACTGGGCCGAGCTCATCCCGGACGACACGGCGGTGCGCATGGCGATCCTCGGCACGCTGCCGCGGGTCGCGACCGTGCCCGACCACGCGGCGGCCCCGCCCCAGCTCGCCGCAGCTGTGACGACCGCATTTGGCAACAAGCTCGCGCTGCTCGCGCTGCGCAGCGCTCACCCGCAGGCGATCAACATCGGCAGCGGTCCCGCGCAGCGTGTCGTCGGTGGCGAGCGCATTCGCGCGCGCCCGAATGGCGGCAAGTGGCGCATCAAGCCGCGCGACGGGATCCGCATCGTCGCCACGGGGCCCGCGTTCGCCTACGCCGCGCTGGCGCTCGACTTCACGACCACGACGCGCGCGGCCACCGACGTGACCCAGCCGCTTCGCATGCTCGCGATCCTCCACCTCGAGCCCGACGGCTGGCGCGTCGTCTCCGCGCAGTGGTCGAACGGCGGTCCGATCCGCTGAGGGCCGGGGGGACGTGCGGAGCTCTGGGCCGAGCCCGCTACAAGCCGAACTTGGACGACGCGAAGACGGTCTCGAGGAGCTGATCGACCTCGCGGATCATCCGGGCCGCCGCGTCGCCGGGGAGCGAGGCGAGCGCGACCTTGATCTCGTTCAGGTTCTTCAGCTGGCTGAAGAGCTGGATGTCCGAGAGCTCGGTGCCAGACGTGAGCAGCTCGCGAATGACGCCGAGCTCCGTGAGCAGGTCGTCGAGGCTCGCGGATGGCCCGATGAAGCGCCGCTCTTCCGGATGCTCGCGATAGTACGCATCCACGATCGGGTTCACGATCTCCTCGAGGAGCTCGACCTGATCGAGGTTGTTCCAGATGTGGCGCAGCACGAAGAAGTCGCCGTCGTGGACGCGCGTGCGGCCGTCGAACACCGCGGACGCCGCGAACAGCTTCAGCAGCTTCACGGCGCGGCGATCGGACACCGAGATGCCCTCGCTGCGGATCTGGAAGATGAGCCCTTTGTACTTGGTCAGGAACTCATCGGGGAACACCATGAACTTGTCGAAGTTCTGCTGGATGGCCCGGAGGTCGCTCGCGCTGATGATCGGCTTCAGGTCAGAGGGCGCCGACGACGGCGCGGCCCCTGGCTGGTGCCGGCCCGTCATCTTGCGGAGCTCGAGCGCGATGCCCTTCTTCATGAGCTCGTGGAAGTGGTAGCTGTCGAGATTGTCCGACAGCACGCGCACGAGGAAGCGGTCGAACATCGCCGCGAGGTTCTCGTCGTTCGGGACCTCGTTCGACGCCGCGTACAGCGAGATGAGCGGCACCGCCACGACCTCGGGGCCGTTCTGGAACTTGCGCTCGTTGATCACGTGCAGCAGCGAGTTCAGGATCGCGCTGTTCGACTTGAAGATCTCGTCGAGGAACACGATCTCCGCCGTCGGGAGCATGTTCTCGATGCGCCGCGTGTACTTGCCCTCGCGGAATGCCGAGATATCGACCGGGCCGAACAGCTCGTTCGGCTCGGTGAAGCGCGTCAGCAGGTACTCGAAGTACTTCGCGTCGATGAGCTTCGCGAACATGTCGATCATCGCCGACTTCGCCGTGCCCGGCGGTCCCACGATCACCATGTGCTCGCCGGCGATCGCCGACACGGTCATCAGCCGGATGATCTCCTGCTTGTCGAGGAACTGCGCGCCCATCTGGCGCGCGACGTCCTGGAAGGCCGCGGAAGCACGCGCGACATCGACGGCAAAATTACGCGGAGGAGTGGGCGGCGCGACCATCTAGACCGCGGGACCTTACCCCATGACAGGCGCTGGCAATGTCACCGCTCCGGCCGGATCGACATGCGCCGAGGGCCTCAGATGTCGTCGCAAGCGCTGCGCGAGCGTGTCGATCGCGCCCTCCCCCGTTTGCTCGGCCGCCTGCTGGCGGTGGATCGCCCAGCGCTTGCCGAGCGCGGTGCCCTCGTCCATGCCCGGCGGCGTCGCGAGCCTCGGATCCACGAGCGCGAGCGCGTTCGGAAGCGCGAACAGCGTGGCAAGGCCGCGCGGGCGCTGGCCGGCCGCATCCGTCGCGAGCACCGCGGACAGCAGCGGGCTGCGGGCGGCCGGTTCGCGCAGGCCGAGCTCGGCGAAGCAGAACAGCGCGCCAAGGTGGACGAGGAACGCGGCCACCGTCCGGACATCGCGCTCGTCGGGGGTGCGCTCCAGCATCTGCTCGAACGCGGCCGCCAGACGGGCCGGACCCGCGACCACATCGCGAGGCGGCACGTCGGGGACCAGCGCGTATGCGACGGCGCGCGCGAGCTCGGCATCGCGCAGGAGGAACACCGCGTCCTCCCAGTGCACGGGCGGCGCGCCGACGTGGGAGTCCAGGAGCTGCGTGAGCGGCGTGCGGCGCAGGAGCGTCGCGATGATCGGCGCGGTCTCGGGCACGGCGAGGAGCTCGTCGAAGTCCACCACGGCGATGTCCTCGCGCACGCGGCGCATCCCCTTCCACGCGGTGAGCCGCGCGGGCGGGCTCTGGCCGAAGAACTTCGCGTGGCCGGTCCACCACGACACCGTGGTGTCGTGGCGCGTGAGGTGAAAGAGGTGGTGGAGGAGCGCGTGACGCCCGAGCACGCGCGTGCGATTCGTCGTGAGCGGCTGGCTCACCAGCCCGAGCGCGGTCTCGATGATCCGGCGGCGCTGGGCCTCGCGGACGGACCACACGTCCGCGCTCGGATGTACGAGGAACAGGGCGTTGTGCAGGCCGGCCGCGAGCGCGAGGTCGTCGCCTTCGAGCACGAACGGCGGCGGCCGACACACGAGCGTCGAGAGCACGCCGTGGCGCGCATCATCGACGGCCATCGCCTCGACCGACGCATCGGCGAGCTGCTGCTCCCACTGCGCGACCAGGTCCTCGGGGATCGGCGGCCCGATGTGGAGCTCGCCACCGGCGACGAGCGGCCGGACGAAGCTGTGAAGAAACTCGCGGACGTGCGGCTTCGCCATCGGCGCTTACTTGTCGCCCGACGGCAGCGCCTTGCGAGCGGGCGCGTCCGGGAAGCCCCACAGCGCGAACCTCCCGACGGGGTCGTTGACCACGCGCGGCTCGGCGCTCCCCTCCGCCGCGTAATCGACCGCGCTGGCGCGATCGACCTCGAGCTTCGCGAGGGCGCGGCGCTCGAGCGACTGGAACGCGCTGTCCGCGACCTGGAACGGCGACCCGTCGGCCGTGAACACCGTGACGAGCCCGCTGCTGTGACCGAGCGCGCGCGCGAGGACGTCGGGCGACACGCGCGGCACCACATCCATGCCGAGCGGCACGAGCAGGCCGGGCGCGAGCTCGCACAGCAGCTGGCCGAGCGGGATGACGTCGAGGCTCTCCGAGCCGACCACGAGGATCCCGCGGTCGGTGATCGCCACGCGATGTCCGCGCAGGCTGGCCGGCGGCAGGGCGAACAGGATGCGCTTCAGCCGCGACCCGTGCTCCGTCGCGATGAGCGTCGCGACGACCCGGCCCGGCGGCCCCATCGCGGCCGCGAGCTTGAGCTCGACCCCGATCGACGGTGCGGCGCCGGCGCCGAGCTGCGTGGGCTCGCGCAGCGTCTCGAGCTCGAGATCGACGCGGGTCAGGTCGCCGATGTCCGACAGCGCGAGCGGTCCCGGCAGCACGTCCACGCGATCGTGCGGCCAGAACACGTGGAACGTATCGGCGCCGAACACGCTCGCGCAGGACGCGAGATCGATCGGGTGCTCGTAGCCCACGGCCACCGCAGCGTTCGCGCCCGCGGGCCGGAATACGTCGATCCCGGGCGTGCCGAGGAACAGCGCGAGGATCCGCTCCGGCAGCCCGCTTGCCACGATGAGCATGTAGCCGCGGTCGCGTGCCTGATCGTCGAACGCACTCGAGCTACCCGGCGTGAACAGGCCCGCGCGCGCCTCGACCCGGTTGCGCCACAGGTAGCGGATGATGCCGTCCGAGAGCCCGCGTGCGACCGCGAGGTAGAGCTCACCGCGGTCGTCGGCGCCGAGCTTGTCGCCGCCCGGTAGCTTTCGGATGGAGAGCCGGAACAGCAGCTTCGCGAACGGGATGTCACCATCGCGCACGTAGCCCTGCGCGAACTCGTCGCCGTGCACCATGAAGTCCGTGCCGCCGGGCATCGCGCCGATGTCGACGGCGTCGTAGCCGTAGGGCGACCGGTCGTCGCGGTACTTCACGAAGTGCTTCGCCGTGCCCGTGTACGTCGCGCCCCCGACGAGCCGGCACAGCCGCGCGGCGCGATCCGCGGCGTACGAGGAGACGGCGGGAATCTGCACGCTGATCTCGCGGCTGCCGAGTGCGGTGCGCGCCTTGATGATCGTGAGCCCCGAGAGCAGCTCGTCGAGCGAGGCCTCGGACGAGTAGAGCCGGAACCACGACACGGCGCCCTCGAGCGTCGGGAACGTCATCAGGAGGAAGCGGCCGAGCAGGATCCCGCGAGGGTCGGGAGCGACGCCGGGCGTGAAGAACCGCGTCTGCCCCTGCGCGACATGTTCGAGCGCCACGCGCGCAGCGTAGCATTGCGTGGCGTACGATGGCCGCGTGCGGAAGCTGCCAGAGCCAGGTCTGATCATGAACGTGCTCGTGGTCGCCGCGCTCGCCGCATGCGGCGGCGCGGACCCGCGCGCGACGGAGTCGCCCACGGCCGTGGAGGCACGGTCCGATAGGTCGGGCGACGCAGCGGGCGGTACGCCGGACCACGCCGGGGCGGACCCTACTCGCCCTGCCCAGGCGCGCGCCGCGCTCCCGCCTGCGCTCGCCACGCTCGTGCCCCGGAACGGCATCTTCGCGGCCGGCGGTGGCCTGGTGTCGCCCGCCTGGCGCGTTGTCGTCGACATCGACGCGAACACCGTGTTCGGCGGCAGCATGGACGGGGCGAGCACGTCCTCGACGGGGCCGATGGACCACGAGTCGCGACGCGCGCTCACCCCGCGCAACAAGAACCACCTGATGCAAATGGCGTATTCGGCGTGGGCCGAGCCCGCGCCCTCGAAGCCCTCCGCACCGACGGCCGATTACGACGAGGTGCTCGTGGTGGCCGAGGGCGACCAGGTGTTCTACCTCGAAGGTTACGGGCCGATCCGCCAGCCCCTCGCCGCGGCGACGATCGTCGAAGTGCGCGCTGCCGCCGGACTGTGACGACCGGGCGTGCGCGCCGCGGAGCTCAGCTCTCCGCCTGCTGCATCATGATGTCGACGCGCCGATCCTGCGCGTAGCCCGCCTCGTCGGTGCCGGTCGCGTCGATCGAGCCACGCGTGGTGACTCCGAGCTGCGCCGAGGGCACGCCGAGCCGCGTCAGGTACGCGCTGACCGAGGACGCGCGGCGGGAGCCGAGGCCCATGTTGTATTCGTCCGTGCCCCGCGGATCCGCGCGCCCGATGAGGTCGACGGCCTTGCCCTTCAGCGCGCCGCTGATGAGGCACGTGGCGATCTGATCGAGCACCGCGCGATCGTCGGGCCCGAGCTCGTCCTTGTCGTAATCGAACTTGGGTGCAGTCGCGCTCTTGTCGACCGCCTTGATCCCACACGCCGCCGCGATGTCCCCACCGATCGAGAGCCCGCCACTGACCTGCGTGTTGCCCGTCACCGCCGGGGCCGGCTTGGCCGGCGGCACGGCCACGACCGGCGTGGTCTTCGTGGTGGTCTGCGTGACCGTGGTGGTGGCCTTCTTGTCCTTGCCGCAGCCCGCGAGCGCGGCGGCCGTCAGGAGCACGACAGTCATGGTCTTCATGGCGCACATCCTGCCACAGAGAGCGGTAGATTCACGGCCGTGGACGTGAGGATGCCCGTGAGAGCCGCAATAAAATGCGTAATGATCACTCTGATTTACGTGGCCGCGATCGCGTCATCCGCGTGCGGTAGCAAGAAGGATTCGACCCCGGTGAAGAAGGACGCGACGACGGCCCCGAGCGTGCCCCCGATCGCTGTGCCCACGCTCGGCGTGATCTCGCTGCCGCCGTGGAGCTTCCCGTGGAACGAGGGCGACAAGGACTACGACAAGGCGCTCGCGGCGTACCGGTCCAAGGTGCGCGACTGGCCCGCGATCCGGCAGCACTGCGAGGCCGCGATCGCGAAGGATGCCGAGCACTACGACGCGCATCGCCTGCTCGCGACGGCGCTCGCGCAGGCGGGCGAGCACGCGGCCGCGGTGGAGCAGCTCGTGCTGGTGCTGGCGGCCGACTACTACAAGTACGCACCGAGCCTGACCGATGATGACGAGCTGAGGGCGTTCTTCGCGACGCCGCACGGGATCGCGATCAGGCAACTCGTGGCGACGCTCGGCGACGAGTACGCCCGCCGGATCGCGACCGGCGTCTGGCTCGTGGGGCGGCGCAGCACGTTCAAGTGGCCCAAGGCGGGGGCGCCCAACGTGGCCTCGAGCCGGGGCGAGCTCTACGCGTTCGATCGCGACACGCGACGCTACCTGCGGCTCACGCACACCGACCACCAGGTCGCAGGCTTTGTGCGGTCTCCGGACGGCAAGCACGTCGCGACGATCGGGTTCGACAAGGTGGATCGCGGCCTCGAGGCCGACGCCACGCCCTCGATGGCGCGCGCCTGGGTCCAGGTATACGACGGGGACTGGGCGGCGCCCCACAAGCGCGCCGTGCTCGCCGGTCCGATCCGCGAGCTCGCGATCGGCTATGCCGCGACGGGCGCGCTCGTCGTCTCGACGGCCACCGCAGAGGGCCGCTGGGGGCTCGCCCCGCCGGTCACGCAGGTCGTCGATGCCCAGGGCAAGCTGGGTCCGTCCACCGATCCGGTGCCCGCGGCCGCGATCACCCTGTCGCTGGAGGAGGGCCGCGTGATGCGCGCGGCGCCCACCGCCCTCGCGACCTGGGCGGGGGACCCGCCCACGACTTCTGCGTTGCAGCTGGGCACCACGACGATCCGCATCCCCGAGTCGGGCACGACGGCTCGCTCGACGGTGGCCCTCGCTCCCGACGGTGCACATGTCGCGTTCGCGACGGCGATCGCCCCGTGCGCCGCGGGCGCCGCGCCGTCGCTCTACGTGGCCGACACGAAGGGCGCGCTCGTGCACGTGATCACGGCCCGGAGCCGGTTCGACACGCGGTGGATCGATGCGAGCACGCTCGCGTACGAGGATGGAGAAGGCGCGATCCGGCTGTGGAGTGCGGCGACCGCGCACGAAGCGATGCGCATCGAGAACGCGGAGGGCATCGCGCTCGACGTGCTCTCGCTCGCGCCCGCGCCGATCTGCAAGCAGCAGGCGGCCGTGACCACGGGGACTGGCTCCGATGCGGGATCGGGGTCCGGATCCGACATCGACGAGCCGATGCCGCCCGAGGAGGGCGCCGGCCCGGGTCCGATCGCGACGCCCCCGTAGCTCTGCGCGGTTCCGGGTACGATGCGCGCGTGCGCATCTATTTGGTTCGTCACGGCGACGCCGTCCCGGAGGAGCGGGCAGGCAGCGATCGCGATCGCTGGCTCACCGAGCGTGGGCGCGACGGCGCGCGGGCGCTGGCGCGGTCGCTGCGCGAGCACGCGATCGAGGT
>JAYSYE010000386.1:0-13480 GCA_043716635.1 Deltaproteobacteria bacterium | reverse complement strand
GCTCGGGCACGGGCCCGACGATCGCGGCGCCCGGATAGCCCGCGCTCGCCCACTCGATCACACCCGTCTCGGGATCGAGCATCGAGAGGAACGCTGTGACGGGCTCGCCGCCGCGTACGACGCCTTCGGCGCTCGAGCGGAGGCTCCCGAGCAGCGACTCGAGCGAGAGCACGCTCGTCGTCGAGGTCGCTGCCGCGAACGCGCCCGTCACCGCGGCCGTCGCGAGGGCCGCCGCGACCCCGCGCGTCTGTGCATCCGTGACGAGCACCGCGAGGCGACCGTCCGCGAGCAAGGCCGTGGACCACCCGGATCCCGTCGTGTGCGCGGCGCTCCGGTACTCCGCTGCGACGATCCACCGCCCGAGCGTCGCGTCGCGGCTCGCCGAGGCCTGCAGCCGCATCGCCTCCGCGACCTCGACCTCGCGCGCCGTCTCGCGCTCGCGAGCCGCCTCCCGCGTCAGCCGCACGTAGCCGAGCGCTCGCGCCGAGACCCGCGCCGACTCCGTGACGAGCCCCCGCTCGTCCTCGCGCAACGAGCCGGTGTGCTCCGCGAGCGCGAGCCCCACGAGGGCGCCTCGATCCACCAGCGGCACGACGAGTCCGCCCGCCCCCGCACTCGCGCTCGCCACCAGCCCTTCGATGCTCGGGCGCAGCGCGCCGAGCCGCATCGTGCCGAGGTCACCCGCTGCGACCAGCTCTCCGCGGAAGGCGAGCCACGCCGCCAGCTCCGCAGACAGCGCGGCCCGGTCCCCCGTCGCCGGATCGATCCACTCCAGATCGTCGCCGGTCTCGCGGACCACGAGCGTGCGGAGCCGGATCGCGAGCTCGCTCCAGAGCGTGCCGAGCGCCTGCATCACGTCGGCCTGGCTCTCGACGTCCGTCAGCTTCGCGACGAGCTGCTCGAGCGCGCGTTCCCGGGCGATCGGGCGCGCCACGCCCCGGCGCAGCGTCCACATCGCGAGCGTGACCACGATCCACACCACGCCCGCCGCCACCGCGTACGTCACGGGCAGCGCACCGTCGAACAGCGCGACGAGCACCGCGACGATCGCCACGGCCGCCACGAACCCGCCCACCTCGACCATCGCGTCACGGTCCAGGCCCTGGGGCCGCAGCAGATCCGAGCGCAGGCAGTAATAGGTCGTGAGCACCGCCGCGAGGAGTGCGGGCAGCCACGACACCGGATAGCTACCCACCACGTCGTAGACGAGCAGCATGTCCGTCGCCCCGATGGCGCCGAGCGCGAGCACGCCGATCACCATCTGCATGATCTGCCGCCGCTCGGAACGCCCGGTGACGCTGCGCCGCGCGATCACCACGCCGACGCCAAGCCAGATCGCGAGCTGCGAGAAGTGCAAGACCGTCAGCGGCGAGGCCGCCGGATACAGGATCCCCGAGCGCAGCCGGTGCACGCCCCCGACCGTCCACGGTGTAGCCCAGCACAGCGCGCACAGCACCGCACCGACGACACCCGCCACCCGCACGACCCACCGATGACGCTCGAGCTGGCCGCTGACGCCCAGCAGCACGAGCAGGAGCCCGGGGCCCACGAGCGCGACCGGACCGTTCCCGATCCGCAGCAATCGCGTCGCGAGCAGCGGATCCTGCGTACAGGCCGCGATCCCCGAGCACAGCGCCCACGGCAACGTCGCGACCGTCGCGCCGACGGTGCCGATCCGCAGCACCCGATCGCCACGGACGAGCGACGCACTCAGCGCCGTGGTGACGAGGGCCGCCGCGCACGCGAACCAGGGGATCGCGAGCCAGCTCCAGACGAACTGAATGAGGTCCCCCGGGCCTGACTACGGCGTCTGCAGCGAGAGGTTGAGCACGTAGCGATTGTACGAGCACGCGCCCGCGCAGTCGGCGCCGTCACGAGTCACGCCGATCGCATAGTGGTGCCCGGGCACGAGCCGCTCCAGCGCGCACACCTCCGTCGAGTCGTCGGACGAGGTGCTGTTCGGGCACGTCGCACCGATGGTCGTGATGGGCCCCGGTACCTCGCCGCCGCTCGCGCCGAGATCGACGAAGCGCAGCGCCAGCGGCTGCCATGCGAGCGGGAAGGTCAGGCGGACGTCGGCCGCGACGGCGGTGCAGCTCGCGGGCGCCTCGAGCTGGTACCAGTCGATGGTGTCCGCCTCGAACACGCAGCCGAGCGCTTCGACCGCGAGCGACACGCACGCGAGCTGTCCGAAGTCGTGCCCCGTCGCCGGTGTCTCGTCCGCCGCCTCCGCGCCGCTGCACGCGAATGGCTCCTCGGAGCCGGCGAGGACGCACGTGCTGTCGCTCCCGGTGCAGCGCTCGTCCTCGGGGCAGAGCTGCTGCGCACCGCACGCGTATGCCCCGGGCTCGATGTTCGGGGAGCAGGCGACCACGGCCGCCGCTGCCGTCGCCAGCCCGACGGCGATCACCCCGGCGACCAGGCTCGCCCCACGCCGCGGCGCTAGAAGCGCCATGACGCCCCCGCGGTGGCGCCGCCGGCAACCGGCGAGACGATGGGCACCATCGCCGTCGTGTGGATCACCGTGGTCTCGGACCTGGGATTCGTCGCGATGTACGCGATGACGAGCGCGAGCGCGGCCACCCCGCCGATCGCGTACCCGATCGTGGCGCTGCGGCGCTGGTCGGTGTTGTCATCGACGATGCCCTGCAGATCGGCGCTCCACGGAATGCCCGTGGCCGTGTGCGCGCTGACATCGGCGGCGCTGGACCGACTCTTCAAGTGGAACACCAGTCCGAAGGTGCCGGCCGCGACCGCAAAGAGGCCCACGCCGCCGAGCACGAGCTTGTTGGGGAGTGGACGCTCGCCCGGAACTTCGATCGCGAGGTCGCGGGGGTGCCGCGCGGCATGAAGCGGCACCCGATCGTGATCCGGGCGCTCGTCCGGGATGCCGTCGGCTCTCGCCACGGACGCGAGCGCGAGTAACAGCGCAACGGCTCTCATGCGACGCAGCGTCGCGCAGTGGAGGAACCCTGGCAAGCGATCAGAGGAATCCCACGTCGTCTTCGAGCCGGGCAATGCTCGCAGCCTGCTTCGCCAGCACCTCCGTCAGCTGGCGCTGCGTCATCTCCTCGCGCAGCCTGGCGGCGCGATCGCGCGACGCGCGCGCCACCGCAGCCAGGGACACGACCCGCGCGATCGTCACTGCGACGAGCGAGGCGGCCTCGATGACGACCATGCGGTCTGCCGGGTCACGGAACGCGCGCTCGACGGCGACGAGCAGCCGGTCGAACACGACCTCGGCATCCGACAGCACGGCCTCCTCGGTGTCGCCATAGGCGAGGCGACGCGCGACGGCGTCGTGCAGCGCGAGATCGAGGCCCGGGATCGAGTCGCCACCGATGTGCAGCGCGCGCAGCACCGCATCGAACAGCTCCGCGCCCGACGGATCGCGATCGCCCGACTCGGCGGTGTCGAGGATCTCGTCGCGCAGCACGCGCACCGACTCCGTGAGGTTGCCCGGCTCGTCCTCGGTGTGCTCGTCGCCCTCGGGCAGCATGGGTCGGTCGGCCATCACCACTCCGTGTTGCCGCGGGAGCCCCACGGCTGGTCGGGATCGATCGAGGTGGCGAACCGCCGCTCGAGCTCTGCGCGCTTGCGCTCGAACTGCGCCACCTGGTCCCGCAGCCGCGCGGTCTCGGCCTGCACGGCGCGGAGCTTGTCGGAGAACGGTGCGACCGCCTCGAGCACGAGCCCGGTGGTCGCGCCCACCACGCGCTGGTGCGCCGTGCTCACGAGCCGCAGTGCGCGCGCCCGAGTGCCTTCGCTCGCCTGGATCTGCTGCACCGCCGACACCACGAGCATGCGCGCCTGATCGAGCGCCACGAACAGCGGCATGATGGACGCCTCGTCGACCGACCGCGTGCCGTACAGGTCTCTTGCCGCGAGCACGGCGGCCGCAAAGTTGCCGCTGTCGTCGAGGGTGATCGCATCGAGCGCGGTCATCACCTGCTTCACCAGCTCGGCCTTGGGCGCCACGCGGGCCCGCGCGATGGTGAGCGTCTTCGCGACGGCCTCCATCACCTCCGCGGATTCCGCCACGGCCCCGGCGCTCGTGGCCGCGCGCTCGGAACGCACGAACGGCATGGTCGGGTTGTCGACGAACAGCTCGCCGGAATCGCGGGCCGAGTCGCGCAAGGACTCTGCATCGAAGGTCTCGTGCTGCGCGGTCGCGAGCTCGATGAGGCCCGTGTCCACCTGACGCAGCCGGTCCGCGAGCAGACCACCGAGCGCGAGCTCCACGACGACCAGGGCGCGGCTCACCGCGACGTCCAGGAGGAACCCGAGCTGGTGGTCGGTGGCCCGGATCTCGTCGACCACGCTGCGCGCGCTCGACCCGAGGATGTCCACCATCCCGCGAACCGCGGCCCAGTCACCCCCGTGCTCGAACCAGCCCGACGCGAGGTTCTGCGCGAACGTCCACACGTTCACGCCGGTGGACTTCTCGAGGTCGTGATAGAGGGCCTGGCACAGGCTCGCGGCCACGAGCTCGAGCGCCTCGTCGGGGGGAAGGCCGCGCACGAGTGCGTTGCGGGTGAGCCCTCGTTCCTTCGCGACCTGGAGGAAGCGCGCGCGCTTCTGCCACCACGCGGTCGCCCCGGAGGTCCGGACGACCTCGGTGGTCGAGCGCGCAGGCGGGGGAGCCTCCAGGACGATCGTCGTGACGTTGTCGCCGCCACCGCCGCGCAAGGCGAGCTCGACGAGCTCGCGAGCGACGTGATCGGGCGCATCCCCGGAGCCGAGCACGTACTGGATCGCGTCCGCGGCGGCGAAGCCATAGAGCCCGTCGGAGCACAGCAACATGCGATCGCCCGGCTGCAGCTCGAGCTCGAGCACGTCGACCTTCGTGTCGGGCCGGGCGCCGAGGTTGCGCGAGAGCACGTTCTTGTACGGATGACGCTCGGCCTCGTCGGCGGTCAGGAGCCCGCGCGCCACGAGCTCCTCCACGATCGTGTGATCGCGGGTCAGCGTCGTCAGCCTGCCGTCCCGCAGCAGATAGGCGCGGCTATCGCCGACGTGCGCGACGATGACGTGCGTCGGATCCACGACGAGGCACGCGACCACCGTCGTGCCCATGCCCTGCAGCTCCTTGGTGCGCTGACCGGCGTGGAAGATCGCAGCGGTCGCCGCCAGGATCGCACCTTCGATCAGGGCCCTCGGCGCGAGCGTCAGCCGGCGCTGCTGCACGAAGTCGCGGATCACGTCGCGCGCGGTCTGCGAGGCCACATCGCCGGCATTCGCGCCGCCCATGCCATCGAGCACGGCGTAGAGGCCGCGCGTGGGCTCGAGGATCATGGAATCCTCGTTCTGCTTGCGCACCTTGCCGACGTTCGTGTCGCCAGCGACGCGCAGGCCCGGCGGCGTCACGCGGGCTCCCCGCGACCGGGCGTCAGCGAGCGCCACGTGGCCGTCCGCCGCTCCAGCTCCTCGGCGATCAGGTCATTGACGGCGCGTGCCGTGCTCGCGGTGACCCGCGTGAGGACGAGCGTGAGCTCCGCGCCCTCGACGGTGCCGGCCCCCGCCTCCTGCGCGACCTGCGCCGCGGTGTCGCCGATCGCGACGAGCATCGCGAGCACGGCCGCGGGCGACTGGGACTCGGCCGCGCGCATCGCGAGAAACGTGTGGAGGAACGCGCGATGAATCCCGAGGTCCCCGGTCGCGATGAAGTTGCCGATGTGGTCGAGCACCGCGGTGATCTGCGCGCGCGCAGTCGCATCGTCGAGGCGACCGAGCGACGGGTCGAGCGACGAGCGCAGCTCCAGCAGGCGCTGCAGGACTCGCGGCCTCAACGCGTCGTAGGCGCGAGGAAGCGGTGGCACCGTCGACGGCGTCGACATCGAGTCGCGATGGTACAGTGCGCCCAGGTATGAAGGAAGGGCGTGTGCTCGTCGTGGACGACGACCCGATGGTCCGCGAGACGCTCGGCCAGGTGCTGCGCGACGAGGGCTACGCGGTGGAGCTCGCGACCGACGGCGAGAGCGCGCTCGACCGCGTGCACGCATCGCCGCCCGACACGGTGCTCGTCGATCTGATGATGCCGGGGATGAACGGGCGCCAGTTCCTCCAGGCGCTGCGCGACGATCCGACGTACGCCGCGCTGCCCGTCATGCTGATGACCGCGGTGCACGGCCTCGAGGTCAACCTTGCGACGCTGGGCACCACCGAGGTGATCTACAAGCCGTTCAACGTCGACGACCTGCTGAACAAGGTCGCGCTCGCCGTGTATCGCTCGCGCGCCGCTCGCGAGGCCCGCGAGTCGAGCGACGACCGCACGGCCTCCCCCATGCCGCTGGCGGCATTGTCCGCTCCTGCCCGGCCCACGGCACGCGCCCGCACCAGCACCCCGCCGCCGCTCACGGGCGACGAGCGCGGTGTGGTGCTGGTCGTCGAGCAGGACCGCGCGCGGCTCCAGCAGCTCGATCTGCTGCTGTCGGCGAACGGCTACACGGTGGTCTCGATGACCCGATCGCTCGTCCAGCTCTCGCGGCTCGCGCGCGCGCTGCGGCCGCGGGCGATCCTGCTCGACGAGCGCACGGATGGCGTTCACGAGTTCGTGCGCGAGCTGCGCGTCGATCACGAGCTCGCGCGGATCCCGGTGCTCGTGTTCGGCCGCGTCGCGAGCGGGCCCCGACCACCGACCCCGGATCCCGGAGCGGCGCTCGGAGCACCGGGTGACGGCGCTGACGGCGCTGACGTCACGATGCTGCCGGGCGCCGGAGACGACGAGCTACTGCGCTTCGTCGACGCGCAGGGGTGACCGCGCACCGGCGACGGGGGCCACGGTCACCGCGAGCTCGGTCCGCCGATTCGCGGCTTCGGAGGTGTCCGACGCCGGTCGGTACTGCCCGAACGCGTGCGCGACCAGCCGCCCGGGCTCGATCCGGGCGACGTCCTGGAGGTAGTGCACGACCGCGAGCGCCCGGGCCGCCGACAGCTCCCAGTTGGTCCGGAACCGCACGCTGACCGTGGGGACCGGTGTCGACCCTGCACCCTTGCCGCGCTTCCCGAGCGACGGGACCGGCGCCGACGCACCCACGGCGGGCTGAGCGATCGGTGTCGCGTCGGTATGACCTTCGACGGCGATCTGCAGCTCCGGCACGAGCTTCAGCGTGCTCGCGAGTCGCGAGAGCACCACCTTGCCGTGGTCCGTCAGCACGTCATCGCCAGGCTTCCACAGCGCCTTGTCCGCGATCGCGACCCGCACCGTGCCATCGGCCGCCGTGACCCCGCCGCTCGCCTTGTCCACCGCCATGGCGAGCCTGGCGCGCAGGGATTCGGTCGCGCGCACCGCCGCCGCTGCTGCATCCGTCCGGTCCGCGAGCTCGGACTGCGCCTGCTGCGCGACCTTCAGCTTGACCTCGAGGTCGGCGCGCCGAGCCTCCGAACGCTTCGCGTCGTCCTGGAGCTGGACCACCCGCGCGTCCGCCGTATCCGCGCGTGCAGCGGCGGCGTCGACGGCCTTCCGCGCCTCGGCGATGCGCGCATCCTCCACGAGGTGAGGGCGGGCGACGAACCCCGCGAGGCCACCGATGGCCAGCGCCATCACGACCACAGCGGCGGCGCGCGCGGAGGACGGCCACGGCGGCCGGCGTCGGCTCGACGCCGCGGACGGCAACTGCGGCTTGCTCTCCCGAGCCTTCGGGACCGGCAGCCGGTCGAGCAGGATCTCGCCGCTCTCGCTCGTCGCGCGCGTCATCGCCGCCTACTTCCCTGCATCGCCCATCGCGGACCCGCCGCCGCGCGGATCCGACGTGCCATCCCAGCCCGACTTCGTGCGCACGATCGCCGTGACATGCGCGAACGCGCCCGGCGGGTTGCTCCAGTCGAGCTTCTCGCCGCGCGCCGCGAGATCCTTCGCGGTCGCCTCGTCGATGGCGTACTCCTCGATGCGCGTCACGTCGGGGAGGTGCTGCATGTGCACCCGCTTGCTCGCGACCGCGATCGCGATCGTCTGGCCGTAGTCGATCACGTTCGAGATCGTCTGCCACACCGCCGTGATGATGCGCGGGCCGCCGCCCGCGCCCGCGAGCAGGAACACGTTGCCCTGCGGATCCTCGACGATCGTCGGCGACATCGAGGACAGCATCCGCTTGCCGGGCTCGATCTTGTTCGCCACGCCCTGCACGAGCCCGAACACGTTCGGAGATCCCGGCTTCGCGGTGAAGTCGTCCATCTCGTTGTTCAGCAGGAACCCCGCGCCGGCGACCGTGATGCCATTGCCCCACGAGGTGTTGAGCGTGGTCGTCAGCGCGACGGCCATGCCCTGCGCGTCGACGACGCACAGGTTCGTGGTGTGGTTGCCCTCGGCGAGCGGCACGATGGCCTTCGACTCCGAGGCCTCGTCCGTGATCGTCGCGGCGAGCTGATCCTGGTACGCGGTCGACATCAGGCGCGCGATCGGCATCGACGTCACGAACGCCGGATCGCCCAGCACCTCGTTGCGCACGGCGAACGCGCGGCGCCACGTCTCGATCAGCCGGTGCACGTGCGGGGCGCTGTGCCACGGCAGGGTCGCCATGTCGACGTTGCGAAACATGCCGGTCGTGAGCGCCAGCACGATGCCGCCCGACGACGGCGGCGGCATCGTGACCATCGAGTAGCCGCGGTACGAGAACCGCAGCGGCGCGCGCCACACGGCGTGGTAGCCGGCGAGGTCGGCGGCGGTGATGATGCCGCCGCCGCGCGTCATCTCGGCGACGATCGCGGCCGCGGTCTCGCCCTTGTAGAACCCATCCGGCCCCTGCGCCGCGATGCGATCGAGCGTGATGGCGAGGTCTGGAATCGCGACGGTCTTGCCGACGGCGACAGGGATCCGGTTGGGCACCCAGATCGCGCCCGTCGCCGGGTTCGCGAGCAGCTCCACGGCCCGGTCGCTGATCGCCTCCGCGAGCGTGGCATCGACCGCAAAGCCGCCGCGCGCGAGCTCGACCGCCGGCGCGACGACCTCGGCCCAGGTCAGGTGCCCGTACTTGTGGTGGAGCTCCCACAGCCCCGCCACCGAGCCCGGCACGCCCGACGCGCGAGCACCGAGCAGCGAGTCCTTCGTCGGGTTGCCCTTGGCGTCGAGGTACATCGTGGCCGTGGCGGCGGCGGGCGCGGTCTCGCGAAAGTCGAGCGACTCGGCCTTGCCGGGCGCGGTTCGCACCACGGCAAAGCCTCCCCCGCCGAGGTTGCCCGCGGTCGGGTGGACGACGGCGAGCGCGAACGCGGTGGCGACGGCCGCATCCACCGCGTTGCCGTGGGCCGCGAGGATGTCCCGACCGACCTGGGTCGCGCGCGCGGACTCGGACGCCACCATGTACGTCGCGCCCGAGCCGCTCACGGCCTCCACGGCCGGCGCCGGCGCGCCCGTGTCCCGATACTTCGGGACGACCGGCGCCTCGTCGTGGGTCGCCGCCGGGGCAGCATCGGTGACGACCGTCGCGATCGGCGCGGGCGCCGGCGGGGGCGGCGCAGCCCGCTTGCACGCGCCCATCCCAGCAACCGCGACGAGTGCGAGGAGAGCGGCGGTCGTGCTGCGAGGAAGCCTGATCATGGGCCGTGTATACGCCGGCGCGCCTTCACGGCGGACAAGCGCGGTCGATTCACGGGGTGGTGCACGGTTCCCTGCTACCGGCGAGCTAGCTGCGCCGGTAGTGGTCGACCGTGCGGTAGCGTGATGCGTACAGCCGGAACGCCCCGGCGACGACCAGCGCGAACGCGGCGAAGAAGAACATCAGGAACGCGGTCTCGCTGAGGCCCGTGTGGGCGATGGCTCGCGTCACGGCGTGGTTCCGGACCGCGCTGTTCACGAGCAGCACCCAGAGGCTCCCGATCGCCGTGGTCAGCGCCCAGAAGCTCATGATCACGCCCTTCATCGCGAGCGGGGCCTGCGAGTACGCGAACTCCAGGCCCGTCGCGGAGACGAGCACCTCGGAGAACGTCAGGATCGCGTAGGGCACGAGCTGCCACAGGATCGACGGCGCGTAGCCGCCGAACACGATCGTATGCGACCCGAACACGATCGCGTGCTTGGGCTCCGCTTCGATCCACAGCTGGAGTGCCCCGGCCGCGATCCACGCGAGCGCGGCGATCGCGATCCCGGCGTTCATGCGGCGGATCGAGGCGAGCGTCCAGCCGCGGCGCCGCAACCACGGATAGATCACGAAGTTGTTCAACGGGATCAGGATCATCACGAGCGCAGGGTTGACGGCCTGCATCTGCGCCGGCTGGAACGTCGTCTCCCACACGCCGAGCGCGCCGAGGTGGAGCTCCCAGACGGGGACGTGCATGTCGCCGCCCTGAAGCACCCACGTGGTCGCCTTCTGATCGAACAAGGAATAGAACGGGGTGGTCAGCGCGAACACGACGAGCACCCGCAGCACGCCGCGCACGCCATCGATGGCAGCATCGGGGTGGAGCCCGCGGGCGCGTTCCAGCTGCATCGAGACGCCGAGGCCACCGCACGCGATCACGGCGACGAGCGCGAGACAGAACGCCTCGACGAACTCGAGCCAGTGCAACGCGCCCATGCCCACGCCCAGCGAGAGCACCGCGAGCATGGGACCGATCGCGGCGACGTAGAAGCCCCGGCCGAGCGCGCCCGACGCATCGCGCGTGAGGAGCGCGGTCCGCGCGACGCGCAGGATCGAATCGGGATCGCGCGGGGGCAGCGGGACGATCACGTAGCGCCTGCGGCCGAGCCACAGGACGGTGGTCGCGACGAGCATGAGCACCCCCGGGATCCCGAACGCGACGCGCGGCCCGTACGACTGGAGGAAGACGGGCATGAACAGCGACGCGAACAGCGAGCCGAAGTTCACGATCCAGTAGAAGGCATCGAACACGACCTTCGCCAGGTGCTTGTTCGAGTCGTCGAACTGGTCGCCCATGAACGACGATACGAGTGGCTTGATTCCACCTGCACCGAGCGCGATGAAGAACAGCCCGGCGAAGAACCCGTTCACGCTGTGATCGAAGATCGCGAGCAGCGCGTGACCGAAGCAGTACACGAGGCTGAACCAGAAGATCGTGTGCAGCTTCCCGAAGAACCGGTCCGCCAGCCAGCCACCGAGGAGCGGGAAGAAGTAGACGCCGATCACGAACGTGTGGAAGACGTCCTTCGCGTACGCCTTCCGCGCGAGCTCGTCGGGCATCGCGAGCAGGAGGCTCGTGACGAGGAACGGCGTCAGGATGTTCCGCATCCCGTAGAAGCTGAACCGCTCGCACCCCTCGTTCGCGATGATGAACGGGATCTGCCGCGGCATCCGTCCCGGGTGCCCCGGCGCCTCCGGGGACGGAGTCAACGCCGACCTCCTTCGGCGCGATGCGCCGCGAGGATGACTTCGATCGCCTCGGCGAACCCGTGCCCGCCCGCCGAGGGCGTGACGTAGCGCGGCGGGGGGCGGAGCTGCGCGGCGTAGCGCGCGACGTTCGCGACGCCGATCGACGCATCGAAGAACGCGAAGGCGGCCTGGTCGTTCGGCGAGTCGCCCACGAACGCGTAGCCGGCCGCGACCTCGGCCTCGGCCTCGCCCCACAGGAGGCTCGCGACGCGCGCGGACATCCGGGCCTTGTCCGCGGCGTGGAAGCACGCGTGGGCGTGCACGCTCGACACCAGCGTGCGCGCGCCGAGCTCGCGGCAGCGCCCCGTGATCGCGTCGATCTGGGCCTGCTCGAGATGCTGGGTCTCGCCGATGTCGAACGCCACGTCCGTGATGCGGAGGGCGCTGTCATCGCTGCGTCGCGCGAACGGAACGGTCCGCACGAGGTCGTCCGAGAGCGCGGCCAGCCGGCTCGCGTCGGCGGCGGGGTCGCCGGCCTCGTAGTAGATGCGCTCGAGCCGACGACCGCGCTTCAGGTACGCGATGCCACCGTTCTCCGCGATCGCCGCATCCACCGGCCACACCGACGCGAGCACCTCGGCCCAGCCCGAGGGCCGCCCGGTCACGAGCACGATCCGCAGCCCCGCCGCCCTCGCCCGCGCGAGCGCGTCATAGGCCTCCGGCACGACGACTGCGTCGTGAGTGAGCGTGTCATCGATATCCGAGAACACGCCCCGCAGCCTCACGCCGGTGAGGGCAAGGTCGCTCACGGGCTGCATGCCCCGACCGTAACACCGTGCCGGGGGCCGGCTCGTGCCGGCGAACGCGCTATACCCCGGGCATGTTCGAACCCGCGGTCTACGCGGCACGGAGAGCGGCGTTCATGGAGTCGATCGGGACCGACGCGGTCGCGATCGTCCGGTCACTGCCGGAGCGGCTGCGCAACGGCGACGCGTTCCATCCGTTCCGACAGCACTCCGACGTCGTCTATCTGACGGGCTTCGTGGAGCCCGAGACCACGCTCGTCATCCGACCCGGCGCCGACACCGAGAAGGTCGTCCTGTTCGTGCGTCCGCGCGACCCGGAGATGGAGGTGTGGGACGGCAAGCGCGCCGGCGTCGAGGGAGCGGTCGCGCGCTACGGCGCGGATGCCGCGTATCCCGCCAGCGAGCTGACCAGCAAGCTGACGGACCTGATCGCGAACGTCGACGAGCTTCACTATGGCCTGGGCATCGACGAGGAGATGGATCGGCTCGTCGCGAGTGCCATCGCCAGGCTCCGCCGGCTCGAGAAGCGCGGGAAGCGACCGCCGCGCGCCGTGATCGATCCGCGCACCGCGATCCACGAGCAGCGGCTGTTCAAGACCAACGACGAGCTCGCGACCATGCGCACCGCCTGTGCCATCACCGCGGAGGCGCACGTCGCCGCCATGAAGGCGGGCGCGCCCGGGACCGCCGAGCACGAGCTCGAGGCGATCCTCAACTACACGTTCCGCAGCCGCGGCGGCAGCGGGCCCGGTTATGCCTCGATCGTCGGCGCGGGCGCGAACGCGACCATCCTCCACTACATCGAGAACAGCGCGCGCATCGCCGAGGGCGACCTCGTGCTCGTCGATGCCGGCTGCGAGTACGAGCACTACACGGCCGACATCACGCGCACGTGGCCCGCGAGCGGGACCTTCAGCCCGCCCCAGCGGGACGTGTACGAGCGCGTGCTCGCGGTCCAGGAGTCCGCGATCGCCCTCGCGAAGCCCGGCGCCACGCTCGACGAGATCCACCAGCACTGCATCCGCGGCCTCACCGACGCGATGATCGAGCTCGGCCTGCTCGCGGGTCCGCGCGACGAGCGGATCGCCGACGCCACCTACAAGCGGTTCTACATGCACGGCACGTCGCACTGGCTCGGGCTCGACGTCCATGACGTGGGCGCATACACGCATGACGGTGGCAAGCCCCGCCCGCTCGCACCGGGCATGGTCATCACGATCGAGCCGGGCCTGTACATCGCGTCCGACGCCCCCGACGTGCCCGAGCGCTATCGCGGCATCGGCGTGCGGATCGAGGACGATCTCGCGATCACCGCCGACGGTTGTGAGGTACTCACGGCCGCCTGTCCCAAGTCTGTCGCTGACGTGGAGTCTGCATGCCGTCGCTGAGTAAGCCGAAGAAGCCCGATTC
>JAYSYE010000385.1:0-13542 GCA_043716635.1 Deltaproteobacteria bacterium | reverse complement strand
GCGCGATGTCCTTGATCGCCGCGGCAATGATGCCGACCTGCCCGGCTTCGAGCGTCTCGACCTCGGCCAGCCCGGGGCGGCGGACCGCGAGCATCGTGCACTCGTACTCGACGCCCGTCGCCCAGAACCGGAGCTTCGTGCCGCGCTTGATCGTGCCCTGCATCACGCGCACGAGCACGACGACGCCGCGGTAGGTGTCGTACCAGCTGTCGAAGATGAGCGCGCTGAGCGGCGCCGCGCGGTCGCCCTTCGGGGGCGGAATGCGCTCGACGATCCGCTCCAGCATCTCGTGAACGCCGAGCCCCGTCTTCGCGGAAACCAGGCACGCATCCGAGGCGTCGAGCCCGATCGTGTCCTCGATCTGCTGCTTCACCCAGTCGGGCCGCGCGACCGGCAGGTCGATCTTGTTCAACACCGGCACGATGTCGAGGTTGTTGTCGAGCGCGACGTAGACGTTCGCGAGGGTCTGCGCTTCGACGCCCTGGGCGGCATCGACGACGAGGAGCGCGCCTTCGCACGCGGCGAGCGAGCGCGAAACCTCGTAGTGGAAGTCGACGTGGCCCGGCGTGTCGATCAGGTGGAACTGATAGACGAGGCCGTCCTTCGCCTTGAAGTGCAGCTGGACCGACTGGGCCTTGATCGTGATGCCGCGCTCGCGCTCCAGCTCCATCGAGTCGAGCATCTGCGCCTGCGCTTCGCGGGCGGTGACCGCGTCACACACTTCGAGGATGCGGTCGGCGAGCGTGGTCTTGCCGTGATCGATGTGCGCGATGATCGAGAAATTACGAATGCGCTCTAGGGGAAACGACATGGGCGCGCCGATGCGGGAGCCTTGGGTCTACCGTGAACCGAGGTGGAGGTCGACCTGCCCAGGCAGCTGATCGCGGTACTTCTCGAGCGCCAGGTCGATGCCCTGACGGATGTACTCGGCGACGGGGACCTTGGTGCGCGCTGTGAGCTGCTTGAGGGCCAGGTCCTGCTCGGGTGTGATGTAGACCGTGGTGGAGATCTTGCGGCGTGGCACTCGCGCGTGACCATACGTGGCCATATGGCCAGGGTCAAACGCGGTGTGGTAGGGTCTGCGCCATGAAGCTCGTCGGTTGGTCGCTGGTTGCTGCGGGGCTCGTCATGGGCTGCAACAAGGGTAAGAAGTCCACACTGCCGGCGACTACGACGACGGCAGGGATCGCTGGTGTCGACCCGACGCTGTGCGACACGTCGGGGAAGAACATCATCACCGGCGACCTCAACAAGGACGGCAAGCCCGACGTCTGGCGGCTCTACAAGACCGAGGACGAGGGCGGCACGAAGGTCGAGTTCATGACCTGCAAGCAGGTCGACTTCGATCACGACGGGCGCAAGGACTGGGTCGTCGGCTACAACCGCAAGGGCGCTCCCCTGATGGAGAAGGCCGACTTCGACTACGACGGCAAGTGGGACATGTCGACGGTCTACGATACGAAGTCCCTGACCGTCGCGGAGATCGAGCGCGACACGGACTTCGACGGCAAGTTCGACGTGAAAGAGCTGTACGACGGCCAGGGTCACCTGACCAGCGTGCGCCGCGACCGCAACAACGACGGCAATCCCGACCTCTGGGAGCAGTACAAGGACACCGTCCTGCTCGCGATCCTCTACGACGATAACTTCGACGGCAAGGTCGATCGCCGCGAGGAGATTCCGGGTGCCCGTCCGAAGGTCGAGATGCCGACCACGGTCGAGCCCACGGCGAGCGGTACGCTCGCGCCGACGACACCCGCCCCTGCGACCACGCCCAAGACCAAGACCAAGACCAAGTAGCGGTGGCCGCCATCGGCGATCCAACCGCGCTGCCATCCGGCCGCGGGCAAGCCGCGACCGTCGAGAAGCCGTGGGGGCACGAGCTCATCTGGGCGCGCACCGATCGGTATGTCGGCAAGATCCTGCACATCAAGGCGGGCGAAGCGCTGTCGCTCCAGTACCACCGCCTGAAGGACGAGACGATCATGCTGCTGTCGGGGCGCATGGAGCTCGTGGTCTTCGGCGATGGCGAGGAGCCGACCTCGCGCGTGCTCGCCCCGCGCGAGCCGTTCCACATCCGGCCGGGGCTACGGCACCGGATGATCGCGCTCGAGGACACCGACGTGCTCGAGGTGTCGACGCCCGAGCTCGACGACGTGGTTCGACTCGAAGACCGCTACGGCCGCACGCCAGGCTGAGGCGCGGGCGCCGCGGGCCGTCGGGGCACGCGCATCATGGTGGTGCCGCCGGTGGGCCGCGCCCGGAGCTTCGCCGCATCCTGCGGTCCGGGCACGATCTCGATGCCGGGACGATGATCGGGTGGCGGCATCGCCCACTTCGTGAACGCGAGCAGGCCGAGGATCACGAGCAGGAACAGGCTGCGCAGCCCGAACTCCCAGTTGTGCTTCAGCTGGTAGCCGCCGCTCTGATTGCGTCGCTTGATGTCGTCGAGCCGGCTCACGCAGCCGAACTCTAGCCGACCCCACGCTATGCTGTGATGGTGAAAGTGGTCGCGAGCTCGAGTCTGCCGATCGATCTGGTCGCGCAGGTGATGGACGCGCTCCCGGGGACCGAGGTCCTCGTGCCGGGCAGCGGTCACCACGGCTTCGGCAGCGTGAACCTGGCCGATGCGGACGCACTCGTGAGCTTGCTGCTGGATCCCATCGACGCGGCGCTGCTCGCGCGCGCCCCGCGGCTGCGCATCGTGGCGAACTGCGCCGTCGGTGTCGATAACATCGCGATCGAGGCGGCGACGGCGGCGGGCGTGGCGGTGACCAACACGCCGGACGTGCTGACCGAGGCGACGGCGGAGCTCACGTTCGCGCTGCTCCTGGCGGCGGCCCGGCGACTGGGCGAGGCGGATCGGCTCGTGCGCAGCGGGACGTGGGGCGGCTGGGCCCTCGACCAGCTGCTCGGCGTGCAGCTCGCGGGCGCGACGCTCGGCATCGTCGGGCTCGGCCGGATCGGCCGGGCGGTGGCGCAGCGTGCGGTGGCGTTCGGGATGCGGGTCATCTATGCGTCGTCCAGTGCGTCGTCCAGTGCGTCGCGTCTCGACGTGGCCGCGACGCGCGTCGGGCTCGACGAGCTGTTCGCGACGGCGGACGTGGTGAGCCTCCACTGCCCGGCCACGCCCGCGACGACCGGCCTCGTGAACGCGGCACGCCTGGCGACGATGAAGCGGCGCGCGATTCTCGTGAACACCGCGCGCGGCGCGTGCGTGGACGAGGTCGCGCTCGCGGAGGCGCTCGAGCGTGGTGCGCTGTTCGCGGCCGCGCTGGACGTCTTCACCCACGAGCCGGCGATCGAGCCGCGCTTGCTCGCGTCGCCGCGCGCGGTCTTGGCGCCGCACATCGGATCGGCTACCACCCAGGCGAGGACCCAGATGGCTCAGCTGTGCGCGGATGCGGTGATCGCCATGCTCTCGGGGCGCCGGCCGGCTCATCTCGTGAACCCCTCGGTGTGGGCCAGCGGCTCGCGCGCCCAGGAGCGTGGCGCGTGAGCGAACCGCTGATCCTGCTGGTGACGAGCGCCGGGGCACCGGCATCGGCGGTGGTGCCGGTGCTGGCGGCGATCGAGGCGGCCGGGCTCCGCGTGCGCGCGATCGATCTCGGGGGCGTCGGCGGCGGGGGCAGCGGGATGGCGGACCGGGTGCGCCGCGCGTTGCTCGGCGAGGGCGCGGAGCGTCGCCTGCGCAAGGAGCTCGAGGTGAGCCCGCCCGATGCGGCGGTGGTGTTCGATCCGTACGCGGCGCTCGCGCTGACGGTCGCGCGGGACGCGGTGGCGCAGCCGGCGCCCGTGATCGCGGTCGTCGACGAGCTCGAGCCGGCGGCGGCGTGGGGCCACACGGATGCGGACCGGTTCGTGGCCGTGGACGAGCTCGCGGCAGTCGCGCTCGCGGACGCGGGGGTCGAGGCCGACCGCATCCTCGTGGTCGGCGCGATCGGCGAGCGTGCGTTCGCGGAGGCCGGGTCGCAGGATCGCGCGGCGCTACGGACTCGCTTCAAGCTCGCGGGCCGCGTCGCGCTGGTGGAGGTGGCCGGGCTCGGCGGCGAGCTCACGGGCGCGCTCGCGATGCAGCTCTCGTTGATCGAGGGGCCGATCACCTTCCTGTTCGATGCGGCCGGCGACCCTGACGCCGCGGCCGTGCTGCGTCGGCAGGTCCCCGCGCTCGGCCTGCGCGCGAAGCTGTTCGGCGCGACCGCCGATGCGGCCCTGCTCTGGCGCGCCGCCGACGCGATCGTGGCGCGCCCGAAGCCCGAGACGATCGCACGCGTGATGCTGGTGGGCGGCAAGCTGGTCGCCCTCGTCGACGACACGGTGGCGAGGGCCGCGAAGCACGCGGCCGCGCTCGAGGCGCGCAAGCGTGCGGTGGCAGCGAGCGGAATGCTGATGCTGTCGAGCTCGCTCGCGTCCGCGTTCGGGGGGACGCCGCCGGTCCCGACGGCTGACGGAGCGGACCACATCGCCGACATCGTCGCGGTGGTCGCGGCCGACCGGCGCGGCATCATCGACGAGCGTCGCGCGGCCGCCCACGCGGAGACGCGCGACCGCGTGCGCGCGGCGACGGTGGCGACCTCGGCGGCGGCGGCGACCTCGGCGATGCCGGGAGAGCTCGAGGATCTCGGCACCGTCACGCCGACCGCCGACGTGGAGCTCCCCGACGCGAACGAGATCGCGCGTCTGCGCGCCGAGGTGGAGCAGCGCAAGGGCGAGCTGACCCACTCGATGACCGCCGCGCGGGATGCCTCGACGAAGCTGCACGCCGAGGCCATCGCCGCCCGGGCAGCTGGCGCCGAGGCGGACGCGAGCGCGCTCGACCGTCGGGCCGATGCGGAGCGCGCCCGGATGCATCAGGCTCTCGCCGCGCTCGCGGCGCTGGAGACCGAGCTCGCAGCGCTCGAGAAGCTGCGCGCCTCGATCCCGAAATCGCAGGCTAGGCGCGGCGCGGCACCGGCGCCGGGCGCAGCGTCCGGACCGGGGTTGCCGCCCGAGTCACGACCGGCGCCGCCGCGCTCGTCGGTCGACGACGACCTCGCGAGCCTCAAGCGTTCGGCTGGCGCGGCGGCACCGGGCCCCACCCGTCCCGCAGCGCGTGCGACCCCGAGCGCGGCCCAGAAGCCTGCGGTCTCCGGCGGCATCGACGACGAGCTCGCGGCCCTGAAGCGCAAGATGGCCGCAGCGCCGCCCAAGAAGCCGTAGTCCGCACCGTGGGCCCCACGCCCTGTCGATGCCGACTACGGAGGCGGTGCGGTGATCGGCCCGGCGGCAGCGGCGGGCGAAGCAGCGATCGGCGGTCGCTTCGCGCAGCGGGTCGGCAGCGCCGCGAGGTAGTGGTCGGTCCGGGCCTGGACGGCAGCGGGGACGGGCCGGAGCGACTTGTGGTCGCGCAGGAAGTAGTGGAGCGAGACGGGGATGATGGGTGGCAGCTTCGGGTCGTGGGCCGCGAGGCGGCGACAGTTCTCGGCCTCGAGATCATCGAGCACGCCGGGGACCACGCTCGCGGTGAGGGCATGGATGTCGTGCATCAACACGATGCCGCCGTCGCCTGCGAGGATCATCTTGCCGGTCTTCGCGCGCAGGCGATCCGCCCGCTTCGCCTTCCAGTCGAGCGTGTCGACCGACCAGAACACCTCCGTCAGCCCGCGCGTCCGGATCCACGCGCGGCCCCTCGCATCGAGCGCGCCGTAGGGCGCACGGAACAGCCCGAACGGCTGCTGCGTCGCGTCGCCCAGCGCGCGGATGGAGTTGTCGATCTCGAAGACCAGCTTCGCCGGCGGCTTGCCTGGCAGGCTGGCATGCGACGTCGTGTGGTCCCCGACGAGGAACCCGTCGGCCAGCATCTGCTTGATCAGCGCGCGTGGCTTCTCCCCGCGCGCGCCCGCGAGGCGCTGCGTCACGATGAAGAACGTGGCCGGGATGTCATACGCCTTCAGCGTCTCGATCACGTGTGGCGTCGTCTCCGGGTTGGGCCCGTCGTCGAACGTGAACGCGACCATGTGCTTGCGCTCGAACCCGTTGACCCGGTCGGCCTTGCCCGTGATGGGATCGTCCGTGAGCTTCGCGAGCGCCGCGTCCACCGCGGCCGTGGTGGTGGTCCCCTTGCCCGCTGGAACCACGACGGTGGCCACCGGCTTGTGCTTGACGGGCTTCGCCAGCGCATCCGGAGTGCCCGCAGCGACCGCGAGCGTCGTGATCAGCAGCAACCCGGCGTTACGCACCCGGTCACCGTAACACGCACCCCCGCAGGAGTTCATTGACAACTACACGGCCCCACATTAGCTTCCGCGCCGATCGAGGGGCTGGATTCTACTCATGGCGCCAATGACTTACGACCGTCCGTCGCCTGCTTCGGGCGTATCCGTCCCACCGGCGGAGGGCACCGAGCGCACGCCGCTGTTCGAAGCGGCCGACGTGCATGGCGGCGCCGCCGGCGATGGTGACGATGACGATTCGTTCGGCGAGGGCGACGGCGAGAAGACCCAGATCGTCAGCGCCGCGTACGAGCTGCGACCCCGCTTCACCGGGCGCTCGGGTGCGATCACGCGCCTCCAGGCGCTCCTCGACCAGGCGTTCGACCAGCGTCAGCTCGGCTTTGCCGTCATCGTCGGCGAGCCGGGCATGGGCAAGAGCCGCATCCTCGGCGAGCTCTCCACACGGCTCAAGGCGCAGCACCCCGACGCGCTCATTCTCTCGGGCGCCGCGGACGAGAATGCTTCGACGTACGGGCCAATCTCCCGGGCCCTGACCGTCCGCTACGGGATCGTCCCCGGCGAGGCCGCCGACGAGAGTCGGGACAAGATCCAGGCCGGGGTGGCGGAGGTCCTGCCCGCGCAGCGGGTCCCCGAGGTCGCGCATTTGATCGCGCACCTGCTCCGCGTCCCGTTCGAGGACAGCCCCGTGACCACGCCGCTGCTCGACGCACCGCAGCGCCTCGAGGCCCGCCTCTTCATGGCGCTGAAGCGGCTGATCGCCGCGGAGGCCGAGCGCCACCCGGTGCTGCTCGTCGTCGAGAACCTCGAGCTCTGCACGCCCGACACGATCAACTTCATCCACTACATCGCGAACGGCATGCGCGAGCACCGCGTCGCCGTCGTGTCGACGGGGACCGCCGCCCTGTACGAGCGCCACCCGGCGTTCGGCGCGGGTGAGCTGCCGCCGGAGAAGGTCGAGCTGGGGGCGCTGTCGGCGAGCGAGGCCGAGGCGCTGCTGCGCGAGCTCTGCAAGCCGCTTCACGAGATCCCGGCGGTCCTCGTCGCGCACGTCCGCACGCTCGGCGGCTCGCCGCGCGCGGTGCACGAGCTCGTGCGCCTGTTGCTGGAGAGCGACGTCATCGTCCGCGAAGGCATGATCTGGCGCATCGACCCCGCGCACCTCGGGGCGCTGCGCCTCCCGAAGACCTACGACGAGCTCGTCGCCGCGCGATTGCGAGTCATGGACGACACCGCGCGCCGCGTCGTCGAGATGGCAGCCGTCGTCGGCGAGACGTCGTGGCTCGACGCGATCCTCGCGCTCGAGCGCTATGGCCAGCGCACCACCGATCCCGACGGGCCCACGCTGGCGCAGATCGCGGCCTCCGGAGATCACTCGCGGATCGCGGTGGTGGCCGCGATCGGCAAGCTCGTCGAGCGCGAGTGGCTCGTGGAGATCGCGCAGTCGTCGGTCGCGGGCGAGCGCGAGCTTCGCTTTGCCTACCCGAACCTCTGGACCATCGTCTACCAGGGGATCGACGAGACCCGGCGGCGCAGCTACCACGCCGCCGTTGCGCGCTGGCTCGAGCTCCATCCCGAGGGTCGCGGCGCCGCCGCGCAGGAGGAGGTGGCTCGCCACCTCGCGCTCGCCGGCGAGTCGCGGGATGCGGCCACGCGCTATCGCCGCGCCGCCGAGGCCGCGCGCAGCCAGTTCGCGAACGAGCGCGCGATCCGCCTGTTCGACCGCGCACTCGCCTGCATCGGCGATCACGACATCGCCGCGCGCATCCACCTCTGGCACGACCTCGGCTCGGTCTACGAGCTCATCGGCGACTTCGAAGCGGCGCTCGGGGCCTTCGAGCGCATGCTGCGCCTGTCGTGGGTCGCCGCCTCCAAGACCAAGGCCGCGGTCGCCTTCAACAAGATGGGACGCGTGTGGCGCCGCAAGGGTGACCTGCGGCTCGCGCTCGACTACCTCGAGCGTGGGCTCGAGCTGTTTCGCGCCGCCGGCGACGGGCGCGGCATCGCGGGATCGCTCGACGACATCGGCAACTCGCTCCAGATGCTGGGCCGCTACGACGAGGCATACCAGAAGATCACCGAGGCGCTCGCTCGCCGCGGCCAGGGCGGCGACAAGCGCGCGATCGCCACGTCGCTGTCGCGCCTCGGCGATGTGCAACAGGACCGCGGCCAGTACGAGTCCGCGCTCGCCTGTCACCAGGAGGCGCTCGATCTGCGCCGGGAGGTCGGCGATCGCTGGGGCGTCGTGGTCTCCATGACGAACCTCGCCACGCTGTCATTCGAGCTCGGCGATCTCGCCTCGGCGCGGGCGGGCTGGATGAGCGCGCTGCCGGATGCGGAGGCGATCGGCGCCCTGCCCGTCGCCGCCATGGTGCTCTCGAACCTCGGCGAGCTCGCGCTCGTCGAAGGCCGCCACGAGGAGGCCCGCAGCCGCCTCGAGAGCGCGCTCGAGATCATCGAAGACATCGAGGATCTCGGGCTCGAGTCCGAGTGCTGCCGCCACCTCGCCGCGCTCGAGAAGGCGCAGGGCAACACGGCGGCAGCCAAGGAGCTCGCGGAGCGCGCGCTCGCGGTGGCGCAGAAGGCGGGCCTGCGCGAGCACGAGGCCCAGGCGTACCTGGCGCTCGGCAACATCCTCGCGACGAACCTGTTCTCGTTCGGCGATGGCATCAGCGATGGCGAGACGCAGTCGCCCGCCGTCGCCGCGTACGAGCAGGCGCTCGAGGTCGTGCGCAGCATCGGGAACGAGGCGGCCCTCGGTAAGGCGCTGCTCGCGTTTGGCCGCTACAAGCTCGAGGTCGGCGACGCCGCGGATGGCAAGGACATGCTGCGCGACGCCTTGATGGTGTTCTCGAAGCTCGGGCTCGCGCGCCCCGCCGGCGAGGCGCAGCAGCTGCTCGCCGCGATCGTCTGACCGACTCACGCGCCAGTAACGTCGCGTCGCGCTTGCCAAGTCGCACTCGACGCATCATGGTTTGGCCCCCGCGATGATCTGGTTCTGGATCGGATTTTTCGTATTCGTGGCGCTGCTGCTCGCGCTCGATCTCGGAGTCCTGCATCGCAAGGCGGTCGAGCCGACGATCAAGAACGCGGCGGCCTGGACCGCGGCGTGGGTCGCGCTCGGCCTGGCGTTCACGGGGTTCGTCTACCTCATGTACGAGCACGCCTGGCTCGGCGCGAAGCTCGTCGATAGCTCGAGCTCGCCCGGCAAGGACGCCGCCGTCATGTACGTGTCGGCGTTCCTCCTCGAGTACGCGCTGTCCGTCGACAACATCTTCGTCATCTCGCTGCTCTTCATCAGCTTCCGCGTGCCCGCGAAGCACCAGCACCGGGTGCTGTTCTGGGGCATCCTCGGCGCGATCGTCTTCCGGCTGATCATGCTGTCTGGCGGTGCCGCGCTCGCGAATCGCTTCGACTGGCTATTCTACCTCTTCGGCGCGTACCTCGCGTTCCAGGGCTTCAAGCTGCTGAAGACCGAGGAGGCCGAGGAGGCCGGCGATCACGACAAGAAGCTGGTCGTGCGGTTTCTCCGCAAGTTCGTGCGTATCGTCGACGGAGACCACGACGGCAAGTTCCGCGTCATGGTGGATGGCCGCACCGCGCTGACGACCGTCGCGGTGTGCCTCGTCTCGATCGAGCTGACCGACGTCGTGTTCGCGCTCGACTCCATCCCCGCCGTGCTGTCGGTGTCGCGCGACATCTTCATCATGGTGACGTCGAACATCTTCGCGATCCTGGGGCTCCGCAGCCTGTACTTCGTGCTCGCGGGGGCGATGGATCAGTTCAAGTACCTCAAGCTCGCGCTCGCGGTCCTGCTCGTCGTGATCGGCGCGAAGATGGTCCTGCACAACGTCGTGCACATCCCCCACTGGGCGTCGCTCGCGCTGATCGCGGGCATCATCGGTGCCGGCGTAACGGCCTCGATTCTGTCGACCCGGCGCGAGGAGAAGCTCGCGGCCTCGCAGCAGCTGCTAGCGGCCGAGGGCGGCCGCGCGGCGAAGCATGCGCGCACGCCGACGGGCGAGCGGGTTGTCATTCCCGACGTCACTGCCGACGCCCGCGCCGACGCCCGACCCGACGGCCGCCCCGACCCGAGCGGCGGGCAGGCCGATGACATCGACGAGCGCGGCTAGCGACGCTGGGAGCTCGAGACCGAGGTCCCGCAGGATCTCGACTGCGACGCGAGCGCCCGATGCGGCCGCGCCCTCCATGTAGCCCTGGAAGTCCTCCGACGTGTGCTCGCCGCAGAAGTGCTGGTTGCCTTCGCGCGAGCCCTCCGTGCCGGCAAGCGCCCACTGACCCACGAGGTAACAGGCATAGCTGCCCTTGGTGAACTCGTACGTCGGCCAGTGCTGCCGGATCGCCGTCCCCGGGAGGTACGTGGCCGCCGTGCCCGGATACGCCGTGTCGAGCCACGGCAGCACCATGGCGGCCTGCGCCTCCGCCGTGCCCTCGCCGATCGCGACCCCGCGCGCGCCGCCGACGAAGTTCGTGAGCAGCCCCTGCGGCCCGGGCTGGCCGCGGGACGTGGCCCAGGTGGCCTGCAGCTCGCCGATGTCCGTGATGAGGCTGCCGCTCGCCTGGTGCGCGGTCTCCCAGTGCCGCTCGCTGAACTGCATCATCAGCTTGGCGTTCGTGCCGTAGCCGAGCGAGTCGATCACCGCATGCTTCGCGGTCGAGAGCTTGGCGGCGTCGAGATCGACCTCCCGCAGCTTCGTGAACGGCAGCGAGTACACGACGTGATCGGCGACCACGTCGACCGGGCCGCCCGCGGTCGCGAACGAGACCGTGAAGCGATCGCCCGTGGCGGCCACCGCGGACAGCGTGTGATCGAGCTCGATCTGGGCGGCGAGCCGCGTCGCCATCGCCGCGGGGAGCGACTCGCTCCCGGTGTGGATATGGAACTGCTCGTCGGAGTCCCCGAACACGCGGAAGGGATCGGGCGTTGCCGAGTCGATCAGGGTCACGAGGTTCCACGCCGACTGCGACGCGACCTCGAGACCGAACTCCTCGAGGTACGCGGTCTCGAGGAGGTCGCGCATCACGCTGCCGGCTGCAAGCCCGCACTCCTGCTCGAGGTACTGGGGGATCGAGAGCCCGTCGATCCGCGCGAACTCCGCGGTGTCGCTCGCGCCGGCCATGATGCCCGTCTGCATCTTCGCGGCGATGGGCGTGAAGCCGGAGACGAGCTCGGCCTCGGACAGGAACGCGCCGTGAAAGTGGAACTGGTCCTGCGCGAGCCCGGCCGTCGCCGCGACCAGGTCGTCGAGCTCGAGCCCGTACGTCATGCAGAGCGCCGGGATCACCACGTGGTTGCTGTCGACGAGCTCGCCGCCCCGCTCCGCGAGCTGCCCGCCCTGCAGGCCCATCTGCTCGGTGAACATGCGGCCGCCCGTGCGCATCGAGGCCTCGTACACGGTGGCCGTCACGCCCGCGAGCTCGAGGAAGTGCGCGGCGGTGAGGCCCGCGACTCCGGCACCGACGATCGCCACCGTGCGACCTCCGGCTTCATCGCCACAGCCGGCGGCGCCCGCGCCGAGCAGCGACGGTCCGAGCACGGGGATGGTCGCGAGCGCGCCGAGCGTCTCGAGGAAGCGCCGGCGGCTGGGGCCGGCGATCGGCGGCGCGTCCGCCGCCATGGGATCGGTGGATCGCAGCGCGCGCTGCACGAGTCGCTGGAGCCGGTGGAACAGGGGCGTGCGAGCCATGGTCGGTGAATCTAGAACAGACGGTGGCGCGCGGGCGACCTATCCCCGGACCAACACGAGCATCTCCGTGACCATTTCCGCTTCGGCCCAGCGCCGCTTGTAATCCATCTCGGTGCCGAGGTCGTAGCGGCCGATGCCCGCCTCGCAGAGCTCGGCGATCTGGTGGTACTGGAGCAGCGAGCCGATGCCGAGGGCCGAGAGCTCGTCGGCATACGAGAACTGCAAGCCGCGGTACTCGCCCTCGAACACGGCGCCGAGGATGTAGCCGACATCCCGCTCCCCCTGGCGCGCGAACACGGTGCGCTGCTGACCGCGCGCGCAGATCCGCGGCATCATCAACCGATAGAACTCGCGCATCGGCCCGGCCGCGATCCCGACGCCGTCGCGCGACTTCCAGCTGTGCGCCTCGACGGCCTGGATGCGCGCGTAGAGGGCGTCAGCACCGTCGGCGTCCGCGCGCACGCACTCGAACGTGACGCCCTGCTCGCTCGCGGCGCGCAGCCCCTTGCGGAGTGACTTGCGCAGCTCGCGCGGGCGACGCGCGAGGAAGGCGTCGAGCCCGCCCTCGAGGCTCGCCACGTAGCGCACCGTCGGGTTCCCGCGGCGTTTCTCCCACCGCGCGGGCAGCGCTCGCTCGAGAGCCCGGCGCTGCGGGCCGGTCGCGGCGTGGCCCGAGAAGATCGCGAGCTGCCAGTCGCCCCGCTCGGCGAGGAGCGCGATGGTCTCCTCCGCGATCGCCGCGCCATCGCGGCCGATCAGCGGCGCGGCGAGGCCCCAGGCGAGCTCGAGCGGCTCCAGGTACGGGAAGCCCGCCGGGTGGACGCCTCGCATTGCCGCGAAGTACCCGCGCGCGCTGCGGTAGGTGTACGGCGTGCGCGTCGGCATGAGCGAGGCCGAGGCCGCCAGCGCCCACGCGGTGGTCGAGCAGAACTTGTCGATGGCGGGGCTCTCCGCGACCTGCCGGTCGAAGTCGTCGGCGCACGCCGCGAGGTCGATCGGCTCCATCGTCCCGCATCGTACCGCCCTCCGCCGCCTGTCGCAGCCACACCACACGTGTGGCGCGCGCGCGCCGGCAAGTCCAGGCACGACCGCCGTGACGCCGCCAGTGGTGGACATCTCACCGAGGCACGGCCCTTGCTGAGATACTGCAGGTCATGACCGCCCGCGCTTACGCACTGCTCCTCGCGACCACGGTCACCGCTGCCGGCTGCAACGCGCAGACGTACCAGATCTCGCGCGGCGAGCTCGCCCGGCTATCGATGGTGCCGCCGGAGTCCCGCGGCGAGCGCGTCCGGGTGACCGAGCAGATGCACACCATCGCCGCGCCGGCCGCCACGCGCGTCGAGACGAACGACGTGATCATCATCCCCAACGTCGAGATCAGCGCGGGCGTTCGCACGGGCGGCAGCGGTGGCGGTGGCGGCGGGCATCTCGGCGGCGCCGGTGCCGACGGCAAGGGGGCGGCGATCGCGTTCCTCGTGATCGCCGCCACGGCGATGGTCGTCGCGGCGGGCATCGAGGGCTCGCGCTTCGATGGCTGGGTGCGGCTGCACCCGATGCATCCGGTCCACCTCTATGGCGTCGATGGCAGCTATGCGGTCGCGCCGCTCGCCGCGATCGATCCG
>JAYSYE010000384.1:0-4505 GCA_043716635.1 Deltaproteobacteria bacterium | reverse complement strand
GCATCCACCCCAGCTTTCTTCGGGTGAGCGCGCTCGACGGCAGTCGGGTTCGACCGCATGACCGGCAGCGGTCCTCCCATTGGCGCGAGCCGTACCCGTGTGTGGCAAATGCCGCGGGGTGCGACTCGCCCCTCCTATCGGCGGTCTCGCGGGCCGGCTAGGATCAGCGTGACCAGGAGGTCGTGATGTCGAATCGATTCGCTGCCGTGCTCCCCGCGCTCGCCCTGATGGCGGTCGCATGTGGAGGGAATGACCCGTGTGACCCGGTGGCGAACACCGGTTGCGAGAACAAGCAGGCCTGCGAGGTCGTCCAGGGCGGCGCGCCGACGTGCGTGGCGGCCGTGGCCATCGTCGGACGCGTGTTCGATCTCGAGACGGATGCCGGCGTGGCCGGCGCACGGATCGTCGCGCTCGACGCGAATGGCGCGGCGGTGAGCTTCGTCGCGACCTCCGCCGCCGACGGCAGCTACGCGCTGGAGCTCCCGACGGCACGGACCGGCGCGGGCGCTCCCGCGGAGAGCTTCACCGTGACCCTGCGTGGGGACGCCAGCGGGTACGTCACGTTCCCCGCGGGGATCCGGCCGTCGCTGCCGTTCGACACCAGCAGCGCGACGCTGACGGACGGGCGGTACGAGATCAAGTCAGCGCTGACCGACGTGGGTCTGCTGAAGATCCAGGCCGGTGGCCCGGCGACCGGCACCATCAAGGGCCACGTCGCCGACAACTCGACGCACGCGAGCCCGCTCGTCGTGGCCGAGGTGAACGGGGTCGGACACACCGCGATCGCGGGGCGTGACGGCGAGTACACCATCTACAACGTGCCCGCTGGAAGCGCTGCGGTCACGGCCTACGCGCGCGGGTACAACTACGTCGCGAAGACCGCCGACCTCGCGGCCGGGGCGACCGCGGAGGTCGACCTCGACGTGAGCGCCGCGGCGGCCTCCACCGTGTCGGGGTCGGTCAGCATCGTCAACGGCCAGAACGGCACGGCGACCTCGGTGATCCTCGTCCTCGAGTCCACGTTCAACACGGCACTCGCGCGCGGCGAGACCCCGCCTGGGCTCCGCGCACCCGAGCCGGGTACCGCGCCGAACGTCAACGGCGCGTTCTCGATCGCGGGCGTCCCGGCCGGGCGCTACGTCGTGCTCGCTGCGTTCGAGAACGACAACCTCGTGCGCGACGAGTCCGGCATCGGTGGCACCTCGATCGTGCATCAGGAGGTGGTCGCAGGTCAGAACGTGACCCTCGCGTCCAACTTCAAGGTCACGGGGGCCGTCGACATCGTCGCACCGGGCGCGATGGGGGCCGAGCAGGTTGCCGGCGCACCGACGTTCACCTGGCTCGATGACTCGTCCGAGGACCGGTACGCGATCACCGTGTTCGACTCGTACGGTAGCGTGGTGTGGGAGGGCGGGACGCCCAAGAGCGTCGTGACGCTCCCGTATGGCGGACCACCGCTGAAGGCGGGCATGTACTACCAGTTCCGGGTCCAGTCGATCAAAGACCCGGCGACCGTGATCTCCCGCTCCGAAGACCTGAAGGGCGTGTTCTTCCTGCGCTGACCGGGGGCTCGCGATGCCATCAGGCTCGCGGAGAGGCATGGTCAATCACGGCTGTTCGGACGGCTGGAGCGGGGCCACACTGACGTCATGACCTCCGCGCGCTCGTCCGTCCCGGCTCCCGGCGACGGCCCTCGCACCGCGCCGCCGGGCCACGAGCCCGCGGTCGAGCTCGCGTCCGCGCGGCCCCTCGCGCGCGTGGTCGTCCCGCTCGTCGCCGCGGCGACGCTCCTCCCCTGGGTGTCGTCCAGCGTCGCGCTCATCGCCGGGATCTCCGTGGCGCTCACGCTCGGGAATCCGTGGCCGAAGCGGACCCGCGCCCTCGCGCGCACGGCGCTGACCTGGTCCGTCGTCGGGCTCGGCGCGGGGATGAACCTCGCCGTGGTCGGCCGCGTGGGCCTGCACGGGCTCGGCTACACCGCGATCGGCATCACCACCGCGCTCCTCCTCGGCACCTTCCTCGGGCGCCGCCTGCGCGTCGCGCGCGACCCCTCGCTCCTTGTCACGGTCGGCACCGCGATCTGCGGCGGCAGCGCGATCGCAGCCATCGCGCCCGCGATCCACGCCCGGGACCACGACGTCTCGATGGCGCTCGTCACCGTCTTTCTCCTCAACGCGATCGCGCTGCTGGTGTTCCCCGCGATCGGTCATCACTTCCACCTCGGCCAGGATGCGTTCGGGCTCTGGTGCGCCCTCGCCATCCACGACACGAGCTCGGTGGTCGGTGCCGCGGCCCAGTACGGCGGACGCGCGCTCGAGGTCGCGACGGCCGCGAAGCTCGCCCGCGCGCTCTGGATCGTGCCGGTCACGTTCGCGATCGCGATGCACAGGGCACGGCGCGCGCGGGCCGACGCCAGCGCCACGACCGGTGCCCGTGGCGATGCCGGTGACGGCGCCAGTGCACACGCCGGAGCCCCGACGCGGCCGGCGATGCCGTGGTTCATCGCGGGCTTCCTCGTCGTCGCCGCGCTCGTGACCTTCGTGCCCGCGCTCCGCGCCACGGGCCTGCTGGTGTCAGCGGGGGCGCACCGACTGCTCGTTGTGACGCTGTTCCTGCTGGGGCTCGGCCTCTCGCGTCAGGCGCTCCGCGCGCTCGGCGTTCGCCCCCTCATCCAGGCCGTCGCGCTGTGGTTCGTGCTCGCGAGCGGCACCCTCGCCGCGATCCTGGGCGGCCTGGTGTCGTGAGCTACCGAGCGAGGGCGTGCCCGCCGACGCCCGATCGCTCGGACCGGAGCCGGACGATCAGGTAACCGGCGATGGCGAGGTTCACGACGAGCGCCACGATCTTCACGACGGAGACCGTCTCGACGAGCTCGTAGAGCTCGAACGGGATGAACGAGAACGTGACGATGATGGTCAGGTACTCGGCCCAGCGCTTCTCGCGCAGGAGACCGGCGCCCTCGGTGAAGAAGATCAGCGAGTAGATCAGCGTACCCGCGCTCAGCGCCTCGAGCGTGCCAATCGTGAAGCCGTCGAGCTTGCCAAGGATCGTGTGCAAGGAGCCGCTGCTCGGATCGAGCCCGATGTCAGCGAGCCAGCGGCGCGCGGTTCCGCCCGGGTGCGGGCCGACCAGCGCGAGCAGGCCGACCGCCGCCGCGAGCAGCACGGCAGCCTTGACCAGCTTCAAGATGCCGATGACCACCACCAGCGTGCGCGACTTCTGGGCCATGCTGATTCGTACTACCCCGAGCCCGTACGGCGTGTACGGAGTCACCTGCGTGACCGTAGGCTGCGGGGACGCCGTGGGTGTCGCGTCGAACCAGCCACTGCGTGCGTGCTCACGCACTACGCCGGGGAGCACGGGTGACGACCGAAACGCAGAAACCCACCGGAGCAGTTCGGCGGGTATTGACCCCGACCAGGAGCACGGAACCCTTCGCGCCAAGGCCGTGGTCGACGATCGGTGACGAACGCGATTGAACGGTCGCGCTTCCTCGTGAACGAGTCAGCTTCCGGCGGGCAGACGGCGTGGCAGGCGCATCACAAAAGATGTCGTGCCGTCGGCGGAGTGCCCGGTGAGCGTGCCGCCGTGCGAGAGCACGATCTGGTGGGCGATATAGAGGCCGAGGCCGAGACTCCCGGTCGCCGACTTCTCAAGCTGCCGCGCTCGGCGGAAGGGCTCAAAGATGAACGGGAGAGCATCCGCGGGGATGGGTTCTCCCTGGTTGAGGGTCTCGACAACAACATCCGATCCATCGGCGCGTGCTTTGACGATCACCGCTGTTCCCCGGGCGGCGTACTCGATGGCGTTCCCCACGAGATTGGAGAAAACTTCCGCCAAGCGAGCTCGATCCCAGGTGCCTGTCAGGTCGCCTTCAACCTCCAGTTGAATGGTCGCCTCGAATTCATCGACGACGTTTCGCAAGACCTCAGCTAGATCGACCGGCGTCAGTTCGATCGGCAACCCGCCGCCAAGCCGAGCGCGCGTGAGATCGAGCAACTGAGTGATCATTTCGGTCATACGCTGATTGCTGCTGATGATGCGTGCGACCGCCTTCGAGTCTTGCTCGTCAAGGCGACCGCGCTGAAGCAGCACGGCGGCCGCCATCACGATTGACGAGAGTGGGGTACGCAGGTCGTGCCCGAGAATGCCGATGAACAGCTCCCGGAACTCTGCGACCTCACGGAGCTCACGCTCGCTCTTCTCTGCGCGCTGCTTGGCCGCGTCCGCTTCGATCGCCAGCTCTTGTGCGCGAATCGTCGCGCCCACCATCTTCGCGTTCGCTTCGCGCAGGTCGGCGATCATCGTATCGGCGTTGGTTCGTTCGCCGGTCAGATCCTGATCGGTGGCGCCGCGTTCGACCGCCAGAAGGTCCGACCGAGAGCGCCTCCGCTCTGCGCGCTCCTGCCCGACCAGTGCATCGGCGTTGGATCTCTCGTGCTCCAGAACGATGCGCGCGTATTCGGCGCCGGCTTCGGTGGTCGTCGACAGCGGGCGGCGCTCGC
>JAYSYE010000383.1:0-4509 GCA_043716635.1 Deltaproteobacteria bacterium | reverse complement strand
GCGTGCAATTCGGAACCTGACCACCCGCCGAGCCAGGGATGCGCGCTCGGCTGCGCGCGGTCACGGTCACTCCCACGAATGGGTGAACGCGTCGAAGTAGGATCGGGCGATGCGCTCGAGGTCCTCCTTGGGCGCCAGGCTCAGCATGTCCTCGCGTGATGCAGTGGCGTCGTCCTTGTACTCCGCCGAGACCTGGATCTGGTTGACGCCGTCGTTCCAGTGGAGCTTGTAGGCATCGCTGAACGAGCCCTCGCCCTTGGTCACGTTACCGACCGTGTAGCCCACCTGGTACGTGTAGATGCCCTTCGCGCCGCCGCCGAGATCGACGGCGCCGATCTCGAGCGTGGTCTTGGGATCGGTCGCCAGCGCCTTCATCGCCGCGAGGAGCTCGGGCCGCTTCTTCGTCCAGACCTCCTCGGTCACGGGCTCGCACGCACCGGGGCCGGGCGCCTTGCACGGCCACACCTTGATGACGACCGCGAGCCGCGGCTTCGACTCCGTCACGTAACGGACGTCGAGCAGCGTGTCCGTCAAGCCGCGGACCTCCTGCGCGAAGCCGATGTACTTGAGGTTGGCCAGCTGCTCGAAGGTGGCCTTCGTGAGCGGCTTGGTTGTCGGGTGCGGCGGCAGCTTGGCCTCGGCCCCTTCGAGCTTCGGGAGCACGAGCACCGTCGGTCCGTTCTTGCCGGGGTCCGGCGCCAGCGGCGGCGAGTCGACATCGATGCGCTGGCTGGCCGCGCTACCGGCGGAGCCCGTGGCGACCCCGGCCGACCCGAGGGCCGCCGCGGATCCGGTGGTCCCCGAGGCGGGGACCCCCTTGGCCTTGTCCTTACAACCCAGCGCTAGCGTCGCAGCCAGCAGACACATGACAATGCGCACGCCGCGATCGTAGCACGGGCACCGCGCCGCTCAGGCTCGCTCGAACAGGCCGGCGGCGCCCTGGCCACCACCGATGCACATCGTCACCACGGCGTAGCGACCACCGCGCCGCTTCAGCTCGTACAGCGCGCTGGCCGTGAGCTTCGCGCCCGTGCAGCCGAGCGGGTGACCCAGCGCGATCGCGCCGCCGTTGATGTTCACGCGATCCTCGGGGATGCCGAGCTCCTTCAGGCAGTACACGGCCTGGGCCGCGAACGCCTCGTTGACCTCGAACACGTCGATGTCGCTGACCTTCAGGCCCGCCTTCGACAGCAGCTTCCGCACCGCGGGGATCGGGCCGATGCCCATGATCTCCGGGTCGACGCCGACCGTCGCGTAGCCGCGGAAGATGCCGAGCGGCTTCACGCCGAGCTCGTCCGCCTTCGCGCGCGACATCACCATCGCCATCGCCGCGCCATCCGAGATCGGCGAGCTGTTGCCCGCCGTCACGCTGCCGCCGACCGCGAACACCGCGGGGAGCTTGCCGAGGCCCTCGACCGTCGTGTCGCCGCGCGGCATCTCGTCGACCGTGAAGTCCTTGAACACCCGCTGGCCCTTCGCGTCGTAGGCCACGGCGCGCACGGGCACGATCTCGTCGGCGAACGCCTTCTTCTCGAGCGCGGCCTTCGCCTTCATCTGCGACTTGTAGGCGAACTCGTCCTGCTGCTGGCGCGTGATCCCGAAGCGATTCGCGACGTTCTCCGCCGTGATGCCCATCGGCGTGTTCGCACCGGGCATCTTCTCCATCAGCTCCGGCGACGCCGAGAGGTGGAATCCCGTCATCGGCACGTACGTCATCGACTCGACGCCGCCCGCGATCACGATGTCGTTCGTGCCCATCGCGATCGACCCGGCCGCCGTCGCGATCGCCTGGAGGCCCGACGAGCAGAATCGGTTGATGGTCTGCGCGGGGACGTCCTGGCCGAGATCCGCGAGCAGCGCGATCAGGCGCGCCACGTTCAGGCCCTGCTCGCCCTCGGGCATCGCGCAGCCGAGGATGACGTCGTCGATCTTGCCCGCCGCCTGCGGCACGCGAGCGAGCAGGCCGCGGATCACGTCCGCCGCGAGCTCGTCCGGTCGCTTCGTCGAGAGCGTGCCCTTGTGACCGCGGCCGACCGCGGAGCGAACTGCCTCTGCAATGACAATTTCGGTCATGGTGTTCTCCTGGCTCCGGCCTAGTTACGCAGCGGCTTGTTGTTCTGCAGCATGTACTGCATGCGCGCCTGGCTGAGCGGCTCGCCGCACAGCGACAGGAATGCTTCGCGCTCGAGCTCGAGGATCTCGTCCTCGGTCACGGCGTGCGTCGATCCCGACGCGCCGCCACACAGCACCGTGGCGAGCTTCACCGCGATCTTCGCGTCGTGCTCGCTCGCGAACTTGCCGGCGACGAGCGTGTTCACCAGCATATGCAGCGTCGCGATGCCGCTCTCACCGGGCAGCTTGTACGCGCGCGGGATGGGCGGGTGATAGCCGGCGCCCGCGAGCCCGATGGCGCGCTGCTTGGCCTCGTGGAGCTGCCGCGCGCGATCGAACGAGACGCCATCGGAGTTGCGGAAGAAGCCCGCGGCCTTGCCCTCCTCGGCGGACGTCGCGACCTTCGCGAGCGCGATGTTCTTGAACGTTTGCGTGACGAACGCGTAGGTGTCGATCTCGACACCCTCGGGGATGCTCTCGAGCGAGCGCCACAGCATGTTGAGCGTACCGCCGCCGCCGGGGATGAGCCCAACGCCGACCTCGACGAGACCCGAGTAGGTCTCGCTCGCGGCCTGTACGGCATCGGCGCCGTAGCAGAGCTCGAGCCCACCGCCGAGCGTCATGTTGTAGGGCGCGGCGACCACGGGGACGGTCGCGTACTTCATCCGCTGCGTCGCGTACTGGTAGCCGTGGATCATCGTGCGCAGGCCGTCCCACTGCTTCTGGCCCGCGGCCATCACGACGGCGAACAGGTTCGCGCCGACGCAGAAGAATTCGCCCTGATTCCAGATGAGCATCGCGCGGAAGTCGCGCTCCGCCCGGGCCGTCGCGTCGTGGATCATCTGGATCACGTCGCTGTCGATCGAGTTCGCCTTCGTCTTGAACGTGAGGCCGAGGACGCCGTCCCCGAGGTCCCACGCCTCCGCGCCCGCGTTCTTGAGCACGGGGGCGGAGCCCTTGCGCATGGTCTCGATCGTGATCTCGCGCGGATCCGTCTTGCGGGGCATGAAGGCACCCGCGTTCGGGTTCCACAGCTGCGTGCCGGTCGCGAAGCCCGGGGCGTTCGCGGCGCGCATCTTGTCGACCCACGCCGGCAGCGCAATACCATCGGCCTTCATGCGGTCGTACGTCGCGGCAAAGCCGAGCGCATCCCAGGTCTCGAACGGGCCGAGCTCCCAGCCGTAGCCCCACTTCATGGCGTTGTCGATCGCCTCGACGCCCGCGTCGGCCGACGTGATCTCGGGAATGCGGCGTGCTGCGTACGCGAGCGAGCGCGACAGCAACGTCCACGCGTACTCGCCGACCTTGCCCGGCGTGGCGACGAGCGCTTGCAGGCGCGCCTTGTGGTCCTCGATGCGCGCGAGGCCCTTGGTCGCCTTGGCGATCTCCGGATCGCCGCCCTTCGCCCGGTACTCGCCGGTCTTCGGGTCGAACGTCTGGATGTCCTTGCCGACGCGCTTGTAGAAGCCACCCTTGGTCTTGTCGCCGAGGATGCCCTTCTCGATCATCTGCGTGATGTATGGCGGCGTCTGGAACGTGGCGCGGTCCTCGTCGTCGGTGAGCGTCGCGTAGCAGTTCGCGGCCACGTGCCCGACGGTGTCGAGGCCGACGACATCGGCCGTGCGGAACGTGGCGCTCTTCGGGTGCGCCATCGGGATGCCGGTGATCGCGTCGACGTCCTCGGGGGTGAGGTCGCGCTCGATCATCAGGTGGATCGCCGACATCATCGACTGCAGGCCGATGCGGTTGCCGATGAAGTTCGGCGTGTCCTTGGCCCAGACGATGCCCTTGCCGAGCGTCTCGCCGAAGTCCTCGCCGAGCTGCTTGGCTTCGGCGGACGTGTCGGGGCCGGCGACGAGCTCGAGGAGCTTCATGTAGCGCGGCGGGTTGAAGAAGTGGGTGACGAGGAAGTGCTGGCGGAAGCGCTCGGAGCGCCCCTCGATCATGTCGGCGATGCGCAGGCCCGACGTGTTCGACGCCAGGATCGTGTCGCCGGTGACGAGCGCGTCGAGCTTGTCGAACAGCGAGCGCTTGATGTCGAGGCGCTCGATGATCGCCTCGACGATCAGGTCGCAGTCGGCGACCTTCGCGAGGTCATCGTCGAAGTTGCCGGTCGTGATCAGCTGCGCGTTGCGCGGGTGGAAGAACGCCGCCGGCTTGCTCTTCTTGAGCTTGTCGAGGGCGCCGGCCGCGAAGCCGTCGCGCGCTGCCTTGTTGCCGCGATCGGCGTCGGCGAGCTTGGGCGGGACGATGTCGAGGAGCAGCACCGGCAAGCCAGCGTTGGCACAGTGGGCGGCGATGCCGCTGCCCATCACACCGGCGCCGAGCACCGCGACGCGTCGGATCGGTCTGGTCATAGCCGCGGACCATACCCCAGCGTGATGGCGCGAATGGTCG
>JAYSYE010000382.1:0-13581 GCA_043716635.1 Deltaproteobacteria bacterium | reverse complement strand
ACCGGCGATCGCATTCGACTCCAGCAGCGCGCGCCGGCGCCCTTGCCGCCCGTCGACCTCGCCGAGGCAGCCTGACGCGGCACGATCTGCACCCAAGTCAGTCCCCACCGTTCGCCGTCGTGGCGGCGAAGGCCGGTGTCCCCCTCGGCAACGTCTACGACGACTTCAAGACGAAGGAGGACCTGCTCGGCGCCGTCGTCCGCCAGCGCGCCGAGGAGCCGAGGAGCCGAGGAGCCGAGGAGCACCCCCGTCGAGCGCCTGTGCGCCGTGGTGGACACGTTCCGTTCACGTGCCGACGACCTCGTGCGCCTCGGCTGCCCGTACGTCTCGCTCGCCAGCGACCTCGAGAAGCGCGACGGCGTGAACGCCGGCATCCTCTTCGTGCCTCATCGCGCACGCGCTTCACGACGCAGCGCTCTCGCGACAGCGCGGCGTGCTCGGCGTGGCCGACAAGCTCGGCGCGAAGTAGCATCGGCGGGGTGCGAGCACCGCGGGCGCTGACCGTCACCCTCTTCCTCGGCCTCTCGATGGGCTGCTCCAGGGCGTGCGGCGCGCCGTCGGCCGAGGCGGAGGCGTCCGCGCGCGACGCCGGCCTCGCCGCCCCCGCCGCCGACGCTGCGGAGACCGGCGCGAGCTCCGCGGTCGACGCCGCCACTCCGGCCCACGCCGGCGACGACGCGTGGGTGAAGAAGCTCCCGCGCGACAAGGCGTTCACCGCCGTCGACCTCGCGGGCAATGCCGTCGACCTCGCGGGCAATGCCGACGCCGAGGCGGCGCTGCTCGTCGAATGGCGAGCCTACGCGCCGCGCGCCGTGAAGGAGCTGCCCGAGAAGGATCACCCGCGCCGCCTCGAGCTGGTGGTGACCTACGGCGGCCGGCGAACGCCCATCGCGATCGGCGAGCATGCGGGCGCGCCCTCGGCGACGAGCCTCTCGACGTGCCGCCGCCAGGGTTACCTGCCGGGCTCCGGCGCGACCTGGCAGATCCCGGCGCTCTTCAACGTCGTGTCGACGTTCTCGATGGCGACGATGCAGAGCGGCGACGACTTCCTCCTGCTGATGGGCCACGACGTCATGCGCCTGCTGCACCGCCGCACGTCGGACGGCGCGTGTGGCGAGATGATCTTCCAGGGGCCGCTCCAGGCCTGCCCCGACGCGAAGTGGACGCTCCTCGCGGACCTGAAGGTGAAGGGCGAGCCGGTCATGACCGAGTCCGTCCTCGAGGTCGACGCGGAGGATCGGACGAAGGCCGTCGACTGCTCGATGGGCCCGGGATTGCTGCCGCCTCCGCCGTGACACCCCGAGCCAGCACGCCTCGCTCGCGGCCGGTCGCGACCTCGGGCATGCTCTCCTCCGTGCGGATTCTGAACCGGGCCGTGTTGACCTTCGCGGGCGCCCAGCTCGCGGCGGTCCTCATCGCCATGCTGGGTTCGCGCGCGATCACGTCGTCGACCGCGGCCCCCGCGGGTGCCATCTTCGCCGCGCACTGCGGCCTGCTGTGTCCGGTGGGGCTGCTCGTGGGCGCGGCGATCCTGGTGTTCGCGCTGGTCATCGAGCCCGAGGGCAGGCCGACCATCGCCGAGGAGGTCGCGGTGGTGCGGCGCGCGCCGCCGAAGCGCGCGCGCGCCGCGGCGCTCGCGCCGCTGCTCGTCCTCGCCGTCGCCGTCACCACGGTCGGCGCGGCGCACGTGGCCCGCACCGCGGTGGGCGCGCGCGAGGCCGCGCCCAGCGGCCTGACGATGGGGATCGCGACCGTCGCGCTCGCGCTCGCGACGTGCGTGACCGCGCTCTCGCTGCTGCCCGCGGTCTGGCGCCTCGTCGGCAGGGCCGGGCCGCAATCGCCGATCGCCGATCCGCTCGTCACCGGCGGCGCCGCCCTCGTGCTCTCGGCGGTGGTGCTCGGCGCCGGCATCTTCACCGGTGATCCCGGCGGCGCGGGCGGCCTGCCGGGCGTCGGGCTGTTCGGGGTGCTCACGCGCTCCGAGCTCGATCTGCGGCCGGTCGGGTACGCCGGGCTCATGGCGGTCTGCGCGTACATGGCGGGGACGCTCGCGCGCACGAACGTCGCGCGGCAGGCCACCGTGGGCGGCGGCCTCGTCATCGCGATGCTGCTGATGATGTTCCTCCGCACGTCGACGGCGCTGAACGAGGCGCCCGCCGTGGCCACCACCATCGACGTGAACGCGCCCCTCGGCCACGTGGCCCTCAAGGTGCTGCGCAAGCTGACCGATCACGACGGCGACGGGCACTCCGCGAAGTTCGGCGGCGCCGATTGCAATGACAACGATCCGCGCATCAACCCCACCGCGGTCGACATCCCGGGCAACGGCATCGACGAGGACTGCTCCGGCGAGGACACGCCCGCGCCTGCGCCGCGCCTCGTCGCCACCGCCGAGGACGCCGCCACGCCCGCCCCCGGCACCACGCCGGGCGCCGCGCCCCGGCCCACGCGCGCAGGGCCGGATCGCACCTTCAACGTCGTCTTCTTCACCGTCGACACGTTGCGCGCCGATCTCGGCTTTGCCGGCTACGCGAAGCCCGTCTCCCCGAACATCGATGCGCTCGCCGCGAAGAGCACGGTGTTCGAGCGCGGCTACGCGATGTCCTCGTACACCGCCAAGAGCATGGGCTCGATGATGATCGGCCGCTACCCGAGCGAGGCGGCGCGCGACTACGAGCACTTCACGACCTACTACCCGAGCAACATCTTCATCGCCGAGCGCGCCCGCGAGGCGGGCGTCCACACGTTCGCCGGTCACTGTCACTACTACTTCCAGTGGAACACGGGCTACCAGCAGGGCTTCAACGTCTGGGACACGTCGGCCATCCCGCCGGGCATGGGCGACAACGACTCGAGCATCACCAGCGAGCGCCTCAGCGATCTCGCGATCAAGATGCTCTCCAGGCCCGACAACGTGACGCCCAGCAAGGGCGACGGCGGCGCGCCGCAGCGCTTTTTTGCGTGGTTCCACTACTTCGATCCGCACGCGCAGTACGTGCGCCATCCCGGCTCCCCGCCCTTCGCCACGATGGAGGGCGGCCCGCCGATGCGCCGCGTCTACGACGAGGAGGTCTGGTTCACCGACAAGCACATCGGACGCGTGCTCGATCACATCGCGTCGCAGCCGTGGGGCGCCGACACCGCGATCATCATCACCGCGGATCACGGCGAGGCATTCGGCGACCACGGGGTCCTCACCCACGGGCACGAGCTCTACGAGCCCCTCGTCCGCGTTCCGCTCATCGTCTACGTACCCGGCGCCGCGCCGCGCCGCATGACCATCAGGCGATCGGCGATCGATATCGCGCCCACCATCGTCGACCTGGTGAGCCGCGAGAACAAGCCGGCGCCCGAGCTGCGCGGCGAGAGCCTGCTCGCGGACATCTACTCCGCGGCCGGCGCCGTGCTCGCCGAGCGCGACATCTATCTGGACATGCCGCAGGGCCCGCTGAACGACGTGCGACGCGCCATCATCACCGGCACCACCCCCGGTATGAAGCTGATGCACTTCGGCGGCAGCCGCTACTCGCTGTTCGACCTCGCCGCCGACCCCGCCGAGGCAAACGACCTCGTGAAGGAGGAGGCGCTCTTCCGCCCGGCCATGACGCGCATGCAGCAGTTCCGCGGCGGCCTCGAGGAGATCGCGACCGGAGTCATCCCGAAGAAGTGACCCAACCCCCTGGCATCGTGCAACAAACGCGGACTCTTCTTGCGCCGCCTCATTCTCGGTCCAGAGAGTCGGCCGCATGGTCTCGCACACTGTCCTCCGGTCCGTCCTCGACGAGGACGTGCAACACCGAGATCGGCGCCTCGGCGAGCGCGCTCAGCACGATGCTCGACGAGGCCGACCCGCTGAACGCGAAGCTCCCGGGCAAGAGGACGTCGATCAACGACGCGCCGATCGGCTGCCTGTGAGCCATCGCCTCTGAACCGTTGCCGCGTGACCGCGCAGGTCACGTCACGGTCGTGACCTGCGGCGCGATCCGCTCCGATCACGGGGCCATCACGCGTCCGGGCGCGCCGTTCACGCCCGCGAGGGTGTGGCAGCTGTTGCAGTCGCCAGCGGTGAGCGCGCCGGCCATCACGCGCTCCTTCGCGCCGTTGGTCACCTTCACGTGGAACGGAGCCGCGATGCTCGCGCGTGACGAGAAGTTGCCGACGGCGTTCACGGGGATGTTCGTCACGGCGCCGTTCTTGTCGGTGACGACCACGGTCACGCCGCCCGCGTTGACACCGTTGCAGTCGTTCGGCTCCTGGGCGGTGGGATACACCGTCCCCGCGACCGTGTACGCCGGACCGCCGCGCATCGTGTGACAGGTGATGCACGCCCCGCCGGGCCGCATGCTCGACGAGCCGTCGTTACCCTTCTTCCACGTGGTGTTGCTCGTGCACACCGTGGGCGTGTTGTAGACGTTGCCGCCGGTCGCGCCGCCGTCCGCTCCGGCGTCGCCGGGTGGAGGCGTGCAGACGGCGCCCTTGGGCGTACCCGCGGTGACCCACTGCCCGAAGGTCGCGATCTCCGCGGGCGTCGGCGCGACCGCCGGCGCGGGAGGCATCGGCGACGTGGCGCTCTTCATGCGCTCGACCGACTTCTGCGCGAGCGTCTTGCCGGCCTCGCTCGAGGGCTTGAGGAGATCGTCGTAGGTGAGCAGCGCCGCGGGCGACGGCCCGAGGTGACAGCCGATGCAGCGGTTCTCGAGCAGCTGCTGGACGTCGCAAGGCAGCCCCGTCGCCGTCCCCGTCCCCGCTCCGACGCCGGTGCCGTTGATCCCGTCGCCGAAGGGAGAGTCCTCGCCGGCATCGCCGAGCGGCATGACCGCGCCATCGGCTCCCGGATCGCTGCTCAAGGTCGCCGTGTTCCCTGATCCGCACGCCGCGGCGAGCGCCGCGGCGACCACCAGCCCACCGATGATCCCGTATGCAAGACGCGGCTTTCTCATGGTTCGAGCTCCGGCGGAGCTTGCCCCCGCGGCAGAGGGGTACCGCAGACCGGGCCGCATCAGGCGGCAGCGTGCGAAATGACGGGGTGGAGGTCGGACAAAGCCCTCCGCGCCCCGTCAACGTCATCCGCCACGGCTGGCCGGGAGCGCTCGCGTGCAAGGACTTCGCCGCGACCAAGCTGGCGTACGCCCCGGAAGGTCTTCGCGCGTCGCGACAGGAGGAGGAGCAACGTCGCGACGAGAGCATCGACGGCATCGACGGCATCGACGGCGCTCCTGCGGTCGCCGAGCATGCGCTCTTCCACCGACCGACACGCACGCTCGTCCTCACGGACCTCGTGTTCAACGTGCGCGCGCCGCGCGGGATCGCCGCGAACGTCGTCCTGTGGCTCGTCGGTTGCCACGGCAGGCTCGCGCAGAGCCGCGCCTGGCGCTTCTTCATCGAGGTGGTCCACGAGGACGCTCGGCGCTCGCCTCGGCGCTCGCCTGAACGCGCGCCGCAGCGCCCGATCGCGCTACGCTGCTGCGCGTACCGCGACGAGGCAGCATGACGACGCTCACTCCTCCCTCTCCGAACACGAATCCTCTGGCCGAGCAGATGGCCCACGAGTCGATGCTCCGCAATCTCGCGGCGCAGGTCGCGCTCATCTGGCCGGGCGAGGCGCCGCTCGTCGCGCGCTACCGGGTGCCGGAGGAAGGTCGCGTGCTGGACGTCGGCTGCGGGAGCGGCGAGATCACCTCGCGCCTCGCCGCCATGCTCCCGCGCGCCACGCTCGTCGGGCTCGACCTCCTCGAAGGGCCGCTCGAGCACGCGCGGAGCGCCCACGCTGCGCTGGCGCCGCGCGTGAGCTTCGTCCAGGGTGATGCCTTCCAGCTCGGCTTTCCGGACGACACCTTCGACCTCGTCGTCTGCCGGCACGTCACGCAATCCGTCCCCGGGCCCCGACGCATCCTCGCCGAGATGGGCCGCGTATGCCGACCGGGAGGGCGCCTCCATGTCCTCAGCGAGGACTACGGCATGATCCATCTCGCCACCCGCCCCGGCGAGCCCGATCCGAATCGCCTCTGGCGCGAGGTGCTCCCCGCGCTCTCCCGCGCGACGGGGATCGACGATCGGATCGGCCGCCGGACCTGGTCCCTCCTCCAGGCCGCGGGCCTCACCGACGTCACGGTCGACTACGTCGTGGTGGACACCCTGCGCTCTCCCCGGGGACCGTTCGCCGAGGTCCTTGGCGCCTGGCGTGACGGATTCGCTGGCGCGCTGGCCGAGCGCGCCGCGCTGCCCGAGGAGGAGGTGCGGGCGCTCTTCGACGCGGGCATCGCGAGCGTCCTCGACCCCGCCTGCTACTCGGTCTGGCACGTGCCGATCCTGAGCGGACGCAAGCCCACGCGGGCGTAGCGCGTCACGCCTCGGAGTCGCCGTCCATCCGCTCGACGTCCGGCGCATCCGAGAAGCGCCCGCTCCGCTCGCGGTTTCGCAGCGGCGAGTCGGCCCGCGCGACGAGCGTGCGCTCGACGCGCGCCTCGCCCAGGAAATCGCGGCCCGACGAAGGCGCGTGCAGCAGCGAGCCATCGAGGCGCGCGCTGCTCTCGCGCGGCGTGCCTTGCGGGAGCCCGGCCGGCGTGCGGCGCGAATCCCGGATCGCCGCGGCCCGCCGCTCCTCGCTGCTCTCGCCGCGCGGGTGCACGTGAAAGATCCCGTGCGCCGCGGTGAGATGAGGATCCAGGCGGCCCGCAGGCAGGCGGGCTCCGCACAGGCGGCAGACCTCGTGGGAGGCGCTCGAGCTCCGCTTGCGCGCGCGGCCATCGGCCACGAGCCCGTGGACGGTGCGGAGATGCCGCGCGAAGTTCTCCGCGTTGGGCTGCGCGTCGCAGTGCGGGCATTCACGCGTGCGCGCGCGCGGCTCCGCAACGCGCGCGGCGAGGGTCACCGTCCGCGCGCCGCGGTCTCCAGCGCCCTCGACGACGACGCTCGGGCGCGATGCCTCCGCGCGCGTTCGCGCAGCCTCGCCCGCCGCGTGGAGCGCGACCGCGAGGACGCGCAGGGCGTCGCGGCCGAACGCGTCGAGCAACGCGACCGCGGACAGCCGCGCGACGACGGCGTGCATGCCGTGGGCGCGCCGCTCGATCAGGATCCACGACTCGTCGCGCGCGAGCAGGAAGAGCGGCTGCGCCTCCGGCCCACGCGCGAGCGCGATCCCGCTGGCCCGGGCCCCCTCGAAGCCGAACGAAAGATCGCCTGCGACCTGCGCGAGGCGCGACGCGATCCCGTCGAGGAAGCGCGTGACGATCGCCTGCTGCCGCGCGCGCGCGGACGCGAGCGCGAGGGTCAGGCGCTCGTGCTCGTCGCACGCCTCGTCCAGCTCGTCACGCGTGTCGCCGTCGCCCATCACGCGGGACCCTACCAGACGCCGCGCGGTCTACGAAGGCGCGCGGCCGGCTGGCGGGGGCGCGAGACCCGCCACGCGCTCGCGCAGCCGCTCGATCTCGTCGCGCACCCGCTCGTCCGTGCCGAGGACGACGAGCTGCGCGATCGTGATGAGCGCGCCCTCGGCGGCCTCGGCGGGCGCGTTCGCCGCCTCCCACCGGGCACAGGCCCCGCCCGGATCCCCGAGGCTTCGGAGCGCCGCTCGACACTCGGACGTCGTCGCCTCGTCCGTGGTCTCCGCGAGCAGCGCCTCGAGCTCGGCTCGTGCCCAGTCCCACGCGAGGAGCGCGAGCGTGGCCGCCGCGACGCCGCGCGAGATCGGCACCGGAGAGCGCAACGCCTTGCGGAGGAGCGGCCGGCCGAGCGGCGGCGCGAACTCGAGGGCGAGCAGTGCGGCCTCGCCGACCTCGGTGCCGCCGGCGTCGGCGAGCGTCGCGATCACCCGGTCGACGGAGAACGCGTGCCGCAGCAAGAACGCCGAGCAGCGTGCCCAGAGATGCGGCTGAGGGATGGCCCCGGAGGGGTCGAGCGCGCAGAACAGCGCCCACACGGCGGCGCAGTGCTGCGGATCGTCCTGCTGAGCGATGAGCTCGAGCGCGATCGACGACCGCGCGTCGACGGGCCTGACCTCGAGCGCGTCGCTCAGCACGGTCGCGAGGTCGTCCGGCGCGGTCTCCGCGAGCGCGCGCAGCGAGCTGCCCTTCGTATCCGTGCGATCGCGCGCGCGGAGCCAGCCGCGGCGCCGCGCGAAAGCGTCCTCGGTGATCGCGCCGTCGGCCGCGAGGCGCGCGCCCAGCTCGCGAAGGAGCGCTTCATGGGCGCGGGACTCGGCAGTGAGGGAGGCGAGCGAGCCCGACTCCTCTGCGCGGACGAGGCCGTGCTCGACGAGCTCGGCGATCGAGACGGCCACGGTCCGGAAGGAAGGATGCAGCGTGATGAGGCGCGCCTCGACCGGCTCGGGGCGCTGCAGCGATCGCAGGTACTCGGCGAAGAAGTACGGATCGATCGCGTCCGTTCGTCCGTCGTCCACGAAGTCGACGTTGATCGACGCGCCGGTCTCCGCGTGAGTGAGGCAGCAGCCTCGCCCGTGGAAGAAGTACGTCCATCCCGGCAGGCCCGGCGTGTCGCCTTGGTGCCCGAGGTGCTCGGGGTGACCGGCCGCGCCGAGGCGCGCCAGGAGCTTCGGGTCACCGCCGAGGTGCGTGCGGACAACGTCGCCCACCCACTGCTGCCTGCGCCGATGCCGGTCGAGCGCCACCAGCGCGCACAGCGCCCACGGCGACAGCGCGGGTTCTCCGACCCCCGCATCGAGCGCGCCGCCGTGCTGTGCGAGCGCGATCTCGATCTTCCTCCAGACGGCGTGGCTCATCGCGGGCTCGTCAGCGCGTGAACCGGCGCACGGTACGGAGGTGCGGGCTCGCGGGATAGTCGCGGACGAAGGTCTCGGCGCGAGCCCCCGCCTCGGGCGCGCGGCCGGAGCAGGCGAGCGCCTCGATCGAGAGCACCTCGCGCTCCTGCGCGAGCCCGCCGTGCGGGTAGCGCGCGGCGCCGGCCTTCAGCTCCGCGAGCGCGGCCTCGCACTGACCGGCGCGGAGCAGCTGTCGACCGCGCAGGAGCGACGCGCTCTCGGACGGGAGCGCGGTCTCGTCGGCCGCCGAGGCCGGAGCCGTCTCGACGGCGCCGGACTGCGCCCTCCGCGCCGCGGAGCTCCTTGACGCCGGCGCGTCCGCCCCGACGCGCGCGCTCGCCGCGACCGGCACGTCCGGCAGCGCCGACGCCTCCACGACGGCCAACGGCACCGCCGACGCCGCTGCGGCCGGCACGGCGCTCGACGCGCTCGACGCGCTCGACGCCCTCGACCGCTGGGTCGAGCGGGGGGTCGCGCCGCCGCCGGGCGGCACCGTGCCACGTCCCGGCTCCGGCGACCTCGCCAACAGCTGCGCCCTTCCCGGGCAGCGCTGATGCTGCCCGGACTGAGGACTGTCGTGCGGCGGGTGGCGTCCGCGCTCGTGGTGTCGGGCTACGTCGCGCTGGCCTTGTCCCTGACGCCTGCGACGCCCGCGGCCGGGGCGCCGGTGCGCATGGACGCGGCGCCGCTGATCGACCGTTTCCGAGTCCAGGCCTTCCGCTCGCTGCTCGACCCCTCGCTGTTGAATGGCGACGGGTTGGCGGACGCGCCGGCGCCGGACGTGCTGTCCGACCTGCCCGCGGCGGCGGGCGGGGATGCGCTGGCGGCAGCGCTGGTTCCCGGCCCGGCCGCCGGGACGGTCACTGTCGAGCAGGTCAGGCTGCTGACCGGCACGATCCCGCGCCCTGCGTATGAGGCGTATGTGGCAGCCGCCAACCGGGTCGCGGCCACCGACCCTGCGTGCAGGTTGCCCTGGCAGCTGCTCGCCGGCATCGGACGGGTCGAGTCCAACCATGGCCGGCTCGGAGCAGGTGGGGCCGTCACCGGTGCCGGCACGGTGGTGCCGCCGATCTTCGGCCCGGTGCTGGACGGCAGCGGCGGTTTCGCAACGATCGCCGACACCGACGCAGGTCGCCTGGATGGTGACCCGGTCCACGACCGGGCCGTCGGGCCGATGCAGTTCCTCCCCGGCACGTGGGCGCGATATGGCGCAGATGGCAATGGTGACGGCGCCAGCGATCCGCAGAACCTGGTGGATGCCGCGCTGGCGGCCGGCCACTACCTGTGTGCGGCCGGGGGTGACCTCGGGACGCCGGAGGGCGAGCGCACCGCCGTGCTTGCGTACAACCACTCCGATGCGTACGCCGACCTCGTGTTGGCGCTGACCGCCGCCTACACCGGCGCGCCGCCCAGAACGGCGCCCGCTCAGGTCGTGGCCGCGTCGTTGCCTGCACCCGCCGCTCCGGCGCCGGCGCCCACGACGGGCGCCGCACCTGCTCCCGTTCCGGCTCCGCCGTCGAGCCCGCTATCGACCCCGACCCCGATCCCGATCCCGGCCCCGGCGCCAACCCCGACCCCGTCGCCGACCGAGACGACGTGCCCGACGCCGTCGCCGACTCCGTCGGGCACCCCGTCACCCACGGGCACCCCGTCGCCGACCGGCATCCCGTCACCGACCGGCACGCCATCACCCACTGGCACGCCGCTTCCCTCTGCCTCGCCTCAATCGACGCCCACGCCCACGCCGTCCGTTACCCCGACTGCCACCCCGACGTGCCCCCCGCTGCCATCGACGTGACGTACCGGTAGCCGGGAGGGCGCGGCGAGGCACTGGCCGTAGATCGCCAGACGGTCAGGTGCGCTCGACAGTCCCCGTGTAGGCACTGGCCCGGGCCAGTGCCAGGGCATAGCCGACAGCCTCGGCGGGCGGCAGCGCGGCGGAGAGCGTGACGCCGTGTTCGTCAACCGATGCGGCCAGGACTTCGCCACCGCGCGCGCCAAGGTCGCTGCGCACGCTGCGCTCGGCCCAGGCGGGGATGCGGATGCGTACGGTGACCGGCCGGCTGCCTGCGGCGACCCGTACCGGCGCCGACGGCAGGCCGCCAAGGAGGGCCTCGGCGTGTCCTGGGCCGTAGGTCCACAGCAGCAGCTGTCCGGTGCCCGGGTCGGTCTCGAGCCGGGCGACCGGATCGGCGTGGACCCGGTGAATTAGGGCGGTGTCGGCCGGGGCACCGACCGGGAACGCTGCACTGGGCATCGGCCATGGCGAGAGCCGTAGCAACGCGCCCGTCTCCACTGAACCCACCGCGTCGCCCACCCCGACGCCGGATGGCTCGATCGCCGCCGCTGTCACCACGTCGCCGGGAGCGCCGCGGAGGTCAACCTCGACGAGCGCGCCGCAGGGGGCGGCGGGGCCGTCGTACGCCCTCGGCTCGTTGGCGACGATCAGCGCCGTGCCCGGTGTGAGCGAGCCCGACCAGACCCGCCACAGGCCCACGGTCACCACCTCGGCGACCAGCGGTCCGTCGGCGACCAGCTCGACCGGCTCGCCGTCGGGCCCGGTGGCCGCGGGCAGCGGGGCCCGGCCGGACGGCAGCGCGGAGGCCAGCAGTCCCAGCAGGTCGGTCAGCCCGACGCCGCGCCGCGGTACCGCGACGAGCACGGGCTGAAGGTCACCGCGGCCGACCGCGCCGGCCAGCTCGTGGTCGAGGACGGCAGGCAAGGGGTCCTGGTCGTCCAGATAGGCCTCGAACAACGCCTGATCGTCACTTCCGGTCAGGATGGCCTCGACGAGCTCCGCGCGCAGCGTCGCCACCAGTGGCAGGTGCTCGGCCTCGGCGGCCCGGGTCTGGCTACGCTCGGTGACCTGCAGCTGCAGGAGGTCGAGCAGGCCGCCCACCGAGCCGTCGTCGTCGTGCAACGGCAGCTGCAGCGGCAGGACGCCTTCGCCGAGCACTCGCTGGCACACCGCAACGGCTTCGTCCGCGTCGGCCCCCGGCCGGTCGAGTTGACTCAGCACGACCAGCCGCGGCAGATGCTCCAGCGACTCCCACAGCGCCACGGTTCGCGCATCGACGCCCTGCACGGGGGAGACGACGAGCACGGCCGCGTCGGCGACCCGCAGCGCCGCATGCAGCTGGCCCGCGAGGTCCGGATCGCCGGGCGGGTCGAGCAGGACCACCCGGACACCGCCCGAGTCGTACGAACCGCGCGCGAGCCCTGAGCCGCGGGCGAGAGCAGCCCCGGCCGCCGCGAGCAGCGCCTGAGCCAGGGTGGTCTTGCCCGAGCCCGGCGCGCCCAGCAGCACGACCGCCACCGTGCGCTGCGCCTCCACAGCGCCAGCCTGCCGCACCGAACGCTCAGTAGGCTCGGGCGACCTGCCCTCACGACCGGACGGACCTGGATGCTCAACGTGCTCCGCCCGTTGATCGGCCGGGTGGCCAAGCCGGTAGCCGGGCGTCTGCTGAGGGCAGGGGTGACCCCCGACGCCGTCACCGTCATCGGCACGGTCGGGGTCAGCGCCGGAGCGCTGGTGTTCCTGGCCCGCGGGATGTTCCTCATCGGTACGGTCGTCGCGTTCCTGTCGGTCCTGACCGACATGCTCGATGGCGCGATGGCGCGGGAGCGCGGGACGAGCAGCCGGTTCGGGGCCTGGCTCGACTCGACCTGTGACCGGGTCGCCGACGCCGCCGTGTTCTGCTCGCTCGCCTGGTGGTTCACCGGCCGGGGCGACGACCGGCTGCTCGCGGCGGTCACGCTCTACTGCCTGGTCGCCGGCGTCGTGGTGTCGTACGCAAAGGCCCGGGCCGAGGGGCTGGGACTGCGCTGCGACGTCGGTATCGCCGAGCGCTCCGAGCGCCTGACACTTGTCCTGCTCGGTACCCTGCTGGTCGGTCTCGGTGCCCCCGGCGTGGTCTTGACCGCCCTGCTCTGGCTGCTGGCGGTGCTCACCACCATCACCGTCGCGCAGCGCGCTGTCGAGGTGCGGCGACAAGCCGCCGCGGCCGCGTGAGCAGGCTGCGGGACCGGCTGGTCGACGTCGGGTACGCCGCAGGCTGGGCTGTGGTGCGGGCACTGCCCGACCCGGTGGCGCACCGGCTCTTCCGCGCAGGCGCCGATCTGGCAACGCAGCGCGGCGGCCGGGGCGTCGATCAGCTCCGCCGCAACCTCGCGCGGGTCGCCCCCGGCCAGGACCTCACCCGGGCCGCCGTACGGTCCTACGCCCGGTACTGGTGCGAGGTCTTCCGGCTGCCGGTCACGTCGCAGGAGCGGGTCGTCCAAGGCATGACCACGGTGGGGGAGCAGCGGCTGCGCACCGCGGTCGCCGCGTCCACCGGCACCATCCTGGCGCTGCCGCACAGCGGGAACTGGGACCAGGCCGGGGCCTGGTGCGGGGCCACCGGCGTGCCGTTCACGACCGTGGCCGAGCGGCTGCAGCCGGAGTCGCTGTACGACCGCTTCGTGGCCTTCCGCGAGTCACTGGGGATGGAGGTGCTGGCGCTGACCGGCGGCCCGCGCCCGCCGTACGACGTACTCGCCGAGCGACTGCACGCCGGTGGCACGCTGTGTCTGCTGGCCGACCGCGACCTGTCGGCCCGGGGCGTCGACGTGCTGTTCTTCGGTGAGCGCGCCCGGATGCCCGCCGGCCCGGCGAGCCTCGCGCTGCAGACCGGCGCCGTCCTGCTGCCCGTCACGCTGGCCTTCTCGCGCGACGGCTGGCTGTGCACGTTCCACGAGCCGGTCCCGCACAGCGACGTGGTGACGATGACCCAGGCGGTCGCCGACGCCTTCGCGGTCGGCATCGC
>JAYSYE010000381.1:0-38593 GCA_043716635.1 Deltaproteobacteria bacterium | reverse complement strand
CGGCGCGGGCGCGGGCGCGGGCGCGGGCGCCGGCGCGGGCAGAAACGTCGGCCGCATCATCTCCGGCACCGGCAGGGCTGGCTGCGCCACGCGCCGCGGCGAGACCACCACGGCGCTCGGGTACGCCGCCGCGATCTGCGCGAGCGCGAGCGGCTTCGCGAACGGGATCACGTTGTGCGGCGGCGGCGAGCCCTTCGCGGCGCGGGCGGCGGCGAGCCCCGGCATCGGGCGCGCGCGCGGTCCCGCGAGCACCGAGGGCAGCGGCGCGACTGCCGTCACCGCACCGCCGTCCCGCCGGGCCGACGACCGCACGTCCACCGTCGTGCGCTCGCCGAGCTCCTCGAGATGTTTCCGCGATGTGACACGGACCTGCGAGTCGAGGTGGCGGTTGTGACTCATGCGCGTTCGACACGAAGTGCAAACAGTCCGCCACGGTCACGACCCGGCGATCGCCCTCGAATTCACGCGCTTTCACCGCTGCGCCTCGCTCCAGGGTCACTGGCGGGTGCAGTTGCCTGAGATACCCAGCACCCATGTGGGCGAGGGACTCCCCCCGGACCCATGCGCGGCGGCCTGCCCGCGCCTCGTAACTCTCGGCGATCACGCCCGATCAGGTTGCACGCCATGCGCATCCCTCCGGGCGCGGCTCTTGCTGTTGCACTCCCACGCGGAAGCACCCCGTGGAATTCCCCGTCTATCTCTTCATCTTCATCGTGTTCCTGAACCGGTACGTGTTCGGGCTCTACCTGACGATCGTCCGCAAGCACGTGATCGACGAGACCATCGAGGGCTACGAGCCGACGGTCACCGTCGTGGTGCCGCTCTTCAACGAGGGCCGCTCCATCTTCGACACGATCGTCTCGCTCGTGAAGCTCGAGTATCCGGCGGACAAGCTCACGATCACCGTCGTCGACGACTGCTCCACCGACGACTCCTACGAGTGGGCGTGCAAGGCCGCCGCGCTCCACTCGAATGTCCGCGTGCTGCGCAATCCCCACAACATGGGCAAGCGCAAGGGCATCAACCACGCCGTCCGCGAGGCGACCGCGGAGATCATCGTCAGCGTCGACTCCGACGTCATCATCTTCCCCACCGCGCTCCGCGAGCTCGTCGCCCGCTTCGTCTCCCCCGAGATCGCCGCCGTCGGCGGACGCGTCCACGTCTCGAACCCGAACGAGAACTGGCTCACCCGGCTCCAGACCATCAAGTACTACTTCGGCCAGGAGCACCTGAAGAACCTCGAGCGCGGCCTGCGCTCGGTCATGTGCCTCTCGGGCTGCCTCACCGCCTACCGCCGCCACGTCCTCATCGAGCTGGAGCCGATCCTCGAGAACCGCAACCTCCTCGGCGTGCCCATCAAGTACGGCGAGGACCGCTTCCTCACGCACCAGATCGTCCGCCGCGGTTACCGCACCGTCATGACGATGAAGGCGATGTGCTTCACGAAGGCGGCACCCACGCTGCGCGGCTACTTCCAGCAGCAGCTGCGCTGGAAGCGCTCGAACATCGTCGACTTCATCGTCGGCCTCCCGCACGCGTGGAAGCTGCACCCGCTGCTCTGCCTGCAGTACCTCTCGATGCTGCTGCTCCTGCTCGTCTATCCGTTCATCATCGCGATCCACATCCAGCGCGGCGACTTCCTCGAGCTCGTCACGTTTCACCTCGCCGTGATCGCGGGCTTCGGCTTCATCTACTACTTCGCCCCGAGCGTGCGCGCGTTGCCGCCGTGGCTGCGCGTCCACCCGATCGCGTTCCTGCCGATGGCCGTGCTGATGCCCATCGCCTACCTGCTGCTCACGCCCCTCGGCCTGTTCACGCTCGACACCTCGAGCTGGGAGACCCGCGGACACGGCGCGACGCTCGCTGCTGCTGACCCCGGTGCGCCCCGGTGATCGTCGCCGCGCACCAGCCTCACTTCCTCCCGTGGCTCGGGTACCTCGACAAGCTCGCGAAGGCCGACGTGTTCGTCGTGATGGACGACCTGCAGTACGAGACGCAGAACTTCCAGAACCGTAACCGCGTCAAGATCAACCACGGCACCGCGTGGCTCACGGTGCCGCTCGTCGCGGGCGCGCAGACCGACCGCATCCTCGACAAGCGCATCGACAACGCGGGCTTCGGCGGCCGCCATCACTGGCAGCACCGGGCCTGGCGCACGCTCGAGATCCACTACGGTCGCGCGCCGCACTTCGCCACATACGCGCCAGCGCTACGCTCGCTCTGCGCGCGCCGCTGGGACTCGCTCGTCGAGCTGGATCTCCAGGTCCTCGATCTCGCGCGCGGCTGGTTCGGGATCACCGGGCCGATCGTCCGCGCCTCCTCGCTGGGTCTCCGCGGCGCGAAGACCGCGCGCATCCTCGACCTCTGCTCGAAGGTGAACGCGCGCGTCTACCTCTCGGGCAAGGGCGGCTCCGCGAGCTACCTCGACACCGAGCTCCTCGCGCGCGGCGGCGTCACCACCCTGTGGCAGTCGTTCCAGCATCCCACCTACGCGCAGCGCTACGCCGGCGCGGGCTTCGTCTCGCACCTCGCCTTCCTCGACGCGCTCCTGAACCTCGGCCCCGCGGCCGCGGCCTCGCTCTCGGCCCGCTCCCTCGCTGCGGAAGGAACCGCGTCATGAATCGCCTCCTCAAACAGAATGGCCGCGTCCTCGCGTTCGGCGCGCACCCCGATGATCTCGAGGTCGGCGCCGGGGGCCTGCTGGCACGACTCGCCGCCGAGGGCGCCGAGGTCACGATGGCCGTCGTCTCGATCCCGAGCCAGTGCGACGTCCGCCGCAAGGAGGCGCAGGCCGGCGCCGACATCATCGATGCCGACCTCTTCATCCTGTTCGACGAGAAGCCGCTGCGGGTCGAGGACATCCCGATGCACGAGCTCGTCCGCAAGTTCGATCACATCATCGGAGACACGCGGCCCGATCTCGTCATCACGCACTCCTCATCCGATCTCCACTGGGACCACGGCCTCGTCAACCGCGCGACCGTCTCGGCGCTGCGGCGGACGCCGTGCGACCTGCTCGCGTTCCTGTCGTCGCCGGAGATGAACGCCCAGGCGCGTGGGGTCGGGCAGTGCTTCGCCGACATCTCGACGACGATGGACGCCAAGATCGCCGCGATCGGGGCCCATGCCTCGCAGGTGCCGAAGCTCGACCTCGAGTCGAGTCGCGACCTCGCGCGCGCCATGGGTCGCATCAGCGGCTACCAGTATGCCGAGTGCTACGAGGCCCTGCGCGTGCGCATCTAGGTGACATCCCGGTCACGCTGAGGCAGTCCCGCACAGCGCCGCGCACGTGTTAGCGTCGCTGTCGATGCGCTCGAACGTCCTGCTCTCCCTCCTGCTCGTGACGCTTGGCACTCTCGGCACCGCGTGCGGCGCCAGTCGCGGCGGCAAGCTGCCCGTCGACAGCCCGGCGATGACATTCCAGGCGGCCGATGTCGACGAGATCACGGGGATCGACTCGGACCCGGACACCGAGGACAGCGACGCGACGGCGCCGGACTCGGACGGCGGCCCGACCCAGGGCACGCCGCCTGCAAGCGCACCGGCCGGCTCTCACTAAGAGGCGAACCAATCGAACATGTGCGGCATCATCGGTTACATCGGGTTTCGACAGGCCACCCCCATCCTCATCGGGGGGCTGCGGAAGCTGGAGTATCGCGGGTATGACTCGGCCGGGGTGTCGGTCATCGACCCCACGTCGCCCAACACGCCGTCGCGCGTCGTGCGCTGCCGCGGCAAGCTCGCGAACCTCGAGAAGAAGCTTCTGGCCGAACCGGCCGTCGGAACGATTGGCATCGGACACACGCGCTGGGCGACCCACGGGCGTCCGAGCGACGAGAACTCGCATCCGCACAAGGTCGGGCCGATCAGTGTCATCCACAACGGCATCATCGAGAACCACCTCGCGTTGCGCGCGGAGCTGGCCTCTGCGGGCGCCAAGTTCCAGTCGGAGACCGACACCGAGATCTTCGCGCACCTCGTCGCACACGCGGTGACGGCCGGCGCGCCGGACCTCACCACGGCGGTGCGCACGTCGCTGCAGAAGGTCCGCGGCAGCTTCGCGTTCGTGGTCATGAGCGACCAGGAGCCCGACACGCTCGTCGCCGCGAAGAACAGCTCGCCCCTCGTGATCGGCCTCGGCGAGCACGAGAACTACGTGGCCTCCGACGTCACGGCGATCCTCGCGGAGACGCGACGGGTGCTGTTCATCGACGAGGGCGAGATGGTGAAGGTCACGCGCGAGAGCGTGGAGATCACCGACTTCGACGGTGCCGTGAAGCACCGCGAGGCGAAGACGATCACCTGGTCAGCCGTGCAGGCCGAGAAGGGTGGCTACAAGCACTACATGCTGAAGGAGATCCACGAGCAGCCCCGCGCAGTCGCGGACACGCTCGTGGGGCGCGTCGATCTCGAGAACGATGACATCCTGCTCGACGGCATCGATCTCGATACGAGCACGATCAAGCGCATCATCTTCATCGCGTGCGGCACCTCGTATCACGCGTCGCTCGTCGGCGAGCACCTCATCGAGTCCCTTGCCCGCATCCCGGTGGAGGTCGACTTCGCGTCGGAGTTCCGCTACCGCGATCCGATCCTCGGCAAGGGTGATCTCGTCATCGCCGTGAGCCAGTCGGGCGAGACGCTGGACACCATGGAGGCGATCCGCGAGGCGAAGAAGAAGGGCGCGCAGGTCCTCGCGATCTCGAACGTGCTCGAGGCATCGATCCCGCGGCTCGCGGACCACGCCTTCTACACGCACGCCGGTCCCGAGATCGGCGTCGCGTCGACGAAGGCGTTCACCACGCAGCTCGTCGTGATGGCGATGCTCGCGATCCATCTCGGACGGCGCACCGGCGCGCTCTCCAAGGAGCGCGCGCGCGAGCTGATCGGCGAGCTCGTGCAGCTCCCGAACAAGATGCGAGATGTCGTGGATGGCAGCGCGCAGATCCAGGCGATCGCGCGGCGCTACGGGGCTGCGAATGGCTTCCTGTTCCTCGGCCGCGGGTCGCAGTATCCGATCGCGCTCGAGGGCGCGCTGAAGCTCAAGGAGATCTCGTACATCCACGCCGAGGGCTACGCGGCCGGTGAGATGAAGCACGGGCCGATCGCGCTGATCGACGAGACCCTGCCGGTGGTGGTGCTCGTCCCGCGGGGGCCGAGCTACGAGAAGTCGGTCTCGAACCTCGCCGAGGTGCGCGCGCGGCAGGGCAAGGTCATCGCGATCGCGACGCGCGGGGACACCGAGATCGGGAGCCACTCCGACGACGTGATCATCGTGCCTGATACCGCGCTGGAGCTGCAGCCGATCCTCACGGTGCTGCCCCTGCAGATGCTGTCGTATTACGTCGCCGACTTCAAAGGCACGGATATCGACCAGCCGCGGAATTTGGCGAAGAGCGTGACGGTCGAATAGTCAGCGGTCGCGCGTGCGCGGCGGCCCATCACCCGTCATGAGCTTTCGCCGCCTGCTGCTCGCTGGAACGGGCGTCCTCCTGCTGGTGTTGGTCGCCACGGGAGTCGTGTCCGCGTACGCGCTCCATAGCGCGAGCTCGCGCTACGAACAGCTCGGTCGCGAGCTGGCGGACGACCTGCTGGCCGTGCAGCAGCTGCGCGCGCAGGCCGAGGAGATGGTCGCGGTGCGCCGCAGCGTGCTCTCGCACCCGGAGACGCCCGCGGATCGCGAGCACGAGCGGAGCCTCGCCCATGCGCGCGCGGCGATCTCCGAGCTGTTGCTGGAGCTGCATGCGCGCAATCTCGACTCGAAGAGCGAGCGGGAGCTGCAGGCCATCGACCGCGCGGCGACCACCTATGTCGCGGCCGCCACCGACGCGACGGCCCGGGTCGAGGAGCTGTTGCGCGCGTTCGATGATCTCGAGCGGGTCGTCACGGAGTTCATCGATCACCAGGCCTCGCTCTTCGACCGCGACCTGGAACAGGCGCGCGCCACCGCCGCCCAGCACGAGCTCGCGCTGATCATCGGCACGACGCTCGCGCTGATCGTCTCGCTCGCGCTCGCGACGGTGGTGTCACGCAAGCTCGGGCAGCAGTACGTCCAGTCCGAGCGGGCCACGCAGGATGCGAGGCGGGAGGCGGCAGCCCGCCAGGAGCTGCTCGCGATGGTCTCGCATGACCTGCGCACGCCGCTCACGGCCGTGGTGATGGGCAGCACCGTGCTCGCGGAGACGCTGCCCCCCGACACGGGGCCGCGCGGACCGCAGCGGCATGTCCGTGCGATCCGCAACGCCGCCGATCGCATGACGAGCCTCATCGGCGAGATGCTCGATGTCGCGCGCTTCGAGACGGGGGCTACCACGCTGCACGTCACGCGCTGGGAGGCACAGCCGCTGCTGGCACGCACGCTCGAGCTGTTCGCCGAGCGCGCCGAGCAGGCGCAGATCACGCTGCGGGAGGAGATGCCGACCGCGGCGCTCGAGGCGCGCGGCGATCGCGAGCGCGTGCAACAGGTGCTCGAGAACCTCGTCTCGAACGCCATGAAGTTCACACCGACGGGCGGCACGATCGTCGCGCGCGCGATCGGCGGGCCGGCGGGCGTCACGTTCGAGGTGTCCGATAGCGGTCCCGGAGTGGCGGCGGCGGATCAGGCGCGCCTGTTCGATCGCTACTACCAGGGCAAGGCCGACGCGCGGCGGGGGAGTCTCGGACTCGGGCTCCACATCTGCAAATCGCTGGTCGAGGCGCACGGCGGCAAGATCTGGGTAGAGTCGGTGCCGGGCGCGGGCGCGACGTTCCGCTTCACGTTGCCCGTCTGACGGCGTAGCGTCGACCCGTGACGACGGATCGCGGCTTGACCCACTTCGACGACGCGGGCGCGGCTCACATGGTCGATGTGGGGGCGAAGCCGGAGACGGCACGGCTCGCGATCGCCTCGGGCCGGATCGAGATGGCGGCGGCGACGGTCGCGGCCGTTCGTGCGGGCACGATCGGCAAGGGCGACGTGATCGGCATCGCGCGCATCGCCGGCATCCAGGGCGCGAAGCGAGCCGCCGATCTGATCCCGCTGTGCCATCCGCTGCGGCTCACGGGTGTCGACGTGGACTTCGTGATCGACGACGCCGGCGTGGCGATCACGGCGACCGTCCGCGCGTTCGACCGCAGCGGCGTGGAGATGGAGGCCCTCGCCGCCGTCACCGCCGCGGCGCTCACGATCTACGACATGTGCAAGGCGATCGACCGCGGCATGACGCTCTCCGCGATCCGGCTCGACGAGAAGCGCGGCGGCAAATCCGGCACCTGGTCGCGGTAGCGGCCGGCACGCGACGCGCTAGACGACGCGCTAGACGACGCGGCGACGCGCGGGCGGGGCGCCGTACGGCATGCAGCACGGGCGCGGCGGGGAGAGCTGGCCGTCGACGCGCAGGGCCTGGCGGTCGGTGACCGTGACCGGCTCGCCGTGCGGGGACGAGTGCGGTGACGCGGCGCCCTCGAGCACGACCGTATAGTCGCCGGCGGGCAGCTTCGTGAACGCCCAAGCGCCCTTGCCGTTGGTGATCGTCGTGCGCGGCTCGGTGCCGTCGGCTCCGAAATTGAATTCACTGCCGCCGGCGAACAGCCGGATCGGCCAACCGACCGCGGCGTGGCCATTCGAGTCGCGGAGCGTGCCGTAGATCTTCGCGTGTCCCGTCGTCGGCTTCACGGCGGCGACAGCGGCATCGGCGGGCGGGGCAGGCGCGTCCGCCGGGACCATGCTCCCCGCGTCGATGGGCGACGCGACCGTCGCCGCACCGGCGTCCACCGTGCCGGGCACCGCGACGGTCCCGACGTCGTCGCGGGCCGCGTCCGGTGCCGCCGCCGCGACGAGCACGGTTTGTTCGGGATCGTGCTTGCTGCCGCCGCACGCGGGCATCGCGAGCGCGGTGCTCGTGAAGATCGCCGCGCGCGACATCCGCGCCGGCCAGGACTGCTTCGCGACGAGGCCCACGGTGCGCGCACCGCAGAACGGGCACGCCGCCTCGCCCACGAGGACGTGGCGCCGACACGCAGCGCAGGGAGACATGCTCATGCTCGCGAGAGTACCCGTGTTACGACCGTCGCGTGAAGAAGCTCCCGGTCGCTCCGATCGCGCCACCGGCCCGCCGGCACCTGCCGCTCGCGCCGGACGTCCGCGACCTCGACCGGCAGGCGCGCCCCATCCTCGCGGTGTGGGAGCTCACGCTGGCGTGCGATCTCGCGTGCGGCCACTGCGGCTCGCGCGCGGGCAAGGCCCGGCCCGACGAGCTGACGACGGCCGAGGCGCTCGCGCTGGTCGATCAGCTCGCCGCGCTCGGCATCGTCGAGGTGGTGCTGATCGGTGGGGAGGCGTACCTGCGCGAGGACTGGCTGCAGATCATCGAGCGGATCGCGGCGCGAGGAATGCAGCCGCTGCTCACCACGGGCGGGCGCCGGTTCACGCGCGAGCACGCGACCGCCGCCGCCCGCGCGGGCCTCGTCTCGGCGAGCGTCTCCGTCGATGGCCTCGAGGCCACGCACGATCTGCAGCGCGGCGTGCCGGGCTCGTGGCGGGCCGCGCTCGACACGATGGCGCACCTGCGCGACGCGGGCATCCCGGTCTCCGCGAACACGCAGCTCAACCGGCTGTCGATGCCCGAGCTGCCCGCGCTCCTCGAGCTGCTGCTCGGCCACGGCATCCATAGCTGGCAGGTGCAGCTCACCGTCGCGATGGGCCGAGCCGCCGACCGGCCGGAGTGGCTGCTGCAGCCGTACGATCTGCTCGCGCTGTTCCCGGTGCTCGGCGCGCTCGCGGGGCGCTGTCAGGAGGCGGGCGTATTGCTGTGGCCGGGCAACAACGTCGGCTACTTCGGACCGTACGAGACCGCGCTGCGCGGCACGTTGCCGACCGGCCACCACGAGGGCTGCCCGGCGGGGATCGGCGGGCTCGGCATCGAGGCGAACGGGACGATCAAGGGCTGTCCTTCGCTGTCGACGGCGACGTGGGCGGCGGGGTCCGTCCGCGACGCGACGCTCGTCGAGTTGTGGCAGCGCGCGGCGCCGATGCGGCACAACCGCGGCCGCGGGCGCGAGAGCCTCTGGGGCTACTGCGCGACCTGCTACTACGCGGACGCGTGCAAGGGCGGCTGCACGTGGACGGGCGAGTCCCTGCTCGGGCGACCCGGCAACAATCCGATGTGCCACCACCGCGCGCTCGAGATGGAGCGGGCAGGGCTGCGCGAGCGCATCGTGCCGATCGCGCCCGCTCCGGGCGTCCCGTTCGATCACGCGCGGTTCGAGCTGATCGTCGAGCCGAGCGAGACAAGCTCGTCGAGCCAGGCGCACGTCGCGGTGGCGAGCTCGACGCCAGCACGGCCGCTGCCGTAGTCGCGCAGGCTCGCGTCGCGATCGGCGTGCCACCCGCCCAGGTGATCGAGGCCCGCGAGGTCGACGATCGTGGAGCGCCCGGGCGCGCGCGCCGCGAGTAGCTCGGCATCGCCACGTCGCACGACCCAGTCGTGCTCGCCGCGCAGCACCAGCACGGGGGCGGCGAGCGTCGCCCATGCCGCGTCGAGATCGAGCGCCGCGAGCTGCGCGTGGTAGGCGGCGGATCGGCCATTGAGATCGCCGCGGTCGCGGAGCGCGCGCACGGCCTCGATGCGAGCGGCGACCTCGACCGGGCCGGCACCGTGGAGCGCGAGCTGGCGCCGCACGCTGTCCTCGAGCGTGGCCATCCACGATCGTGCCGGGACCCCGTGGAGAATGAAGCCCGCGATCGGCGCGGCCTGCGCGAGCCGCGCGGCCACGATCCCGCCGACCGAGTGGCCGTACACCACGAGCGGGACACAGCGCTCGTGCGCGACGGCGGCCGCGAGCGCGAGTGCGGCTGCCGCATCCGCCTGCTCGGTCGCGAAGTCAATCGCGCCGCACCGGCCCCCGTCGGTCTCGCTGTCGCCGACGCCACGCTTGTCGAAGCGAACCGAATCGAAGCCCGCGCGCCCCCAGCTCGCGACGAGCGCGGCAAGCGGTGCGTCGGGATCGCCGTCTTGCTCGATGGACTCGCACGCGATGCCCGCGATCACGAGCACGACCGCGCGCGGCTGCTTGACGCGCGTGACGAGTGAACGCAGCCGCGCGCCCGGCACGACCAGCGCGCCGTACTCCACCGGCGGATCGCCTGCTGCCAGCGCGACCCGCTCGACACTCACGCTCGCGCTGCGCGCGACGCCTTCGCGCGTCACGGCCAGCTCGACCGTCGCGGCTGCACCCGCCCGCCGCAGCGCGATCGCGAGCTCACCGAGCGTCCGCACGGGGGCGCCAGCGATCGCCGTGATCAGGTCGCCACCCACGACCCCCGCGCGCGCGGCCAGTCCGCCCGCGACCACGGCGGCGACGCGTAATCCCGCGGGGGTGAATGCCACCGCATCGGTGTCGAGCTCGGCACCGAGTCGCGCGCGGCGCGGCAACCCACCGGGGGCGGCGTCGGAGCTGTCACCGGGCGCGCTCACGGCGCGCTGGCGCGGCGCTCGAACACGAGCAGCTCGCCGAGCGTGTCGTGATCGCGGCTCGCGATCCGTGTCATGCCGAGCTTCTGGATCACCCCGAGCGACGCCTTGTGCCACGCGAACGTCGTCGCCTGGACGGCGCGGATCCCGCGCTGGAGTAGCGCCCACTCGACGCACGCGAGCGTGGCCTCGGTCGCGTAGCCCTGGCCGCGCGAGCCATCCTCGATCGAGTACGCGACCTCCGCGACCCCATCGCCCGGATGCCCGTGGAACACCACGCTGCCGATCACGCGTGGCGTGGCGGCGGCCGGCGGATCGATCAGCGCGAGCGAGTCGCCCCACAGCCGCACGTCCGGCGCCTCGCGGATCGCCGCGCGCGAGTACGGGAACGCGCTGGCCACCAGCTCGTCGTTCGGCCACTCGTCGGGGAAGCGCGCACCGACTTCCGCCTCCGCCCGCGCGCGATCGTGATCGAGCACGGCCTCGATCGCGGCCAGGGTCACCGGCACGAGGCGCAGGCGCCGCGTCACCAGCGCGGGCATCCTGGCTAGCCGCCTGTCTTGCCGATGCCGAGCACGAGCGCGATGATCGCGGGCCCGGTACCGATCTGGCTGACGCGGACGTCGATGCTGAAGAGGCTCGAGTACTTGTACTGGTCGATGCCGATCGCCGCGACGCCGCCCGCGAACGCGCGGTGATTGTCGGGCGGGATCACCTGGTCCATGCGCAGCAGCTCGCCGCCCGCCTGCAGCGTGAGGTAGCGGCTCGGGCTGGTGCCGGGGCGGATCCGGATCCCGAGCATCAGGTCCATCTGCAGCGCGCGCAGGTTGTCCTCCACGCGCGCGGCCCCCGCGCTGTAGAGCGAGCCGTACATGAACGACCACCGCGCGAGCCAGCCCACGCGCTCCTCGGTCGAGATCGGCGCCCAGCCGGCCTGCGCGCCCACCTGGTAGCCGTAGCCGAGCCGCGCCGCGTCGGCGCCCGTCCCCGCCAGGATGCCCGCCTGCAGCCCGATGCTGCCGGCCGGCAGCGGCTCCGCGTGGGCGACGGTCGCCGTCGTGCCCGTGGTCGCCGCGAGCACGCAGCCAGCGACGAGCGCACGGCTCGCGGCGAGCACCGGCGCGCGCATCAGAACTTCGAGCTGGTCGCGAGGAACGTCATCTTGTCGTTCGTCGCGCGGAGGCGGCGCGACAGCGTGCGCACCCAGTTCCACAGCAGCTCGTAGGCGAGGTCGCGATCCACGAACAGCAGGTCCTCGAGATCCTTGCGGTGGACCACGAACAGCCGGCACTTCTCGTGACACACGACGGTCGCGGAGCGAGACGCATCGTCGATCAGCGACATCTCGCCGAAGTACGCTCCGGGGCGCAGCACCGCGAGCGCCTCTTCGCCCATGCCGGGGACGATGCGGCTGATGCGCACGGCGCCCTCGACGATCAGGTAGAACTTGTCCCCCGGTTCGCCTTCCTTGAAGACGACCGCGCCGCCCTTGTACTGCTCCTCGAGGCCGATCGCGACGACGCGCTTCAGGTGCGCGGCCGGGAGCCCGCTGAACAGATCGATCGCGGCGAGGATCTCGAGCGTGGACTTACCGGCCAGATCGAGCCCCGCGTGTTCGTCGTCCTCGCCCACGTGAGCAGCGTCCCACACGCCCTGCCGAAACGCAAAACGGCCCGCCACCTGGGTGGCGAGCCGCTTCACGTCTCGCGACGCTCGCGCAGTTTACGTGTTACGCGCCGACCTTGAGGACGAGCAGCAGCGAGATGATGAGCGCATAGATGACCAGCGACTCGATGAGCGCGAGGCCAAGGATCATCGGGCCGCGGATCTGGCCCGCGGCGCCCGGGTTGCGAGCGATACCGTCGAGCGCGGTGGCCGCAGCGCGACCCTGGCCGAGGCTGCCACCGAGGGCGGCGAGACCGATGCCGAGACCGGCCGCCATCGCGATCCAGCCGTAATTCTCCGCGAGGCCTTCGACCTTCATGTTCGCCGGGTCCGTCGCGGTGACATCACCGGCGAACGCGAGGCCCGAGACGAGGAAGAGGACGAGGAAGGTGCCGAGCGAGGAGAGAATCTTGATGGTGCGCTTGTTCATGGTTGGTTCCTTGGTGAGCGTGGGTCGCGCGAGGCGCGTTGGTTAACTCGGATTGGATGCAGCGACAAGATGGTCGGTCGAGGAAATCAGCGGCCCTAGTGCTCTTCGTGCTCGATGGCAGATCCGATGTAGACCATCGTCAGCGTGCAGAACACGAGCGCCTGCACGAGGCAGACGAGCAGGCCGAGGATGAGAAACGGCAGGGGCACGAGGATCGGCACCAGCGCGAAGAACGACATGACGACCTTGTGGTCGGCCATCATGTTGCCCATCAGGCGGACCGCGAGCGACATCGGGCGCGCGAGGTGGCTGATGATCTCGATCGGGAGCATCAGCGGGATGAGCAGCGGCACCGGGCCGAGGAAGTGCTTGAAGTAGGCGAGGCCGTGCTCCTTCACGCCGTACGCGTGCGTGAGCAGGAACACGAACACGGCGATCCCCACGTTCGTCTTCAGCGTGTCCGTGGGCGCGAAGAAGCCCGGGATCAGCGCGAACAGGTTGCAGAACAGGATGAAGATGAACAGCGAGCCGATGAGCGGGTAGAACCGCGCGGCGTTGGACTCGCCCATCGCGCCCTCGACGAACCCGTAGAGGCTCTCCGCGATGTACTCGAAGAAGCCGCGGAGGTTCATCGTGCGCGGCGGCACGAGGCCCTGATCCTTCGTCTTCGTCCCGCGATAGAACGCGAGGCCGCCGATGGAGACGATCAGCAGCACGAGGACCGTGATGAGCACGTGGCTCAGCGTCCAGCCGGACTCTCCGAACATCTGCCACTTCCACGAGCGGCCGAGGTGGTCCTTGGCCCAGGAGTTGGCGTGCTGCCACCAGCTGAAGCGGTTCAGGTAATCGAACCAGGTGCCGTGCTCTCCCATGGCTTACTCGCTTGGCTTGCTCGGCGCACTCGCGCCGTCGGTGGTGGTGGTCGGGTCTACGGCAGGGACGAACAGCGCCGCGTACGTCGACTCGATGACGATCGAGATGATGAAGATCGAATAGCCGATGACGAACGCGACGATGTTGATCGGCAGGAGCAGCACGGCCGCGGCCACGGCGCCCATGAGCCCCACCATCTTCGGCAGCATCAAGAGCGGCGTGTTGCCATGCTTGCCGACAGCGGCCTCGCTCGTCCACTTCACGATGAGGCGACGCAGGGCGAAGAAGTTCAGGCACGTCAGCGCCGAGCCGACGGTGATGCCGAGCGCGACCGGCCTGCTCTGCGTGAACAGCGATCCGAGAATGAGGACCGCCGCGAGGCCGTAGTTCAGCCGCTCGATGCGCTGGATGCTCGGGCTAGCCACGCGGGGCGCCCTTTGCAGCCGCTGCTGCTGCCGCTGCATCGTCACGGGCCGCGCTGCGATCGGCCTTCGCCACGTAGCGCAGCACGCCGCGGAATCCCGCGATGAGCCCGAACGCGAGTCCGAGCAGCATCAGCCACGGCGTGGTGCCGAGCGCGCGATCCGCGTAGTAGCCACCGAAGAGTCCGAGAATGACCGAGATGCCGAGCTCGAGTCCGACCGAGCTGGCGTTCAGGCCCTCGTACGCGCGGTGCGTGATCCGCGCCGCGGGGTCGACCGATCGGGACAGCGCCGGGGTCACCGCGCTTCGATGCAGCGGCGACGGACCCTCGCCCTGCGACGCGGTGTCGCGGGTCGCGTGGTCGGTCTGCGCGTGCGCGGGGGCCATTGCGGGGCCCTCGTAGCACAGCGATTTTTCAGCGTCAATCGACGCTGGACGAGGCCAGCGTGGCCTTCGCGGCGGCGACGATCTCGTCGATGTGCGCGTCCGTGTGCACGAGCGAGATGAACATCGCCTCGAACTGCGACGGGGGCAGGAACACCCCGCGATCACGCATGCCGCGGAAGAACGCACCGAAGCGAGCCGTGTCGGCCGTCCGCGCACTCTCGTAGTCGGTGATCGGTCCGGCCGCGAAGAACAGGGTCAGCATCGAGCCGACCCGGTTCAGCTGCGCGGGGATGCCGGCCGCCGTCGCCGCCGCGAGCAGGCCGTCGCCGAGGCGCTGGCCCGCGGCCTCGAGCCGCTCGTACGTGCCGGGGCGCGCGAGGATCTCCATGGCCTTCAACCCCGCCGCCATCGCGAGCGGGTTCCCCGACAGGGTGCCCGCCTGGTACACGGGGCCCAGCGGCGCGAGCTGGCGCATGATGTCGGCGCGGCCTCCGAACGCGGCCGCGGGTAGCCCGCCGCCGATGATCTTGCCGATCGTGGTGAGGTCGGGCGTCACGCCGTAGCGCGCCTGGGCGCCGCCGAACGCGACGCGGAAGCCCGTCATCACCTCGTCGAAGATCAGGACGGTGCCGTGCTTCGCCGTCAGCGCGCGCAGCCCTTCGAGGTAGCCCGGCGCGGGCACGACGAGCCCCATGTTGCCCGCCACGGGCTCGATGATGACCGCGGCGACGTCGCCCGCCGCGAGCACGCGCTCCACGGCCGCGAGGTCGTTGTATGGCACCACCAGCGTGTCGCGCGCGGCCCCTTCGGGCACGCCCGCCGAGCCCGGGATCCCGAGCGTCGCAGCGCCCGAGCCCGCGGCCACGAGCAGGCAGTCCGCGTGCCCGTGGTAGCCGCCGTCCGCCTTGATGATCTTCGCGCGCCCGGTAAACCCGCGCGCGAGGCGCAGCGCGCTCATGGTGGACTCGGTGCCCGACGACACGGCCCGCACCATCTCCATCGAGGGCACCGCGGCTCGCAGCGTGGCCGCGAACTCCACCTCGACCTCGGTCGGCGCGCCGAACGTGGTGCCCTTCGCGAGGCCCTCCGTGATCGTCGCGAGGATCTCCTCGTTCGCGTGCCCGAGGATGAGCGGGCCCCAGCTCCCGATCAGATCGAGGTAGCGATGGCCGTCGGCGTCCGTGACGTACGCGCCCTTGCCGCTCGCGATGAACAGCGGGTCGACGCCCACCGATCGACACGCGCGCACGGGCGAGTTCACACCGCCGGGGATGAGCGTCTTGGCGCGCTCGAAGATCGCGTGGCTCTTCGCGATGGTCTTGGTCGTCATCGTGCGCGCACCGTACCTCACGATGCGGCGCGCCGGTGACGCCGTCCCATCGCGCGTCCGCCGGCCCGACGGCGCCGCCTACTCCGCGGCGTCGTCGGGCTCGTCCGCGTCGTCCGCCTCGTCGCCGTCGGCGTCGTCCGCCTCGTCGGCATCGAGGTCCGGCTCGATGTCCTCGTTCGGCACGGTGTCGGTGTCCTCGATCGCCTCGATCGGCGTGGCCTCGGCGATGTTCGTCTCGTCACCCGGCTCCGCGAGCCGCTCGATCGCTGCCACGTGCTCGCCGTCATCGACACGCATCAGCCGCACGCCCTGCGTCGCGCGCCCCTGGACCGAGATGTCGCGCACCCGCAAGCGGATGAGCTTTCCGCGATCGCTGATCAGGATCAAGTGGTCGTCATCCGTCACGATGCGCGTCGCCGAGACCTGGCCGTTGCGCGCCGTCGCCTTGATCGCGATCACGCCCTTGCCGCCGCGATTCTTCGTCGGGTAGTCGGCCACCGCGGTGCGCTTGCCGTAGCCGCGCTCGCACACCGTGATGAGCGTGACGTGCTTCTCGCGCGGGAACGTCACCATGCCCACGAGCCGATCGCCCTCGCGCAGGTTCATGCCCCGCACGCCACCCGCGCCGCGCCCCATCGAGCGCACCCGGTCCTCCCTGAACCGGACCGCGAGCCCCTTCGCCGACGTCACGAGCACGTCGTCCTCCTTCGTCGTCAGCGAGACATTGATCAGCCGATCGCCTTCATCGATCGAGATCGCCTTGATGCCGTTCGCGCGGACGTTCTCGAACTGCGACAGCGCGGTCTTCTTCACCGTGCCCGACTGCGTGGCGAAGAACACGTGCGTGTCCTCGTTGAATTCCTTGAATGGCAGCATCGCCACGACCTGCTCGCCATCCTGCAGGTCGAGCACATTCACGACCGGGCGACCCTTCGCCGTGCGCGAGCCCTCGGGAAGCTCGAACACCTTCTTGTAGTAGACGCGGCCCTTGTCCGTGAACAGCAGCAGGTGATCGTGCGTCGACCCCGCGAACATGTCCGTGATGAAGTCGTCGTCGTTGCTCGCCGCGCCCTGGATGCCGCGCCCACCGCGCCCCTGGGCCGCGTACTCCCGCAGCGGCGTTCGCTTGATGTAGCCGGCGTGCGTGCGGGTGACGACCATGTCCTCCTGCTCGATGAGGTCCTCGGTCAGGATCTCGCCCTCGGCGTCGACGATGCGCGTGCGGCGCTCGTCTGCGAACTCCTCGCGGATGGCCTTCAGCTCGTCGATGATCGCGCCCATCAGCTTGGACTCGTCCGAGAGCAGGCCCTCGAGGTAATCCGTGAGCGCCCAGAGCTCCTTGTACTCGGCCTCGAGCTTCTCGCGCTCGAGGCCCGTCAGGCGGCCGAGGCGCATGTCCAGGATGGCCTGGGCCTGCCGCGTCGACAGGTTGACGAAGCGCTTGGCCTCCGCAGCCGCGATCTCCGCCGGCGGGCGACCGGCCCGCTCGAGGAACCCCGACATCCCGGCGAGCTTCTCCGCCATCAAGCGCTCGCGCGCCTGGTCGGTGTCCTTCGACGACCGGATGATCTCGATGATGCGATCGATGTTGATGACGGCGAGCCCGAGGCCCTCGACGATCTCCCGTCGCAGCCGCGCCTCGCGCAGATCGAACTGCGTGCGCCGCGACACGACATCGCGGCGATGCTCGACGAACACCTGCAGCGCGCGCTTGAGCGACAGCAGCACCGGCCGCCCGTCGACGATCGCGAGCATGTTCACGCTGAACGAGGTCTGCAGCGACGTGTACTTGAAGAGGCTCGCGAGCACGACCTGATCGTTCGCGTCGCGCTTCAGCTCGAACACGACGCGGATGCCGGTGCGATCCGACTCGTCGCGGATGTCGCTGATCCCCTCGAGCTTCTTGTCGCGCACCATGTCGGCGGCGGCCTCGATCCAGCGCGCCTTGTTCACCATGAACGGCAGCTCGGACACGATGATCGCCTGGCGATCCTTGCGGACCTCCTCGAATGCCGCGACGCCGCGCACGGGGATCGACCCGCGGCCCGTCTTGTACGCGCTCGTGATGCCGGCTCGGCCCTGGATCACGCCGCCCGTCGGGAAGTCAGGGCCCGGCACGATGCGCAGCAGCTCGTCGTCGGTGATGCCGGGCTTCGCGATCAGCGCGAGGAGCGCATCGACGATCTCGCCGAGGTTGTGCGGCGGGATGTTCGTGGCCATGCCGACGGCGATGCCAGACGCGCCGTTGACGAGGAGGTTCGGGACCTTCGACGGCATGACCGTCGGCTCGAGCTCCTTGTCGTCGTAGTTCGGCTGCCAGTCGACGGTCTCCTTGTCGATGTCAGCGAGCATCTCCGAGGAGACGCGCGACATCCGGCACTCCGTGTAGCGCATGGCCGCCGGCGGATCGCCGTCGACGCTGCCGAAGTTGCCCTGGCCGTCGACGAGCTGGTAGCGCATCGAGAAGTCCTGCGCCATGCGGACGAGCGCGTCGTAGACCGACGAGTCGCCGTGCGGATGGTACTTGCCGATGACATCGCCCACGATGCGCGCGCACTTCAAGTACGGGCGATTCCAGACGTTGTTGAGGCCGCGCTGGGCGAACAGGATGCGCCGGTGCACCGGTTTGAGCCCGTCGCGGGCGTCGGGCAACGCTCGCGACACGATCACGCTCATGGCGTAATCCATGAACGAGCTCTTCATCTCCTGTTCGATGGAGATAGGCGTGATGTTGGAAGCAGTTACGTCGCTCATCGTCGTCGGCGCGACTATACAGGAACGCTATCGATCCGCCTCGCTGCCGGGACGTAGTATCCCGCGCGCATGGCGAATCGACTCGCGGGCGAGAGCTCCCCGTATCTGCGTCAACACGCGGCCAATCCGGTGGACTGGTGGCCATGGGGCGAGGACGCGTTCGCGGAGGCGCGGCGGCGCGACGTGCCGGTGTTCGTGTCCATCGGCTACGCGGCGTGCCACTGGTGCCACGTGATGGCGCACGAGAGCTTCGAGGACGCCTCGACGGCGAAGCTCATGAACGCTCACTTCGTGAACGTGAAGGTCGATCGCGAGGAGCGGCCCGACGTCGATGCCGTGTTCATGAATGCGATCCTCGTGCAGGGCGAGGGCGGGGGCTGGCCGCTGTCGGCATTCTGCCTCCCCGATGGCCGCCCGTTCTTCCTCGGCACGTACTTCCCGCTGACCGAGAAGCACGGCCGTCCGAGCTTCCGGGATCTGCTCGGGGCGATGAGCGACGCGTTCAAGACCCGCCGCCCGGAGGCGATCGACAACGCCGAGCAGCTGCTCGACGGGCTCCAGCGCGTCGATGCGTATTACCGTGGCACACCGGCGGCGGACGGGGCGGGCGCGTTCACGCAGTCGCTGCTCATCACCGCAGGCCGGCAGCTCGCCGAGAAGTGCGATCCCGTGCTGGGTGGCACGAGCGGGGCGCCGAAGTTCCCGTCGAGCGCGAGCCACGAGCTGCTCGCACGCGCCGGGCGGCTGCCATTCGGCGACGCGGCGCGGCTCGCGTTCGATCGCTGGGCGAAGGGGATGGGGGAGGGCGGGATCTACGATCACCTCGGCGGCGGGTTCGCGCGCTACTCCGTCGATGCGCGGTGGCTCGTGCCGCACTTCGAGAAGATGCTCTACGACCAGGGGCAGCTGCTCGGCATCTATGCGGCGGTGGTCGCACGCGGCGGGGCGTTCGCGCCGCGCGCTCGCGAGATCCTCGACGAGACCATCGGCTTCCTCGGCCGCGAGCTGAGCGATCCGCTGGGCGGGCTGTGGTCCTCGCTCGATGCCGACAGCGAGGGCGCCGAGGGCAAGTTCTACGTGTGGACGAAGCCCGAGACGCGCGCGGCACTCGGACCGCTCGACGCGCTGCTGTTCGACGCCGCGTACGGCGTCAGCGACGGCGGCAACTTCGAGCACGGCGCGACGGTGCTCTCGCGCGTGACCGCTCGCACGAGCGCGGGCGAGGAGGCGCACCTCGCAGAGCTGCGCGGCAAGCTCCTCGCCACGCGGGCGACCCGGGTGCGCCCCGGGACCGACGACAAGGTCCTGGCGGCGTGGAACGGCCTCGCGATCACGGGCCTCCTCGCTGCATGGCGCGTTACCGGCTCGCCCGCCGCACTCGCGCTCGCGCTCCGCGTGGGCACGTTCCTTCGCGTTCACATGGTCGCGCCCGGCGGCGATCGCATCGCACGCGTCCACCACCAGGGCGTGACGAAGCCGCTCGATGGCACGCTCGACGACTATGCGTTCTGCGCCGCGGCGTTCCTCGACCTCGCGGAGGCCACCGGCGACCGGGAGTGGTGGGATCTCGGCGCCCGCCTCCTCGGCACCGTCCGCACGCGGTTCGTCGCCGAGCCGGCCACGGGACTCGCGCTGTACCTCTCGCCCGCGGACGAGCCGCTGCTGGTGCATCGCCCCGAGTCGCATCACGACGGCGCCATTCCCGCCGGGGCGGGCATCGCGATCGGTGCCTTCGTGCGCCTCGGGCTCGTCGCCGGCGATGCGGCTGCGCTCGCGCTCGCCGAGGTCTACCTGACCGAGCGCCTGACCGCGACGACCCAGAACGCGCCGTGGAGCCAGGCCTCGCTGCTCGGCGCACTCGACCTGTACCTGCACGCGCAGACGCTGGTCGTGACGGCCGGTCCCGAGCGGGAGGCGATGCTCGTCACGGCGCGCCGCGCGTACGCACCGACGCTGTGCATCGCGGGTCCGTGGGCGCAGGCCTCGATCCTCGAGGGCAAGACCTCGAGCGCGGACGGCGCGGCCCGCGCGTTCGTGTGCACGGGGCAGACCTGCTCGGCTCCCGTGGGGGAGCCGGCCGCGCTACGCGCTCTTCTTCATCCCGTACATCAGTAGGAACCCGAACACGGCGATCGGCAGCAGGTACGGCAGCACGATCAGGCCGCCGAGCGCGAACCGGTTCCAGCCGATGATGAGCTCGCCCCACACCACGGCGCCGCCGATCAGCAGCGCGCCGATGGCCTCGGGCCAGTCGGTCTCGATCTTGAGGCCGCCCCAGAAGATCACGAGGCCGACGACGAGCATCACCGTCGCGAGCGCCCAGCTCGGGAGCCCCATGAAGCGATGGAAGCTGTGGCGCGCCCCGGTCGGGTCGTTCCACACGAGGTTGATCACGACGGCGATCCCGACGAGGACCAGCAGCAGGATCAGGTACGTCCAGATCTTGCTGCGACCACTACCCATGAACTCCCGCTCGACCAGCTCATCGCCCATGCGTGCATCGTACTACTACCGAGCCGGCTACCGGGCGGAGCTACCGGGCGGGGCTACGGACCGGGGCTACTTGAACGCGCGGGCACGCGCGAGGAGCGACCTGCGCGGGGCCGGCAGCAGCCCGGCGCGGTCGAGCGGCTCGAGCAGGGCTCGCGCGCGGGCCCACGCCGCCGCTGCCGTCGCGTGGTCGCCGGTGTCGGTCGCGAGCGCCGCGAAGCGAGCCTGCACGTCCGCCAGGTAGCACGCCCACTGCGCGGGCTGCGCCGCCCGCTGCTCGGCCTGTTCGGCGACGCTCGCCGCCTCCACCAGAGCGTCGCGCTCGGAGTCGGGGTGCGTGGCGGCGTGCGCGACCTCCGCTCGCGCGATCAGCCCGTCGACCACCGTCTCGCGCCACTCGTTGCTCGCCGGATCCGCCGCGGCGAGTGTCCTGGCGCGCTCGAGGCCCCGCGAGATCAGCGTCTCGGCGCGCGCCAGGTCGGCGCCAGGTCCACTCGCCAGTAGCTCGCCGATCGCGATCTCCGTGGAAGCGAGCTCGTTCGTGTAGCCCGGGTGACCGGGTGCCCGCTCGACGTTCCGCGTTCGCAAGGGGAGCGCGGTCTCGAAGTACGCGAGCGCGCCCTTGCGGTCAGCACGCAGCGCGTAGACCCGGCCGAGCTTGTGCTCGGACCACGCCAGCGCCCGGGCGTAGGGCGCGCTCTTCGGATCGCTCGTCGCGAGCTTGCTGCGGATGGCGTGCGCGAGGTCGTACCGCGCGACCGCCTCGGGATACTTGCCGATCGCGACCAGCGCATCGCCGGCGCGCAGGTGGGTCCGCGAGAGGTCCATGAGCCACGCCGCGCTGCTGGGATCCTTGGCGAGCATTGCCTGCTGCGCATCCGTCGCCGCGTCGAGCTGGGCGATCGCGTCGGCAAAGGCACCCGTGTCGAGCAGCGCGAACCCGAGGTCGGCGAGGAGGTTGCCGTACATCCGGCCCCACGTCTGGTTGTTCGGATCGCGGCGCGTGAGCGCGACCATGAGGGGCAGCGCCTCCTGATAGGTGGCCACGGCACTCTTGCTGTCGCCGAGCTCGCGCTGCAGCTCGGCGATGGTGTCCTCCACCTCCAGCACGCGCGACTGGTAGTCCATGTTGTCGGGATCCATGTCGAGCAGCGTGTCGCGCAGTCGCAGCGACGTCCGGTAGGCGGACAGCGCCGCCGCGGTATCCGCGCGGGCCTGGAAGATCGACCCGAGCTTCAGGTGACTCGTCGAGAGTGCCGCCACCTCGGCGAGCGGTCGCCCGGTGGCCACGGACTTTGCGGTCTCGCGCTGCACGCGCCCGAGGTCGTACTCGGTGAAGGCTGCATCGAGCTTGCCATCGTTGCGCAGCAGATCGCCGATGCGGTCCTGCGCCTCGCTGGCGTACAGGAGGAGTCTGCCGTCCCGCGCCTGCTCCGCGAGCAGGTCGACGAACCGCGCCCGCGCGTCCTGGTAAGCGGCTGCGGCCTCGGCGTGGCGCGCCTTCTGCTGGAGGCACGTCCCGCGCTCGAACTGCAGCCGCGCGAGCATCACGCGGTGCTCGAACGTGCGCGGCGTGCGGTCCGTCCCCACGGCGGCCGCGAGCTCGTCGAACGCGCGCTGGAACGTGGTCGTCGCGCCCTCCACGTCGCCTTGATCGCGCTCGGCGCTGCCGATCAGGTCGACGGCCTTGGCCATGCGATCGAGCCCGTCGATCGACGTGGCACGCAGCGCCCCGAGCGTCAGGTAGTAGCGCTCGATGTCCTGCCCGAGGCTGCTCAGCAGGTCGAGCCGGCCGATGCCCCGCAGCCGGCTCTGCATCCCGACCAGCATGCCGTCGATGAGTGATTCGGCGGCATCCCGCCGCGCCGACGCGACCGTGCTCTCGTGCTGGGCGCGGTCGCGCTCCCGGACGATGCTCGTGACGGCGACCGTGCCACCGACGGCGAACGCGACCGTCGCGATCGTCGCGATCGTGACGGCAGCGCGATGCTTCTTCACGAACCGCGCGAGGCGCTGGCTGCGCGTGTAGCGGTGGGCCGAGACGAGCTGTCCCGTGAGGAAGCGCCGGAGCTCGTCGGCGAGCTCGCCGGCATGCGCGTAGCGCCGCGCGGGATCCTGCGCCATCGCGCGCTGCACGATCGCCACGAGATCGGCGGGCGCGCGGGCCTCGCGCTCCACGAGCGGCACCACGCGGCCCAGCGCGGCGGCGGCGATCACGTCGGTGGCCGTCTTCGCGTTGTAGGGCGGGGCGCCCGCAAGGAGATGATAGAGCATCGCGCCGAGCGCGAAGACATCCGCCCGCTGATCGACGGCCTCGCCGCGCGCCTGCTCGGGCGCCATGTAGGCGGGCGTGCCCATCACGGCGCCCGCGATCGTGAGCGTCGACGACGCCGTGCTGTAGCTGCTCCTCGGGGGCGTCGGGGGCGTGCCGCGCTCCGCCTCCGGCGGCACCGTGAGCGGCACCATCACCTTGCGGGGCGCGCGCGCCGCCGAGTCCAGGCTGTCGCCCGCGTCGAGATCCTTCGCGAGGCCCCAGTCGATCACCACCGTCTCGCCGAAGTCGCCGATGAGCACGTTCGCCGGCTTGAGGTCGCGGTGCACGACGCGCTGGTTGTGCGCGTACGCGATCGCGTCCGTGGCGGCGGCGATCCGGGGCAGCAGGGCGAGCCGCTCGTCGAGCGAGCGCGTCTCGGCGATCACGCGGTCCAGGGGGAGCCCCGCGACGAGCTTCATCGCGAAGAACGGCTCGCCGCTGGGCCAGCGACCGGCCTCGTAGACCGGCACGATGCCCGGGTGCTGGAGCCGCGCCGTGATCAGCGCCTCGCGCTGGAAGCGACCGAGCTGATCGCCCGCGGGCTCCAGTAACACCTTCAGCGCGACGCGCCGGCCGAGGCGCTGATCCTCGGCCGCGACGATCCGGCCCATGCCGCCACGCGCGATCTCCTTGTCGAGCACGTAGGTCTCGACGTCGATGATCGGCAGCGCCCCGAGGTTGCCCTCGAGCCCGGCGGCGCGGTCGCGCTCTGACGAGCTGCCCGCGGCCATGGTCGCATCCACACCCATCGACGACACCGGCGCCACGGTCGCGGCGTACGCGTCCTCTGCGTCGTGGGCTGCCATCCGGCCGCGATCATACCGCCTGCGCCGACGCGCTGGACCGACTTGGCTACTCGCGTTCGCCCGCAGTCCCATCGTCGTGTAAGGTGCGCGCCGCATGGCATTCGAGAGCGGTGGTCTGTTCGACTTCGGTAGCGACGAGCGCCCGACAGCAGTCGTGGTCGCGGTGCAGCTTCCGGGCACGACCGACGCCGAGCTCGGCTCCTCGATGGAAGAGCTCGAGCGGCTCGCGCGCACCCTGGGGCTCGACCCCATCGCGCGGGTCATCCAGCGCCGCGCGAAGCTCGCGCCGGGCGTCGTGCTCGGCGAGGGCAAGCTCGCGGAGCTGGCCCGCTGGACCGGCGGGTCGGGCGTGGTCGAGGCGTACTCGAAGCCTGGCGCCAAGAGCGGCGACGACGAGGTCGAGCTCGACGTCCCCGGCTCGGAGCCCGACGACACCGAGCCCGAGTACGCCGACAGCGTGGCCGCCGAGCCGCCCGCCGAGGGCAACGTCCGCGCGGTGCTCGTCGATCACGACCTGTCCCCCACGCAGCAGCGAAATCTGGAGAAGGCGACGGGCGTCGACGTGCTCGACCGCACGAGCGTCATCCTCGAGATCTTCCATCGGCACGCGAAGACGCGCGAGGCGCGCCTCCAGGTCGAGATCGCCCGGCTCAAGTACCTCGCCCCGCGGCTGCGCGAAGGTGGCGGCGGTGGCGATCGCGTGCGCGGCGGCGTGGGCGGCAAGGGCGCGGGCGAGAGCTCGCTGGAGCTCGACCGCCGACGCATTCGCGACCGCATCGCCGAGCTGCGTGGCGAGCTCGGTCAGATCGTCGGGGGCTCGAAGACGCGGCGGGCACGTCGGCACGACCTGCCCACCGTCGCGCTCGTGGGGTACACGAATGCCGGCAAGTCGTCGCTGATGCGCGCGCTGACGAGCACCGACGTCTACATTGCCGACAAGCTGTTCGCGACACTCGACACCACGGTGCGCCGCCTCCAGCCGCTGACCGAGCCGCCGATCCTCGTCACCGACACGGTCGGCTTCATCAAGAAGCTCCCCCACGACCTGGTCGCGTCGTTCCGCTCCACGCTGGACGAGGCGTCCGAGGCCGATCTCCTGCTGCACGTGATCGACGCCTCCGACGCCGCGCATGCGGACCAGCTCCAGGTCACGCGCGAGGTGCTCAACGAGGTCTTCGACAAGACCGGCACCGATGCGATGAACTCGTGGCTGATCCTGAACAAGATCGATCGCGTCGACGAGGAGGGCCGCGCGGCGCTGCTCGACAAATATCCCGACGCGATCCAGCTGTCGGCCAAGTCACGCGACGACGTGGCGATGCTGCGCGAGCGGCTCATCGCGCAGTTCGCGGGCGCACTCGAGGAGACGGACCTCGTCGTGCCGTGGGTCGCGCAGCGCGTGGTGCACCAGATCCACGAGCGCACCACCGTGCTGTCCGAGACCCACGACGATGCCGGTACCTTGTTGCGCGTGCGCGCGCCGTCGCGCGTGCTCGAGGATCTGCGCGCCGAGCTCGCGGGCGCGAAGTCCGCCGACCTCTAGAACGCCTCTAGAACCGCGTCGAGATGCCGACCACGGTGCCGCCGCGCGAGGGCGTCACGTAGGCCGTCGTGCGCGCCTCGGCCTTCGCGGAGCCGTGGCTGCCGCCGGTCGCGATCAGGTAGATCGTGATCGCGGTGAACACCGCGCCTCCGCCGACGGCCGCCCAGCCGGGCCCGGCGGTGTGATAGAAATTTTTGCACGGTGGGGTGAACATCGTGTCGGCGCAGTCGCCGTCCTTCGCGAGGAGATACGCACCCGCGCCGAGCGCGCCGAGGGCGACCGTGCCGGTCATGTACTTCCAGCCGCCCCAGCGACCGCGATCGCTGCCGTCGCCACCATCGGCGGGGCCGCGTCCCGCGCCGCGGGCTCCGGCGGCACCGGACGCACCGTGCGCCGAGGTGGCCGGCCCGTCGTCCAGCTTCTCCACGACGATGTCGGCCGAGGCCTGGTTGTCGGCGATGAAGCTCGCGAGCGCCTTCAGCCGATCCTCGCTGGGCGGCGGCGCCATCGCGACGCTGGCGCGGCGGATCTCCCGGCCGTTGCGCGGGTTCACCAGCGCCGCGAACACCACCGGCTTGCCCCGCGCCGAGTCGATCCCGACGACCGTGACCGCGGTCGCGCGCATGTCGCTCGCAAAGTCCGCGGCGTACGCGGCCTCGTGCTCCTCGCGCTCCGCCGCGGTCGCGAATGCGAGGCCGGCCCAGCCCGGACCGGTGTGCACGCTGGCGTCGAAGGCGGGGTCGATGTCGATCCCGATGTCGTCGCCCGCGGCGACCGTCACGAGGTGCACGCGCGAGAGCTGCTTGCCGAACTGCGCGAACACGCGGTAGGTGCCGGGCACCACATCTAGGCTCACGGTCCCGACCTTCTGGATCTTCTCGTCGATGAACACGAGGCCGACGTCGCCGGTCGTGTGCACCGTGAGCTTGCCGTGCCTGGTGGCGGCGAGCGCCTTCTTCACGGCGTCGAACTGCGCGACCGCATCCGAGCCGTAGGTCGCCCGAGACACCGTGCTCCCGGGGAACGCGCGCAGGAGCTCGGCGAAAGTCTCCGTCATCGCCGCGCTGTCACCCGTGCGCTGCTGCGAAAGCGCGAGCACGATGGTCGCCTGCAGGAGCGGATCGCGGAGCGTCTGGTCCACCGCGAAGGCGCCCGAGCTCTGGTGCGCGGCCTCGATGAGCGGGCTCAGCGTGTCCACCGCGTCCTCGAACTTGCCGGTGACCCACGCCCGCTGCCCGCGCTCGACCTGGGCCGCGAAGTCGCCTGGCAACCCGGCAGCGGTCAGGGCGGGGCGGGACACGCGCGCTTCGAACGCACTCCCCACCATCTGGACCCCGACCTCGAAGCCGCGCGCGATGAGCACGCCAAAGATCGGCTTCAGCAGCTTGTCGGCATCGGCGTTCCGCTCGCCGACCTGCGACTCGAGCGCGATCTGCTTCTCGGCACGCGCGGGGATAGCCGAACCAAGGACCGCCCCGGCGACGGCAACGGCAACAAATACAGGGAGCTGGCGCATGTGGATCTGCTATCGGCCGGCGGGCGCCGAAGTTGCGCGAACATTAGCTCACAGAGCTCACAGCGGGTGGACGGTGAACGTGGACGAGCCGTCGAACGACTCGTCGTCCGCGGGAATCGACCCGGTGCCCGTGCTCTCGACCACGCTGCCTTCATCGACGTAGGGCTTCAGGTTCACCCCGGCCGCGATGTCGAAGTCGAAGCTGGTGACGGCGCCGGGGGCACCGATGCTCGCGACCTCCACGCGCGGCAGGGTCGAGCTCGAGGCGCTGCTCTTGACGTACACGTGGATGCTCGTCACGAAGGACCAGTCATCGACGTCGCCGGCGGGACGGTCGGTATCGGTGATCTTCAGCGAGAGCGCCTTCAAGGTGATCGAGTCGATCGGTCCCGAGTTCTGCTTCTTGATCTGCGCCGACAGATCGAGGCTGAGCGGAAACGGGAACAGCGCTCCCAGCGGCGCGGGGACATTTGACCCCTGCACGTGCTGCTCGACGATCTTCTGATCGAGGTCGAAGTCCGCGATGCCGCATCCGGCCAGCGCGACAGCGATACACAGGGTGGTCTTCATGGGGTGTACTGGTCGGCTCCAATATCGGGTGTGGTGGTGGGTCGCGGATCGCCGTCGATGTCGAGGTGGATGCCGGCCACCGGAGCGCCGGCTGCGATGGCGGGGCTACCCGGCTTCAGGCGGAAGAAGTCGGCCGCGCGCGGGTCGCTGACGTTCGTGCTCGCAAACTTCGGATCGCCTGTCACGCACCCGGTGCAGGCCGTGGCGGGGGGCACGAGCGATTTGGAGTACGTGCACGCGCCGCTGGTGACATCGTCATGGACGATCGTGCTGACGATCTCGAGCGCGGTGCTGCAGGCGATGCCATCGGTCTTCGCGACGTTTGCGGTATTGCCCGCGATCGTGTTGAACGCGAACCGCGAGCCCGCCTGCACGTTGGCAGCCTGCACCGCACCGAACGCCGTGACCGAGCCGGTCTGTCCGTTGCTCACGAACATCGAGCTGGTGATGTCGAGCATCGTCGCGTCGGCATCGAGACCGCCATTGACGTTCCCGACCACGATGCAGCCGTCCATCACGAGCTTGCCGCCCGTGACCTTCAAGCCGACCTGCGAGTTGCCCGTGATGAAGACATGGTGCAGCGCGAGCTCGGTGGGGTTGCTCGCCACGAGCGCCGCGTCGGTGATGCCACCCGCGGTTCCACCGAGACCGAGGCCGCTGATCGAGACGGTGAGGTCATCCGTCACCCGCAGGATCGGACCGCTATTCGAGCGGCGCATGAGCGCACCCGCGTCCGCGAGGATGATCGCATCGCGGGCGATCATCGTGACCGCGGTCTCGCTCAGCTCTGCGACGCCCTCGATCTTGATGACGGGCTTCGTGGTCGCCAGCCCCTGACGCAACGTCGCGCACGGGGCGGCACGAGTGCACGGGCCGCTGCCGCCTCCCAGCTTCACGTACGCGACGTCGGCCTCCGCGGCGCAGGCCCCATCGGGACGACACGCGGTCGACGCGCAGTCGGCGTTCGCGCTGCACCCCTCGCACGTGTTCGAGACGACGTTGCAGATCGGGGTCACGCCCGAACACGCATCCGCGTGCGTGGCATCGCACTGCACGCAGGTCCGCTCCACGCACACCGGCGCGGGCGACGGGCACGTCTCCGATGTCGTGCACTCCTGCGTGGTGGCGTCGGTGGCGGCGTCGACGCCCGCCGCATTCGGATCGTAGTACGGGTTCGGCTCGGAGCAGCCGACGCCCAGGAGGAGCGCGGCGACGGACAGGGAGTGGCGTGCGTGCATGGAGAGCTCCTGGAGCAGCGCGATCAGAAGCGACCCGACCAGCCGACGACCGCGCCCGTGGCCGTTGCTGAGGCTACCGGACCGGACGCATCGGCGCGGTGTCGGTTCTGCGTGACGAACAGCACGGCCCCGATCGCGCCGACGACGACGCCGCCGATCGCCAGACCGGTGCCGAACGCGGCGGTATTGCGGAACGTGCGCTGGGTCACCGGGACATCCTTCGCGTCCTCGTCGACGGCGACGAGCACGATGCCGGTGAGCAGCGCGGTTGCCCCGACGCCGATCATGCCGAGTGGTACCGCCCGCGGCAGCGACGTGCGTGCCTCCATGGGCGTGGCGAGCTCGATCTCGATCGGCTGCGAGCCGTCCGCGACGGTCACGGTGCGCGTGCCGCGCATGCCCGCCGCGGTCGCCAGCTCCAGGCGGTGCGGGCCCACGGGCAGGTCGACCTCCAGCGGGGTCGCGCCGCTCGGCGCGCCATCGATCGTGACGCTCGCGCCGGTCGGCCGGGACGTGATCGCGAGGTGACCGGATCCGGGCGCGACGCCGGCGAGCGCACCGATGATCTCGTCCGCGGTCGTGCGCAGCTTCGCGTCCGTGCAATCGGTGCACGTGCGCTTCTCGGCCGCCGAGCGGCCGCCCTTCTCGTACCAGTACGCCGTGATCGCCACGGTGCGATCGCCGGTCGCGCTCGAGTCCGTCAGCTCCACGCGGGCGTACACGACGGTGGATGCGATCGCGTGCTGTGCGACCGCCGCCTTCGCGCAGCCCTCGTCCTCGATCGCGAAGCAATCGATGACGGTGTTGATCGCGTCGGGCGGCAGCGGCGAGGGCACGAGCCCGAAGCCGTGATGACGAAGCCACGTCTCGAGTCCCGCGGCGAGCTGCGGCTGGAGCGTCGGCTCGCCCGTCACGACGACGCCGATCTGGCGGTCGGCCTGCGCGGCGGTGGTCCCGAGCGCCGCGAGCGCGCCACCGAGGCAGAGTGCGAGCGACGCGCGCATCGCTACTTCATCCAGTCCTGCGGATCGATCACGAGATCGGCATTCGCCTTGATCGTGATTCGCCGCGGCCCGGACTCGTGCTTCCCGCCATCGTCGTCGAACGACACCAGCTTCAACATATGAGTCCCCGCTGCCAGCGCGAGCTTGAGATACGCGGCGCCGCGGCGGCTGCCGTCGACAAAGACGTCTACTGGAGGGTGCGCGGTCACGATCAAGGTCCCGGTCTGAGGGCGACCAGCTTGCTCGTGCCCGGGGCGGGGGACACCTTTTCCGCTGTCGGGGACGGCCATCCCCCCGTCGACGCCCGCAGGCGCGTCGGGCGGCGGGGCCACCGGATCGGTCGGCCGGTCGGTGGCATCGGCGGGCGCATCGGGCGTCGGCGCATCGGCCGCATCGGCCGCATCGGGCGCGGCGACGGCGACCACGACCGGTGCGGCACCGCCCGGCGCCCGGCGCCTCATGGTCTTGACCACGCCGAACGTCACCGCTGCACTCCCCGCGACGACGAGGACCACGAGCGCCGCGCGCTTCCCCCAGCGCCCCGGAGGCGCGGACAGCTCGAGCGTGTGCGTCGCCGCGTTGCGGATCGCGCCGAGGCTCGGGAGCGGTACGGCCCGGGCCCCACCGTACTCGGGCATCGTCGGCGCACCGAAGGGGACGTCCGGCGCGCCGGGCTGCGCGGCCCCTGGATGGGATCCAGGTGGCACCGAGACCGCGTTGCGCGAGCGCGCGCGCATGATGCTCTGCCGCACCGGCGCGTGCTCCGGAAACCGCTCGAGCAACACCTGCGAGAGCAGCTCGCGCCCCGACCGCGGGGCGTCGGCGCAGTTCATCAGGTCCGCGATCGCGGCCTCGGCGGTCGGATACCGCGCCGCCGGATCCTTCTCGAGCAGCTTCATCACGAAGCGCTCGAGATCCTTCGGCACGTCCGCGCGCACCGTGCGCAGCCGCGGCACCTGACCGAACAGCACCGCCGCGAGCGTCGCGCGCGTGTCGTCCGCCATGAACAGCCGGCGTCCCACCAGCATCTCCCACGTCATGATGCCGACGGCGAAGAGATCGCTGCGGCCATCGAGCGCCTGGCCGTTCGCCTGCTCGGGGCTCATGTACGCGGGCTTGCCCTTGATGAACACCGACGCGGTGGCCTCGCTCGCCTCGCGCGCCTTCGCGATCCCGAAATCCGAGACCTTGACCGCGCCCTCCCACGACAGCAACACGTTGTGCGGCGACACGTCGCGATGCACGACGCCCCGCATGTCCGTGCCGACGGGCAGGTCGTGCGCGAAGCCGAGGCCGCGCAGCACCTCCGCGATCACGAAGATCACGACGGGGATCGGCAGCAGGCCCGAGTGCGCGAGCGCATCGAGATCCTTGCCCTCGACCAGCTCCATCACCAGGAACAGGCGCCGGTCCGCATCCCGGTCGAAGTCGAGCACCGACACGATGTTCGGGTGCACGAGCTGCGAGCTGATGCGCGCCTCGGCCACGAACATCTGCGCGAACTGGTCGTTGTCCGAGTAGCCCGGCAGCACGCGCTTGATCGCCACGCGCCGGGAGAACCCCTCGGCGCCGAGCGTGGAGCCCAGGAACACCTCGGCCATGCCGCCGCCGCCGAGGCGCGTGTCGAGCCGATATTTCCCCGAGACCTCCGACATCGATGGTTGCTCAGCGCGGAATCAGCGACGACTCGCCGCGCTCGCGCATGCCTTCGCGCCAGGCATGGACGAGCCTCACGAAGGCGTCCGCGAGCTCGGGATCGAACTGGGTCCCCGCGCAGCGCTCGATCTCGTTCACCGCGACCTCGTGGGGCAGGGCGCGCCGATACGCTCGGTCCGACGTCATCGCGTCGTACGCATCGGCGATCGCGACGATGCGGCCGACGAGCGGAATCTGGTCTCCCGCGAGGTTCCGCGGATAGCCGCCACCGTCGAACCACTCGTGGTGACACCAGCAGCCATCGATGAGCGCGTGCAGGCACGGCACCGGCTCGAGGATGCGCTTGCCCTTCTCGGGGTGCTGCCGGAACACCTGCACCTCCTCCGGCGTCAGCTTGCCGGGCTTGTTCAGCATGTCGTATCGCACGCCGATCTTGCCGACGTCGTGCATCACGCCCGCCTGCACCATGCGTCGCGTCTCCGGCTCGGGGAGCGTCAGTCCGCGCGCGAGGATCTCCGTGTAGACGGCGACCCGCTCCGAGTGTCCGCGCGTGTACAGGTCGCTCTCTTCGAGCGCCTGCGCGAAGCCCGCGACCGTCTGCTGGAACATCTCCTCGAGGGAGACGTTCGCCTTCAGGAGGCTATCGTTCGTCGTCGACAGCTCGACGTAGAGCCGGGCATTGTCGATCGCGCTCGCCGCGCGGGAGGCGAGCACCGCCAGCATCTTGCGGTGACCCTCGTCGAACTTCTTGCCCGGCGTGAACGAGAACACGTTCATCACTCCGACCATGTTGTTGCGAACCGTGAGCGGCACCGCCACGAACGAGGAGAGCTCGGGCGGCATCGTCGACTCGGTGAAGAACCGCGACGCCTTGCCCCCGTGCGCCAGGATCGGAACGCCCGTCGCGAACTGGTCGATGAGCACCCCCATCGACGGCGAGGGCAGGCCACCCGGCGCCGACTTGCCATCCGCCGCCACCACCTTGACGCGCTCCTCGTAGGCACCGGAGCTCGGGTCTCGCAGGTGCAAGGTCGCGACGTCCGCCTTCACCTCGTCGAGCGCGGCGCGGAGCACCACGTCGAGGATGTGGTCGATCTCGCGCGACGTCGCGATCGCCTCCGAGACCTTGTAGATCGTCAGGGCCTCGCGCAGCCGGATGTTCTCGGTCTGCAGCCGCTGCCGGTAGAGCGCGCGCTCGACCACTCGGATCACCTCCTCCACCTTGAACGGCTTGAGCAGATAATCGTACGCGCCCTTCTTCATCGCCTCGATCGCGGTCTCGACCGTCCCGAAGCCCGTCATCAGGACGGTGAGCACACCGAGACGTTCCTGCTCGATCTTCTCGAGCAGCTGCAGGCCCGAGAGCCGCGGCATCTTCAGATCCGTGATGAGCAGATCGTACGGCCGCAGACGCAGCTCGGTCAGTGCCTTCTCGCCGTCCTCGACGGTGTGGACACTGAAGCCCTCGAGCGTGAGGAACTCCGCGAGGATCTCGCGAATGACTCGCTCGTCATCGACGACGAGGATACGAGCGCCCTCTGCGGGCTCTGCGGGCTCTGCAGGCTCTGCCGCGGCGGCGCTCACGGCGCGCTAGTGCGCTCCGCTCATGGGATCCGCCGCCTGCGAGCTGCGACCGGAGGCCTGGTCCGACGCGGTTTGCTGCTGCAGCCAGGCGTCCCGCGATGCGGCGGCACGCTGCTTCATCGTGTCGGCCTTCGCCTTGGCCTTCTGCGCGCGCTGGTTGCGCGACTGCTCCTGGCCCGGATAGACGGCGAGGTTGATGCCCTTCGGCGAGATGTTGTTCTTCTGGGCGAGCTGCACCTTCGCGAGCTCGTACTGCGATTCGCGCCAGTACATGTTCTCCTGCGTGAAGCGCAGGTTGGCCTTCAGGTAGTCGCGGTACGCGACGAAGTACTTCACGTGCGCGGCGGCCGCCTTCTCGCCGAGCTCGGCGTTGTGCAGCTCGACCTGCGCGGCGTTGATCCGCGTGTTGTCCGCGCTCGCCTCGGCGCTCTTCTTGTTCGAGATCGCGCTCGACACCTGCAGCTTCGCGGACTGGTGGTCGTTCTTCGCGACGGCGAGCTTGCTGCCGGCCATCTCCTGGTAGTCGCTTTCCGCCTTGGCGTTCTCGAGCTTGGCGACCGACCAGTCGTTCTGCGTCTGGACGACGGCCTGCTTCTGATCGAGAGCGATGCTCGCGATGAACATGTCGTCCATGTGATTGGCAAGCGGGGTCGGTGCCGTATCCGCCGAGCCTCCGCACGCGCCGAGGAGCGCCGCGCCTAGCACGAGCGACAGCGCGAGATGAGTTCGTGACGAGAGCAGTCGCATAGGTGGGCCCGAGCCTACAACAGTCGCACTCGCCGAGCTACCATCCTCGACGATGACTGCGTTGCTAGCTGTCGATGTCGGCAACACGAATACCGTGCTGGGCGTGTTTCGCGATGGCGAGCTCGCTGCACACTGGCGCATCCAGACGGTTGCGGCCCGCACGTCCGACGAGTACGCGGTGCTGCTCAAGACCCTCCTCGACATGGAGGGCTTCCCGTGGCGCGCGCTCGACGCGGGCATCATCGCCTCCGTCGTCCCGCCGGCGGTGTTCGGCATCCAGAGCTTCTTCAAGCGGCACTGCGGCGGTCCCGCGCTCGTCGTCGGGCCCGGCATCAAGACGGGCATGCCGATCCTCTACGAGAACCCGCGCGAGGTGGGCGCCGATCGCATCGTCAACGCGGTGGCCGCGTTCGAGGAGATCAAGGCGGGCTGCATCGTTGTCGATTTCGGCACGGCGACCACGTGGGACGTCATCAACCCCAAGGGCGAGTACATGGGCGGCGTCATCGCGCCCGGAGTCCAGATCAGCGCCGAAGCCCTGTACGAGCACGCCGCGAAGCTGCCGCGCGTCGAGCTGGCGCGCCCGGGCAAGGTCGTCGCGCGCAACACCGTCCAGTCGATGCAGGCAGGCTTGCTGTACGGGTACGCCGGCATGGTCGACGCGCTCGTCACGCGCATCCGCGCCGAGATCGAGTTCCCGGCGCGCTGCATCGCCACCGGCGGGCTCGCCTCGCTGATCGCGAGCGAGACCAAGACGATCGAGGCCACGGATGACCTGCTGACGCTGAAGGGCCTGAAGATCCTCTACGAGCGCAACCTCGCATGAGCATGCACCGCACTCCGCTCGATCTCGCCGGCCTGTCGACGGCCGCGCAGCGCGCACTCGGTCCGGGACCCGGACGGATGATGGCCGCCCGCGGTATGATGCCGCTGTCCCCGGTCGACCAGCTGTCCGTGCTGTACCAGCTCGCGCTCGATGCCGACGCGACCACGGCCGCGGCCGCTCGCACGACGGCGGCGGCGCTGCCCGAGCGGTTACTGGCCGGCACGCTCGCCGATCCCACGCTCGACCCGCGGATCCTCGACTTCCTCGGCGATCACGTCGTCGGCAAGCCCGCGGCATTCGAGGCGCTCGCGCTCAACCCGACGGCCGGCGACCAGACGCTCGCGACGCTCGCCGCGAGGGGCACCGCCGGGGAGGTCGACCTGATCGCGCAGAACGAGCAGCGCCTGCTGCGGCATCCCGAGATCATCGCGGCGATGTACATGAACCGGAACGCGCGCATGTCGACGATCGATCGCATCGTCGAGCTCGCCGTGCGCAACCAGGTTCGCGTGCCGGGCCTCGCCGCATGGGACGAGGTCGCGCGGGCGCTCTCCGGCGCGGCCCCCACCGCGCCCGAGGACGACGAGCTGTTCGCGCGCGCGGCCCACGTGCTCAGCGGCGACGATAGTGTGCTGACGAACGGGGATGCCGAGCAGGTGCTCGCCGAGGACGCGCTCGATCCGACGGAGGGCGTCGCGCCCGCGATCGAGCAGGACATCCCGATCTCGCGGATGACAATGCCGCAGAAGATCCGGCTCGCCCAGCTGGGTAACGCGTTCGCGCGCGCCACGCTGATCCGTGACCCGGTCCGGCTCGTCGCGGTCGCTGCCATCAAGTCGCCAGGCGTGACCGACATCGAGGCCGCGCGCTACGCGGGCAACCAGGCCCTCGCCGAGGACGTCATTCGGTACATTGCCACACGCCGCGAGTGGACCAAGATGTACGGGGTGAAGGTCTCGCTGTGCCGGAACGCGAAGACGCCTGTCGCGGAGGCGGCGCGGCTGCTCCCGTTCCTGCGCGAGAAGGACCTCGTGAACCTCTCCAAGTCGCGCGGCGTGTCCTCGGCTCTCATCGCGCAGGCCCGCAAGCTGATGATGCAGCGGCGCGGCCCCGGCAAGTGAGCGCGGTCGCCGAGCCACCGCTGCTCGGCTGGGTGGCGCGGATCGGGATGGCGCTCGCGCGTCCCCGCTGGGCCCTCGCGCTGGCAGGGAACCGCCGCAACGCGGGCCGCTCCGGCAGCGATCTCGTGATGCTCCTGCTCGCGCTGGTCGTGGTCTCGCAGCTCCGCGTGCTGATCGGCGCGGTGTGGCTCGGCGCGGCGCTCGACCTCGGCCTCGGTGCCAGGGGCGTCATGCACGTGCTCGCGGGCGGGCTCACGGTCGACCTCGCGTTCCTCGTGATCGGCGCGCTCGTCGTGTGGGCGGCATCGCGGGGGCGGCAGCCGCTCGGTCGCGCGTTCGATCTTGCGTGCGTCGCTGCGATGCCCCTGGTCGTCGTCGAGCATGGCGCGGGCATGCTGCTGCAGGCCGCGGACGTGATGGCGCCCCCCACGGTCGCGTTCGCCCTGTGGGGCCTGGCGTGCGGCTGGGCGGCTGCGCTACTCGCGCTCGCGACCCGCACGCCGCGCGTGCTGACGGTGCCGATGCCACCGGCTGCCGACGTGCGCCCGGGCCGTGTCGTCGGGCGGGTCCTGGTCGCGCTCGTCGTCGTGGCGCTCGGCGCGCAGACCGTGTGGGTCGTGCGCCACCTCGACTGGGTGAAGCCGGTCGGCGCGGGGGGCCGCGCGCCGGTCGTCGCGCTGCACGAGATCACGCAGGCCGGCACCCTCGGCCCCGTGCACGCGTGGCCGACCGGGAAGGTGGTTGTCCTCGACTTCTGGGCCACCTGGTGTGGGCCGTGCGTGCACGCCCTGCCACACCTCCAGGAGCTCGCAACGCGCCACGCCTCGGACGTCGAGGTGCTCGCCATCAACATCGATGACGCCGAGGCCGCGCGCGCCCTGTTCGCTCGCCTCGGGCTCACCGTGGCCCTGCTCGCCGACGACGGCCCGACGAGCCAGCGCTACGGCGTACGCGAGATCCCGCACACGGTCGTCATCGGCCGCGATGGCACGGTCCGCGTGGTCCTGCGCGGGGGCCGTCCGGCGGACCTCGATGCGGCGGTCGCGGCGGCCGTCGCGCTCCGCAACTGATCTGCACGTGGTATCCACGCGAGATGGCGAGCCTGGTCTGCGCCACGTGTCGCAAGCTGATCCCTCCGGGGACCTCGGCGGTCCGCTGCACCGTGGCCTCCTGCAACACCGGCCGGATGAAGCTGCGCTTCTGCTCCGTCTCGTGCTGGGAGAAGCACGTCCCGACCGCCCGCCACCGCAAGGCTGCGTACGTGGTCGAGGCGCGCGCGGCTGACGACAAGCCGTAAGTTCGTGGTCGCCGTCCGTCCGTGGTAACTTTTTTTGGTCGTGCGGCTGGCCTGCGCTCTCGCGCTCGAGCTCGTGGTCGCCGCGGGGGCCGTGGGCGGAGTCGTGCTCGGAGTGAGCCGCGCAGCGGCCCTCGCGGGCGATCTGGTGCTCGTGAAGCCCGCGGTTGCGGCCGAGCTCGCGCACGGTCCCGACGCGTGCCTCGCGGTCGGATGCGTGCTGCCGCGGGGCGAGCTGGTGGTCGCGGTGCCGATGCCGGCGCCGATCGGGAGCTTCGGCGCGAGTGATGCCGCGCTGCTGGCGCCGCTCGCGGCCACCCGCGTGGTGACGACAAAGATCAACCACGGCGGAACCTCGCTGTCGCTGCGGCTCGACTTCGAGTCCGGGGCGCGGGCCGCGTTCAAACCCGAGCAGATCTACGAGCAGTCCGATCCTCGCAAGGAGGTCGCGGCGTTCGCTCTCGACCGGCTGCTCCACATCGGTCGCGTCCCGCCGGCGAAGTGGGTCCGGGTGCCGGTCGCCGAGGTGCTCGCAGGCGTCGAGCCCCGGTGGGTCCCGTATGTCGCTCGCCGGATCGACGACGTCGCGCTCCCCCGGGACGGCGTCCTCGCCGGTGCGGTGTCGTGGTGGGTACCCGAGCTCGTCCCCGCGCGCATCGAACACCTGCCGCTCGACGAGCGCGAGGGTCGGGAGCGCTGGAGCGGATATCTCGACGTGGGTGCCCGCATCCCCGCGGCGCAGCGGCCGTTCCTCCGCCAGCTGGCGGCGCTGATCCTGTTCGATGCGCTCGTCGGCAACGACGATCGCTGGAGCGGCGGGAATCTGCAGATGTCGCCGGACGGCACCACGCTGTACACGATGGACAACACGTCGGCGTTCCCGCCGGAGCCCTCGATTCCGGCGATGCCGCTGCTCGCACTCCACCGCGCGCAGACGTTCCCGCGGGCGCTCGTGGTCGCGCTCCGCGGGCTCGATCGGGAGGCGATCGCGGGCGCCGTGACCGTCGCCGATGCGACGGGACAGCGTACGCTCCTCACCGCCGAGGAGATCGCGGCCGTGCTCTCCCGTCGCGACCTGATCCTCGCGTACATCGACCAGCTGTCCTCCGACCACGGTCCCGAACGAGTGCTGTCGCTATGAACACGCAGTGCCCCACGTGCGGCAAGCCGGTCGATCCTCTCCGCGCGCGGGCCGTCGGAGTGCGCGCCGGCAAGATCGTCGGCTACTGCAGCAGCGACTGCGCGATGGCCGCGGAGACGCGACCGGTTCGCGCGACGCTCCCGCCGCCCGAGGCGACCGTCACGCCCGCGGCCCCCGTGCAGCCCCATGGCGGGTTCGACAGCGGGCCCGTGATCGAGATCGTGCGCGAGCCTGGCGCGGGGCTCGCATCGGTCGCGCCGCCGGCCACTACGTCCGAGCCGGTCGCCGAGCAGCGGCGAGGCTCGAAGCGCGAGCAGCGGCGCGCACCCAGGGACCCGAAGGACGCGAAGGACGCGAAGGACGCGAAGGACGCGAAGGACGCGAAGGACGCGAAGGACGCGAAGGACGCGAAGGACGCGAAGGACGCGAA
>JAYSYE010000039.1:0-2465 GCA_043716635.1 Deltaproteobacteria bacterium | reverse complement strand
ACGCGCGGAACTTCCTGCTGTCGGAGGCGATGCGCGGCGAGGGCGGGATCCTGAAGCTCGCGAACGGCCAGACGTTCATGGAGAACTATCACCCCATGAAGTCGCTCGCGTCGCGCGACATCGTGGCACGTGCGATCGACAACGAGCTGAAGAAGTCCGGCGCCGACTGCGTGTTCCTCGACATGACGCACCTCGACCCGAACGAGGTGCGCCACCGCTTCCCGAACATCGCCGAGCACTGCCTCGCGCTCGGGATCGACATCACGAAGCAGCCGATTCCCGTGGTCCCCGCGGCGCACTACCAGTGCGGCGGCATCAAGACCGACACCCGCGGCGCGACGACGATCAAGGGGCTCTATGCGATCGGCGAGTGCGCGGCCACCGGGCTCCACGGCGCGAACCGGCTCGCGTCGAACTCGCTGCTCGAGGGCATGGTGTACTCGGAGCGCGCCGCGGCCGCCGTGCGCGAGGAGCACCAGAACCGGCCGGCCCATGTCGTGCGCTGGTCGTCGGGCAACGCCACCGACTCGAACGATCGCATCGTCGTCGCGCTGAACTGGGAGGAGATCCGCCGATTCATGTGGTCGTACGTGGGCATCGTGCGGAGCGACAAGCGCATCGAGCGCGCGCGCCACCGCATCGAGATGCTGCGCGACGAGATCCGCGAGTACTACCTCGACTACAAGATCACGAGCGACCTCATCGAGTTGCGCAACCTCGCGCTCGTGGCTCACCTCATCATCGAGAGCGCTCGCCGCCGCAAGGAGTCGCGCGGCCTCCACTTCACGGTCGACTACCCCGACAAGCTGCCCGAGGCGCTGCACTCCGAGCTGCAGCTCACCAACGGCCCCCGCGGCTGAGCGTGCCGACGGCGTCCTGACGACCCGAACCGCGGCGAGCGGAGGGCGAGCGGCGTTACTGTGGTCCGGTCATGCCATTCCTGAAGCGCTGCGTACTCGCCCTCGTGCAGCTGGTCGGTTGTCGCAAGTCGTCCACCGACGTCCGTCATGATTGCGAGGAGGCGGTCGCGCGCTACCGGCGCCCGGTCCCCGGAGCCGAGGCCGCGCTCGCCCAGATGCTGGCCACGCCCGACGTTCCGGCTGGCCGGCACGACTACGCGCGGGCAGTCGCGGCCCGGGCGACGCGGCAGAACGAGCGCCTGGGCCAGATGCTGATGGAGCGCTGCACGGCCGATCGCTGGAACGCCGAGATGCGGGCGTGCATCGCCGCCGACGCCAAGGGCTGTCCCGACAAGCTGCCGCCGGCGCAGCTCGCGGCGTTCGACCAGGCATTCACCGCGCTCGACGCGGAGCTCGTCGCCGAGAAGAAGGCCGACCGCGACCCGTGGAATGCCGAGCTCGGTGGCACCTGCGGGTCGACCACCCAGACGATCGCGCGAACCGCTGGAGCGCTCGCCGAGGAGGCGGACCGAGACCGCTTCCACGCGGTGATGAACGCCTGCCAGCGCTGGCACTTCACGGCCGTCAACTGCTTCGGCGACGCGACCACGCCGGCCGCGCTGAAGACGTGCGAGCGGTTCCTGACGCCGGAGCAGCAGGCCGAGCTGCACGTGGCACTCATGCCCGGCCCGAGATGACCGAGCAGCCCGCGCTGGGCGCCACGTCGCGATCGGGCCCAGGCGGTTTCACACCGCACGTATCAACGGGCGTTCACATCCACGCGCCCTGCCCCGCGCAGCGCCGTGCCGCGTACTGGCACCACCCTCGCAATCTGTCCTCGCATACTCCGAGCTGCGGGACTCTTGACGGACGGCCATGCAGCGCGGGGGGGCCACCGAGGCATGTTGCCTCGGTGGCTTTAGCTATTTCGGCGAGCTACTGTCAGCCCGTGCGAACGCTCCGCGTGGGTACTGCGTTCCTGGTGGCGGCCACGCTCGCGGCGAGCGCGTGCGGGGGCGCCGCCGGTCCGAGGTCCCCGGCGGCCGCAGGCGTGCGGACGTACCTGCACGCGCTGAAGAGCGAACAGCCGCGCGAGGCGTACGGGATGCTCTCTGACGCCGCGCGGAAGCAAATGACCTACGACGACTTCGCGATCCAGTGGAAGGAGACGGCGAAGGAGCGCGCGTGGCAGGCACAGCTGCTCGAGGACAGCCTTCGCGGCAATCCCGACGTCGGCGAGCGCGCGATGGTCAGGTACCCGGACAACAAGACCGTGAACCTCGAGCGCGACGGCAAAGCCTGGCGCCTCGAGTCCGAGCTGGTCGGTCGCTCGCGCGCGGCGAATGCGCGTGACGCGATCAAGCTGTTCGCCGATGCGATCGCCGCCCGCGATCTCGGCGGCGTGCTCGGCGTGCTGACGCAGCGTCGGCGCGAGGGCCTCACGAAGCAGCTCGAGGGCTTCGTGAACGGCATCGGCAAGCGCGTGAACGACCAGCTGGACCAGTCGAGCACCGACCGCGCCGAGCTGCGCTGGGACGACGCCGGCATCCGCTACCGCATCATCCT